>CAZKIE010000003.1:0-160769 GCA_964552825.1 uncultured Staphylococcus sp. | reverse complement strand
CTATTGTAATTCTTTCAATGTGCTCTGCGTTTTCACGTCTCTTCCGGAATTTTCACCCCGAAAGGTTTTGCAAAGTTACGGACTTTATTTGATTCCTGCAAGCATTTGCGATGTTTTAACATCATTTTAACACTCTGCAGCTCCAAATTCCGCAATCCAAGCGCTTTTTCATAGCCCCATCCCGCCGCCGCGGGACTTGCTCCTCAAAAGCGAGTGCAAAGGTAGACATTTTCCCCATCCCAACCAAATTTATAATACCAATTTAACAGTTATTTAACACTTGAAACATTCGGGTCCCACACAAACATTTGATACATCCATGATAAAACAATTACATTTCAATACATTACGACACCAACAAGGCTATCGCATCGCTGCGGCAACCTGATCAGCAATCTGCCGCATACCAAGCACGGTCGGATGATTGCCCTTCTTATCAATATCCTTCAATTTTATAACCGGAACCCCATATCTCGCGCATATCACATCAACAGACTCATTTATTTCATCAGAAAGTTTGTCGTTCAAAATAAAATAAAGATCGACATTAGGATAGCGAGACTGAATCCCGTCAAGAAGTTTAGCAAGGGCGGGGCGGAAACTGAAAAGGTCAACCGGTGTCCATCCGTCATATATGTATTCCCCGATGGGCGCCTTGGCCCAGGAATCATTGGTCGCGCCAAATACAAATATCACGTCCGGATCACCAAGATCATGCATACGGGTTATGAAGGCTCGATCGGAATAGTCCTCCCCCCTATATCCCGTTCGTGATATAGTGGAACCGGAATATGAATTGTTGACACCTATCTTATATCCGCGCTCGCGCGCGAGGAGCTGCCACCACGTCTGTCTCACATCAGTGACATCGGTCCGGCCTCGATCTGTGGCATAATACCACACCTCGTTGGTCGACGGCTCCACATATCCCTCAAAAGTTGAATAAGAATCACCGAGTATGGCTATGGTCGGCTTGGTCTGAGCATCGGACGATGCGACCACTACAAGAAACAAAAATAATGATATAAGCTTTTTCATATCACAAAAGTAACACTTTAAAGGAAAAATTAGTAAATTTGCGACCATAAATTACAAAACAATTTTTAAAATGGGCAAAGAAATAGATTGGAAGAACCTTTCATTTGGTTATATACCAACTGATTACAATGTCCGTTGCTATTTCCGCGACGGGAAATGGGGCGATATTGAAGTATCACAAAGCGAGGAGATAAATCTTCACATCGCTTCAACCTGTCTGCACTATGGCCAGGAAGTTTTTGAAGGACTGAAAGCCTTCAGAGGCAAGGATGGCAAAGTGCGTGTGTTCCGTCTCGATGAAAACGCCCGCCGGATCCGCGAGTCTGCCAAGGGAATCCTCATGGAACCGCTGCCCGAAGAAAAATTCAAGGAGATGGTGCTCAAGGTGGTCAAGCTCAACGAACGGTTTGTTCCGCCCTACGGATCCGGAGCATCTCTCTATATCCGTCCGCTTGAGATAGGCATTTCCGCACAGGTGGGAGTCAAACCTGCTACGGAATACCTCTTCCTGATCCTCGTGACCCCCGTAGGTCCCTACTTCAAGACCGGATTCAAGCCCACCAACATCTGCATAATGCGTCAATATGACCGTGTGGCTCCCAACGGCACCGGCCTGTGGAAAGTCGGTGGCAACTACGCCGCATCGCTCACTGCCGGCGAACACGCCCACGAACTCGGATACTCCGCCGTACTTTACCTCGACCCGAAAGAGAAGAAATATCTCGATGAATGTGGCCCGGCAAACTTCATCGCCATCAAGGACGGAGTCTACATCACCCCCGCATCCCAATCCATACTCCCATCAATTACCAACAAGAGTCTCATGCAGTTGGCTGAAGACATGGGCATAAAGGTGGAACGCCGCCACATAACCGTGGACGAGCTGGAGCACATTGACGAAGCCGCAGCGGTCGGCACCGCCGCAGTAGCATCCCCCGTAGGAGAGATCGACGACCTTGACACCGGAAAGAAATATATCGTCTCGAAGGACGGAAATCCCGGTCCGATCGTGACGAAGCTATATGAAGCCATCCGCGGCATACAGCTCGGAGAGATCGAGGACAAGCACGGATGGTGCACGATCGTGGAATGAAAGATTATCAGGAAATCATAGACAAATATTACCCGCCGGACACCCTCCGGCGGGTAATCTATATGCGCCACTGCGGACAGGTGGCGGATCTTGCAGTCGAGATAGTCCGTAGGAAAGCTCTCCCGCTTGACGAATATACCGTAATAAAAGCAGCTATGCTCCACGACATCGGCATATTCATGACTTCCGCTCCCGATATCGGATGTAACGGAACTTCACCTTATATAATGCACGGTGTATTGGGCGGCAGACTCCTGCGCGAAGAGGGCATGGATGAGGAGACAGCAAGAGTGGCCGAACGACACACCGGGGCAGGCATTACAAGAGAGGAAGTGGAGCATCAACATCTCCCCCTTCCGCCGGCCGACTATATGCCCGAAACCCTTCTGGAACGGCTCGTGTGCTATGCCGACAAATTCTACTCCAAAAGCGGTGCGATGGAACATAAATCTCTCCCGACCGTGGTCAGATCCATGGAGCGTATATCGCCGGAGACAGCCGGAAGATTCGCCCGGCTCCACGAAGAATTCGGATGATCACCGACGTCTTAATTCTTGTTAAATTCTTGTGATTGTGACTTTTTGTCATTACCTTTGCACCAAACAGAACAGAAAACACTGACAAAATGAGACCATAGAGTCTCGAGGTTCACGCCTCGGGGTTCTAAATTTTTTACGTCAGACCATGTCAGATTTCAAACACTAAAAAACACCGTCACCATGGCAATAACTTACATGACCAAGGAAGGTTACAAGAAAAAAATGGAAGAAATCGCGTTTCTCGAATCCGTGGAACGCCCCCGTATATCCGCCGCGATAGCCGAAGCTCGCGACAAAGGAGACCTCTCGGAGAACTCCGAATATGACGCCGCCAAGGAGGCTCAAGGTATGCTTGAGATGAAAATCTCACAGCTAAAGGATCTCGTGGCCAACAGCCGCATAATCGATGAGAGCAAGCTCAACAACGAGGAAGTCCAGATCCTCAACCGCGTCAAGATCAAAAACATCGCCAACGGTATGGAGATGGAATACACCATCGTTGCCGACTCTGAGGCCAACCTCAAGGAGAAAAAGATCGGTTCCTCCACCCCCATAGCCCAGGGGCTTCTCGGCCACAAACTCGGCGAGGAAGTGGAGATCAAGGTTCCCGCCGGACTTATGAAGTTCAAGATCGTTGAAATCAACTTCTGATCCTGAAAGACTATGCCGACCATATTCAGCAAAATAGCCGCCGGGGAAATCCCCTCATATAAAGTGGCGGAAGACGAGAAGCACTACGCTTTTCTCGACATCAACCCCGTAGCTCCGGGTCATACCCTTGTTATTCCCCGCAAAGAGGTGGACTACATCTTCGACCTTGACAGCCAGGACTACCTCGACCTGATGGCTTTCGCCCGCAGGGTGGCCACCGCACAGAAGAAAGCACTCCCGTGCAAGCGTGTCGGCGAGGCCGTGATTGGCCTTGAAGTGCCCCACACTCACATCCACCTCATACCCATCAACAGCGAAGCGGACATGAACTTCTCCCACAAAGTAGACATCCCCGCCGATGAGATGGAGCGCATCGCCGCAGCCATCGCTGAAAAATTTGAATAGATTAATATTCCCTCACTACCATAATCCCGGTCCGGATCTACTGCTCCGCCGGGATTTTTTATAATCTCGTCATGCGTAAAATCTCATGTTGGATTGAAGCCATGAGGCTTCGCACTCTTCCGGTAAGTCTGGCCGGCGTGATATACACAGCAGGGCTTGGATGCGCCACGTGGCATTTCCGCCTCATCCCGTGGATCCTATGCCTGACATTCGCTCTGCTTGCACAGATTTCCAGCAACTTCGCCAACGAATATTTTGATTTCAAAGCCGGCCTTGACAAGCCCGGCCGCGAAGGTCCCCGCCGGGGCGTGACCGAAGGCGACATCTCCCCACGGGCCATGCTCGCCGCCACCCTTGCCACCCTCGGGCTCGCCTGTCTCACAGGAATCTGCCTCGTAGCCGTCTACGGTCAATGGTGGATGTACCCCATAGGTCTGGCCGTCGCACTCGGCGTGATGGCTTACAGTACAGGACCCTACCCGCTCTCCCGCCATGGGCTTGGCGAGCTTGCAGTGGTGATATTTTTCGGTGTGATTCCGGTCTGCCTTACATATATCCTCATGGGAGGCCACTTCGCCTGGTGGCTCATAGCTGCATCCGTAGGCATCGGCTTGATGGGCGCGAACGTACTGATAGTCAATAACTACCGTGACATGGACGATGATCGTTCCGTAGGCAAGCGCACCCTCGCCGTCATTCTCGGTCGCCGGCCGATGCTATGGCTCTACGTCGCCTGCGGATTCCTCGCCGTCATTCTCACGTTTCCGGAATGGCTCGCCATCTCCCCGATCGGATTCATTTTCCCCATCATATATCTCCTGCTCCACATCCTGCTCTCCACCCTCCTCGCCCGTCGCAGAGGCAGCTCGCTCAACCCCCTCCTCGGCATGACCGCCACCCTCATGCTTCTCTACTCCGCGACGTTCCTCTTTTTGTCCCTCCTGATGTGAACATTCACACCATGAGTGAGGTTATTATTTTACAACACTTAAAATAATCTTTAACCTCACATCATTATGAGCACAACACCTGATATCAAAGGCACGAAGACTGAGCAGCTTCTCGTCGCCTCCTACATTGCGGAATCAACTGCATATTCCAGATATACATTCTACGCCACTCAGGCCGACAAGGAAAACTACTTCCCCATCGGACAGGCTTTCCGTGAGACTGCTGACAATGAGCTTCGCCACGCCAAGATATATTTCAAGTATCTCCAGGGCGGCAAAGTCACAGTCCCGTCCACAGTCGATGCCGGCGTGATCGGCGATACTGCCACCAACCTCCAGATCGCAGCTGACGAAGAGAAAGAGGAAGGCTACGTCTTCTACCGCGAGGCTGCCAAGGTGGCCCAGTCGGAAGGTTTTGACGAAATCGCCTCTCATTTCCTCGCCATCGCCGATATCGAGGAGCGTCACCACAACCGTTTTATGGCCTACCTCCAGCAGGTCAAGGACGGAACCGTATGGAAACGCGACAAACCCATCAAATGGCTATGCCTCGTCTGCGGATACGTCTACGAAGGCACCGAACCTCCCGTCAAGTGTCCGGCTTGCGACCATCCGCAGTGCCACTACATCGGCCTTGACATGGTCGACGAATGATGCCGTGACGTTATTAAGATAAGAAGTTATTAATAGAATCGCCCGTGTGAGTCCTTTCACGCGGGCGATTTTTCCCTATTGCTTTCCGAAGTATCTGTCAAGCACATCCTTCGCGGCCGTAAACGAGCTTTGCATATTGGCAAGGACCCTCATCTCCTTGTCCGCAAGCATCTTCTCTATCTCAGGATCCTGATAGAAATGGTTGCGTAGCTGTTCGTTGATGGTTTCATACATCCAGTACCTCGCCTGTTCCGCACGTTTGCGTTCGAAATATCCGTTCTCCATCACAAACGCGAAATAGCGGTCTATCATGTCCCACACCTCTGCTATCCCGATCTCGTAATAACCGGAATAGGTGAGCACCTCCGGACTCCACCCCGATGCCGGAGTGGGAAACAGATGCAGCGCGCTGCGAAACTGTGTCTGCGCCAGTTGTGCGCGGGCTATATTGTCTCCGTCCGCCTTGTTGATCACTATTCCGTCGGCCATCTCCATGATGCCGCGCTTGATTCCCTGGAGTTCATCGCCCGTCCCGGCAAGTTGGATGAGCAGGAAGAAGTCCACCATCGAGTGGACAGCTGTCTCGCTCTGTCCTACACCGACAGTCTCGACAAATATATTGTTGAATCCCGCCGCCTCACACAGTACAATCGTCTCCCTCGTCTTCCGCGCCACTCCGCCGAGCGATCCCGCCGATGGAGAGGGGCGGATGAACGCGTCCGGATGCACCGATAGCTTCTCCATTCGGGTCTTGTCGCCGAGGATGCTCCCTTTGGTGCGCTCGCTCGACGGATCGATGGCGAGTACAGCGAGCTTGCCCCCTTTTTTAAGCACATGAAGGCCAAACACGTCAATCGACGTACTCTTGCCGGCGCCCGGCACTCCCGTTATGCCTATCCTGCGCGAATTTCCCGAATACGGCAGGCATTTCTCTATCACCTCTTGCGCTATGGCCTGATGGGAAGGCGACAGGCTCTCGACGAGCGTTACCGCCCGCGACAGCGTGGTCATATTCCCCTTCAGAATACCCTCCACAAGCTCTCCCGAGGTCGGCAGCGGTGCCTTGCGGCGTTTCTTGAGATACGGGTTGACACTCGGTGGCTGCGCCACTCCGGAATTGACCGTCAGGCCGCCATATTTATCATCATTTTCTATATGTTCCATGGTATATGGCTGTTTTCAGAGTTCTCCGACGACCCTTACCATCGTCGATGGCCGTTCCGGGTCATTGGCTATTATATTGATCCGGGCGTTAAGCAGCTTGTCGCCTTCTATATCCGACGGTCTCACCGTCACTTCGGCCTTCACGCTTTTACCCGGCTTGATTTTCATATCCTTCAGCTTGACGTCGACCGCCGGATCCGGGCAAGAGATCCTACGGACCGTGAGCACTGACTTTCCCTTGTTGGATATGGTGAACGTCTTCTTTATTGGCTTGTCGCTCTTCGATATGCGCTTTAGATCAAGAGCCACAGGATCCACGTCGATCACCGGCGCATCCGCCCACTCCTGCTCAGTCATACGCGAGAAGTCCTCGCTCACGATCGCCACCGTCTCAATCTTCTGCTCATACGCCGACCCCTTGTCGGGATGGAACACAAATGCATCAGTCACCGCACCCCATTCATCCGTCGGAGCGTGGAGCACCGTCGAGAGAATAAACTGTTCTCCCGGACCAACAATCTCGGGCTGGATCACCACGTTGAGCCGTTTCGGAAGTCCCGTCACGTATGGACGTATCGAATCCGCCGTTGCGTTATATCCTTCTATATACTGTCCGGTCGTCTCTCCGGCATACACTTTGCCGTATGGGATCGAGGTTGTGCGCAGTTTCACCCCGCTATCACCCACAGCGACGGGAAAACGGGTACGTAGGGTGTTCGATGCACCGATCACCGTACCCTTGATGGTCAGAGCCGTGCGCATCGGATCCGTATCGCAATCCACCTTCACCTGCTTCATGAACTTGCCCGGACGTCCCGTCGGATTGTAGCCCACACGGATCACTGCCGTATCTCCCGGAGCCACCGGATCGGTGGAATATTCCGGGCGAGTGCATCCGCAGTTTGCTCTCGCTGCTATGATAGCGAGAGGCTCGCTGCCCTCGTTCACGAGATAGAACTCGCAATACACTGTTCCGACATTCTCGTCAAACGCACCGAAGTCATGGGTCGTGGCCACCCACCTTCCGCCTGCCGTAGCTATAAGCCCCGCAAGCAACATCGCAGCACTGACAAGCCTTCTCATATCCTCTTTTATATTTAACTTTTTTACTAAAACCCTTAACTCATCACTACGGTATCACCACCCCCGTAAACGACAGTTTCACACGCTTCGAACTATTGGAGAACTGCACCTTCACGCTACGGTTCACCTCTCCCTTATAGCTGCGCGGATCAAATTTGATGACAATCTTACCGCTCTTTCCGGGTGCTATCGGCTCTTTCGGGAAATCCGGTTTCGTGCAGTGACACCCCCCGTTGGTCACGGTGACTATACTTATCGGCGACTTACCCGTATTGGTGAACACATAGTCCATCTCTACCATCCCGCCGTTCGACGGGACATTACCGAAATCAATGCGGGTCTTGTCAAACTTCACGCTGTCATTACCTCCGGCCATTGCCATAGCCACACAGCCGAGAAGCATCACCATTATTAAAAATATTTTCTTCATCATAATCTGCAAAAATACAACTTTTCTTTGACAACGCCACATCCCCGCTTCTTGTTGTGCCGGATGCCGGAGTTTTTTCGTAATTTTGCACCGTAAATAATGGATTTATTCATGACATCAGTAGCATTTTCAGTTTCCAAGCAAAAGATTATATCATTCATCTGGCAGCACATCCTGCTCCTGTTCTCACTCTATCTCATGACCCTCGGTGTGGTTCTGTGCATACGTTCCGACCTCGGAAGCAGCGTCATATCATCAATCCCCCTCTCCATGGCCACAGCCGGACAGACCGGCATCGTTCCGGCTCTTAGTGTCGGGAGCTACACCATTGCCATGAACTTCCTCTTTGTCCTCATTCAGATCATCTTGCTCCGACGGAAGTTTGCTCCGGTACAGCTCTTTCAGCTCCTCGTCGGATTCGTCTTCGGATGGTTCATCGACCTCAATATGTTCCTCACATCCTCCCTGCAGTGTTCAGCCTTGATCCCGCAGATCATCACACAGGCTGCCGGTTGCACCATAATGGGCATTGGCATCTCTTTTGAAGTCCGCTGCGGCTCCGTCACAATGCCCGGTGAAGGCATCACGGTCGCCTTCAGCGAAGTGACCGGCCACCCCTTCCCAAAGACCAAGATCTGTGTCGACACCGCCATAGTCCTGATTGCCATCGCAAGCTGCTACCTTTTCTTCGGCCAATGGAGATGGAACATCGTGGGACCCGGCACACTCTTCGCCATGATCTACGTTGGATTAGCCGTCAGATTCTTCACCGCTCATACCCCCTGGTTCAACCGCCTCCTCCAGCGACCCGGCTTCCGCCGCTACATCTTCGGCCTCGCCCGCCTCATCTACCCCCGCACAAAACAACCCTAACCCCAACAATTACACATTTCTCGCTTGAAGCCCCGCACCCCCCCCTTTGCGCGAAGCGGTTACATCTCCCGCACACACCTTTGCGCGAAGCGCATATATCTGCCTAACCCCACGATCCCTTCGTGGGGTACCCGCACCTCACCCACAGCGCCCTACCGCGAAGCGGTTGCACTCCCCCGCACCCCCCTTTGCGCGAAGTGGTTACATCTCCCGCACACACCTTTGCGCGAAGCGTATACATCTGTCTAACCCCACGATCATTCGTGGGGTACCCGCACCTCACCCACAGCGCCCTACCGCGAAGCGGTTGCACTCCCCCGCACCCCCTTTGCGCGAAGCGCATATATCTGCCTAACCCCACGATCCCTTCGTGGGGTATTCCTCTCCCGCCCACAGTGCCCTACCGCGAAGCGGTTGCACCCCCTCGCCCCCCCCTTTGCGCGAAGCGCATATATCTGCATAACCCCACGATCCCTTCGTGGGGTACCCGCACCACACCCCACAGCGCCCTACCGCGAAGCGGTTGCACCCCCTCGCCTTCCTCCCCTCCCTTGCCTCCTTGCCTTCCTCCCCTCCCTCGCCCCCTCGCCTACATCTCCTCCGCGTGTCGGAGACACGCCATCATGAGACAACCCCAGGCCGCCTGCGCCTGGGGTGCACACCCATACTCTACCTACCGGACTCGGAGAGTCCGCTCATGCCCTCGACACCGACGCGATCCACCTGTCTACCCCACACCCAGCGTGTCATAGACACGAATCCCCCTTGCGCGAAGCGCATACATATGTCTAACCCCACGATCATTCGTGGGGCACTCGTCACCACCACCCTCGCCCCCTACCGCGAAGCGGTTGCACCCCCCCGCACCCCCTTTGCGCGAAGCGCATACATCTGCCTAACCCCACGATCATTCGTGGGGTACCCGCACCTCACCCACAGCGCCCTACCGCGAAGCGGTTGCACCCCCTCGCCTCCCTTGCCTCCCTCCCCTCCTTTGCCTTCCTTGCCTCCTTTGCCTTCCTCGCCTTCCTCGCCTCCCCCCTCCCTTCCTCGCTTAAAACTTTTTTTGCAAAATATCTTGCTTTTTTAATCTTTTTAGCATACCTTTGCAAAAGACAAGTCGCTTTATTCTGATTTCAAGACAGATCTACAATTTATAATACCTTAAATCCATTATCACAAACCCAATGAAAGTTCAGAAAGATTCACGTCAGATTCTTGACGCCGCTTCCCGCAATATGGGGCGGACATTGGCGATGTGCGCGATTGCAGTCGGCTCGCTTACAATGAGTCCTTACGCGCTTGCATCTGAATCTCTGGGGGAGGTAGAAACCTCTGTTAACCAGACAGTTACACAAAACTCTTACGTAAAAGGCACAGTAGTCGACGAAAACGGCGATCCCATGGTCGGCGTCACCGTCCTGGCCGATGGCAAGGCTGGCATCGGCACAGCAACCGACATTGATGGAAACTTCTCCCTCAAGGTAAAGCCCGGGACAGAACTCACATTCTCCTACATCGGATATAACAATGTGAAAGCAAAAGCCGCAAACGGAATGAAGATCTCCATGGAGTCCACATCCGTTGCGCTTGACGAAGTTGTGGCTATCGGCTACGGCACAATCAAGAAACGCGACCTCACCGGTGCCGTTTCGTCTGTAAAATCTGAGGACATCGTCCGCGTCCCGACAGGCAACGTCATGGAAGCCCTCCAGGGCAAGGTGGCAGGTCTCGACATTACCCGCTCCACAGGTGAGGCAGGCGATGGTGTCTCCATCAACCTCCGTGGTATCCGCTCATTCAACGGTAGCAACGACCCCCTCTTCATCATCGATGGCATGGAAGGCTCCTACGACGAGCTCAACCCCAACGATATCGAATCAGTCGAGGTCCTCAAAGGCGCATCCGCCACTGCCATCTACGGTTCCGCAGGCGCCAACGGTGTAATCATCATCACCACCAAGAGCCCTGAGAAAGGACGCTTCCAGATTAACTTCGACGGCTACTACGGTTGGAACAAAGTATCAAGCTTCCCCAAAATGCGCACGGGCGAGAGCTACATTGAGATGCGTCGCCAGGCCATGCGTACAGCCGGCCTTTGGAACGGTCCCGAGGACGACTCCAGCCTCTTCCCTGTCTACGTACAGAACTACATCGACCAGGACAAGTGGGTCAATTGGTTTGACGAAGGCACACAGACCGGCCAGACACAGAGCTACAACATCAACACCAACTACTCCAACGATCGTGTTGATGCCATGTTCTCGCTCAACTACTATGACATTCAGGGTATCCTCAAGGATGACGAATACAAACGCTATTCAATCCGTACCAAACTCGACTTCCACGCCAATCCATACGTGAACTACGGAGTCAACCTCTATGCCATGTACATCAACAACGACAAGCGTCCCAGCCGTATCTGGAACCGCCTCATCTGTATGGCTCCCTATGGTGATCCGTATCTGGAAGATGGCTCGATCAACCCGAACCCCGTGGAAGGTGCAAACGAGATCAACCCCCTTGCAGACACCCAGACAGGTGTATATGCCCTCAACCGCAAGACCATCAGTTTCACACCCCAGGCCTACGTTGAGTTGGTTCCCGTCAAGGGTCTCTCCATCAAGTCTGTCCTCGGAGGTTATTTCCGCAGTCGCAAGGTAGCTTCCTACACCGGCGACGGATCCTACGCCGAGCAGGAATACGGCCAGACAAAGGCTTCCATCGACAACACTCTCAACTACAACTACAAGTGGCAGAACATCATCACTTACAACTTCAAGCTGAAGGACATACATGACTTCACCGTCACCGGCGTGACTGAATGGTCAAAGAACCGCACCGAGGTCAATGGTGAAGTCGCCAACGGATTTGACTCCAACGACTATGCCTACCATAACCTCGCAGCTTCGACAGGTACACCTACCGTATCGTCAAGCTACGTGCAGACCCAGATGATGTCCTACGCATTCCGTATCAACTACAGCTTCATGGGCCGCTACCTTGCCAGTGTTACAAGCCGTTGGGACGGTGCCTCCATGCTTGCCGATGGTAACAAATGGGACGTCTTCCCCGCCGCTTCTCTCGGATGGCGCATCAGCGATGAGCCTTTCCTCCGCGATGTGCAGTGGCTCAACAACCTCAAGCTCCGCGCCGAATATGGTGTCACCGGTAACGCCGGCGCATCTGCATACGCCACAATGGACTACAGCCAGAACGGTATCGTAGGCTTCCAGGATGTCGCCCAGAGCTACAGCGGATTCACCACCTCCATCGCCAACCCCAACCTCGGATGGGAGAAATCCTACAACTGGAACGTCGGTATCGACATGGGATTCCTCAACGACCGCATCAATGCTACTCTTGACTGGTATCGCACCGACACCAAGGACCTCCTCTATCAGAAGAAACTTCCCTGGGCAGCCGGTGGTGCAGCAACCGGCAGTGACCACTCAATTGCCCAGCTCAACATCTGGGACAACATCGGTGAGACCCGCAACACAGGTATCGAGCTTGCCATCACAAGCCGCAACATCGTCAACAAGGACTTCCAGTGGACCACTACCCTCACATTCTCTACCAACCACAATGAGGTCATCAAGACTATCTCCGATGCCCCCATCGCCTTCGGTGACTACTACCTGATACCCGGCGAGGCTGTCCGTACTTACTACGGATACAAATACGGTGGCATCTGGAGCACCAATCAGGCTGACGAGGCTGCCAAATACGGACAGAAGCCCGGTCAGGTTCACATTCTTGAGAAAGGTGAGACCAACTATACACTCAACGACGACGATTATTACGTACTCGGTAGCGCTGATCCCAAATGGTCAGGCAGCTTGCTCAACAACTTCTACTATAAAGGATTCGACCTCAGCATCCTCTTGCTGACACGTTGGGACTGGACAATGCCTTACGGTGTCACCGGTTGGTATCGTGCCGACGGTATATCCGCTTCTCCCGAGATCTGTGACTATTGGACGCCCGAGAACCAGAGCGCACGCTATCCTCGTCCGGATGCCAACAACAGCAAGGACGACTATCTCGATGCCTGCAACTACTTCGATGCCTCCTATCTCAAGGTCAAGAACATAACCCTCGGATACACCATTCCCAAAAATGTTCTCGGCAAATTTGGTATTGACAAGGCTCGCGTCTACTTCACAGCCGAAAACCCCTTCATCTGGACCAAGAGCAAATATCTCAAGAACTACGATCCCGAGAAGGGCGGCGACGACGACAACGCGCCCCTGACCAAGCAGTACGTCATCGGTGTTAACCTTACTTTCTAATCCATTCAAACACGACATCCAATGAAACTATATAAATCACTTTCGCTCGCTGCGGTTGCCACCATTTTCATGGGAGCAGCCACCTCATGCAGCCTTGAGGAAGAAAACCTGTCCGGTACCTCCACCGCCAAGGAATGGACCACAGCTGCCGGCTTCGAAAAGAAAATCAACGACTGCTACTTCGCATACATACGTCAGGTCTACGGACAGGCCGAGGACACATACATCGTGAACCTCGAAGGTGGCACCGATATCTGGGCTGCACCCACACAGTGCTCCGGAAACTGGCGAAAAATCCAGACCTACGATGGAGACTTCAGCGGTCTCTGCAGCGAAGGATATGCCGGTCACTACACCACCATCAACTCATGCAACGCAGCTATCTACTATGCCGACAAGGTTGAAGGTCTGACCGAGGACAAGAAAAACGCCCTCGTGGCCGAGGCTCACTTCCTCCGCGCCCATTCGCTCTTCAACATCGTCGAAATGTGGGGTGGTAAATATCTGTCCACCGACTTCACCACTGAGCCGATGACAAGTCTCCCCATCAGCAAGGTCAACGACTTCTACGATGTCATCCTTGAGGATCTCGAGTTCGCCATGAAGTATCTTCCTGTCAAGCAGGATGTGTATGGCCACGCCATCCGCGCCGCTGCATACCACCTGTATGCCAAGGCCTGCCTGACATACTCCACCTATACTGACGGCCTCGGCTACTGCGATGCCCTCACTGACTCAGAGAGCAAAGCACTCCTCCAGAAGGCAAAGACAGCTGCTGAATACCTCATAACAAACGCATCCTCTCTCGGCGTGAGACTCTACAACGAGATCGAGGAAGTGTTCGATGAGAACAACAACAAGACCAACGAGGAGGCCCTCTTCGCAGTCACCCACTCCACCATCACGGCCTACAACCCCCGTGGCAACTACTTCAACCGTGCATGGAAGCACTACTGGAACTACAAGGATAACGAGCAGCAGGGCACCAAGCACGACGGTCTCACAGCAAGCCTCGACGGCGAGGTCAACGGCATCACGACCAACAAGCTCCCTACAGGCAACGCATATCTGACCCCGACCAAATATATGCTTGACCTCTACGTCGACAAGGATATGCGCTACGACGCATTCTTCTCCTCCGCATGGCTTGTCAACAACCCCAACAGCGGCAACTACTACACATGGACCAAAGAAGACGTAAGCCGCTGGGGACTCGATGCTTCGCGTGTAGGCAATGCCGCTTACAACATCGAGATCGGCGACACCGCTGTCTACTTCTCCCGCAGGAACTACACCCAGGCTGAGAAGGATGCCACCCGCTACGCTGTCTATAATATTGAGGACAACTATAAAGATCTGACCGATCCCGGCTACCGCCACCCGACTCTCATCAAGGGTGCCTGCCCCATCTACTTCGGTGGCTCAAAGCCCTCCAAGGCCTACTCTGCATCCGACAACATCCTCTACCGTCTCGCCGAGACATACCTCATGTCAGCAGAGATCGACTGGCGTCTTGGCAACGCATCCGCGACCAACATCAACGTGATCCGCAACCGCGCCTGCAAGAACCATGACCACAGCCTCGATGTCACCGCGTCCGACATAACCCAGGACTTCCTCCTCGACGAGTATGCCCGCGAGCTTATTGGCGAGTGGGGACGCTGGTTCACTCTCAAGCGCTTCCGCGCATTTGAGTCACGTCTGCCCAAGTGCAACCCCCAGGCTGCAGCCAACTTCGACAAGAGCAAACATTATCTCCGTCCGGTGAACACCTCTTTTGTTCTCGAAATCGAAAACGGAGATGAATACCAGAATCCCGGTTACTAATTGATTGGTTAATCTATAGCCAAGCATAGATACGCAGGGCGGCATACGAGAGTATCCCGCCCTGTTTTTGTCTGTCAAGCCCTTTTCTCTTTAAATCCTCAAACAGATTCAATGCAGACCGGTACTGCTGACAAAGCATCAGCGCAGAGGCATACTCAACCTCCGTATGAGGGCTTGGCATCTGTTTGTATTTATGCTCCAGCATTGCGCAGAGCATTTTGTCCATCTTATACTTCCTCCGGAACTTCACGTAGCTCCAAACCCAAAGCACGACAAGATGATGATAATATATCTCATGATAGTAGGTGTGTTGAATTATTGTTACTTAATGATTTTGTATTCTCCGACTTTGCCGGGATATATAGGCAAGACTCGGCATTTAGATTTTCCAGAAAAGAACGTACCTTATGATTCATATGAGCGAAGTTTAAAATATTTTTGTCCGCAATAATAATAGTATGGTCTGTAGCCCTACTTGTTGCAACATTAAAAAGCCTTGGCTCTAATGAACGTATCAAAGATGTATTCGGGATAAAGAATATGGTTATATCGGTTGTCAATCCCTGAACCCTTGCAATTGTATCTATCAATACTTTGTTCCCTAACCCCAATCGTAAAGAGACGGCCTTTTGGAGGGCTCTTGCTGTCTTGCGGAAACATGATAGGACTACAATTTCTGTTGATGGACTCTCCTCTAATATGGCATAAACAATATAAGTGGCTAAATCCATTGCAAATTTGGGAGTTGCATCCGCAACA
Source organism: uncultured Staphylococcus sp. (assembly GCA_964552825.1). GTDB lineage: Bacteria > Bacteroidota > Bacteroidia > Bacteroidales > Muribaculaceae > Duncaniella. The sequence goes on along the minus strand of CAZKIE010000003.1, from coordinate 145,008 downwards.
TCCATATCAGTCAGAAGTAAAGTTGGCCCACCATTAGCATTTATAACTTTCTCTAATGATGAGAACAATCTGTGTTGAGTTTCCTTTGCTGACAACAGCGACTTGTTATAAAAAATTCCTGTATAGTCAGCATTGCGCTGAGTCAATCTGTATGTCTTTGTTAACTGATACACTGGCAAGCAACGCCTTGTAACCATAGTGGTTAGACCATCCACCAAGTATTCAAACCCATTTGATGCTACGCGGTCTTCATTCAAGGCAATCACTGGACCTAACTGTGCTGTATCTCCGACCCACAGATTAGTTTTTCCAATTTTGAACGAAGCGGCGAACATCGGAGTCAAGGCTTGGCTTGCCTCATCCATAATCACGACATCAAAAGCTTCCTCTCCCGCAAGTTCTGCCGCAAAACCACTTACTATATAGTAAGTACCCATTACAACACACCCTTTCATTGGGATGATTTGTTTTAGGGGGACAAGACACGGAGCTTCGTGCTGTTCATCAATTGTCAAATTTGACTTATAAACCTTGCCATTGGATAGCAATACCGACAATGCAGGTTTTGTGGCCACTTCAATCAAGGCTCTATTCGTCAGTGCTGTTACCAAAACAGACTTGCCTTCGCTGCATAGGTGAGCGCACAACTCGGCAATAAGTTGCGTCTTGCCTGTACCGGGAGGCCCCTGCAATATCGTTATGGTCGATGACTCTATTTGACGGTGAATAAATTCCTTCGGGGAATCATTCTTAATCAGAATTGGATCCGTATTGCATGGGCTATAAGGATAATCAAGAATATCCGAAACCCTTTGAGAATACTCATCTTGGCTTAATTTGTATAGGTTGGCGAGATAATCAATAGGGGGTCTGTGCGGTCCCATCATAATGATTGCCCCGGGAGCCTTGGAAAGAAATTCTGCAAACTCCAGTTCAATTCTACGAAATCCCAACAAGACAAACCCATCTTCTGATGATTTTGATTGCCAAATACAAACGGCCTCGGAACCTTTCAACCGGTTTTTAAACAAATCTTCATAGGTCAAATTGTTCCACTGTCTGTAATCTTGAAGATTCTTGGGCAGATACATGGCCTGCACATATTCTCCCTTTCGAGGAAAAGCACGAGACCCTCTAAATTTGACAATCATTTCACCATTGTCAAATTTTAAGAATTGTCCAATGAATAGCTCCTCACTTTCGTCGAGAAGATGCAGCGCAGGTGCGGAGAACTTTTTGTCGAAGTCCTCCGTGACTGCTGTAAGTTCCATATTCAGAAGCTTTTGTATAGTCTCTCTGCTGTTCATTGTTATTTAGGCAAAAATGAAGTATCCGAAGCCTCGGGCAATTCTCCTGTATCCTTCTCTGGGGCCATGAAACTTTGCCAACGCAACAATGTTGGCTCGATATATTTTTCAAAGTTGAACTGAATTCCACCAAAATATCTGAAGATGTCAGATAGCTTGTCCAACCTTTCCGGAATATCACAATTGGAAGTGGCGAATCGTATCGTCATAAATTCTGAACCTTTGAGAAGGTCGTCAATTTTATACTTACGAACTTTGCCCTCTGATGTGACGATTCCGAACATAGCATTAGGCTGTTTTAGGATATCCCAATCTGTTGGTGTGATAACCGTATTACGGTGGCTACGGTTACTTCGGAATACGATAGGACACTCGTTACCATCTGAGTCTTTAACTCCCATAATACATGTCCAATCCCAATCATATTTGGAAATATCATAGCCTTCGTCTTTTAAATCTTCAAGAATTATGTCTCTTGCTTCTTCAAGATATGCTTGTTTCTGTTCATTTGTCAATTCGCTGTTGCTCCCATCATACTTCTCCATGTATGCGACGCGAGCTTTTAACGCCTCATTCTCATTTTGCAATGAGCGAATTTCCTCAGCGGAGTATTTGCTGACAAGTTCAGCAGCCGCTGCTAACTTGTCCTTGCTTCCGACAAGTTTACCGATAAGAGAAATCGTTTCTTTTTCAGTGAGGGAGCCAACCATCAGACGATCATGGTTAGCATTGAAAAATGATGTATATTGCTTATCTTCACTATGTGCATCGTTCCACGCATGTAAATCAAGCACAAGCTGAGTGAACTCAGGTTGCTGAAGACTTCCATTTTCATCCTCAACGTATTGTCTAATGGCATCGTCTATGCGTCCAAGAACTTCTTTGACAGAAATAGCCGTTTCTTGAGGTAGATATTTAACGAACTTAAACCTATTGTCAGCCAATTGCACTCTAAAATCATGATTGACTCTCTTGTTAAGTGCCATGTCTTTTAGAGCGTCAGGTATATTGGAATCAACATGTATTTCTTTGAATGGGTAAAAATCACCATGTTGATTTACCCATACTCCATGCTTCTCCTCAACAATGCTTCGGTGTCGTTTATCGTAATATATCTCTGCATAGTCAATAATACAGTCCACGAAACTCAGGACCTCGGTCTCTTGGAGTTTATATACTTTACCAAAACTACTTATGTCAATGCTTTTTGCCACCTTATCCGCTAATACATCCAGAATAAACGCTGCAAATTTCTCCCATTCAAAACCGTTGGTCAGAGTTATTTCGACTCTTGTTGGAAGCTGCTCTCCAAATATGACTTTTGATAACCTATATATTTCATCAACAGCATTATGTTTTGCAGACGAAGATGCTGGAATGAGTGAAATTGCATGGAGTGCAATTTCCTCTTTTTTATCAACAGTAGCACTCTCAAACGACTTCTTAACACTCTCGTATACTGTGGCGACATCGTATGGTTGATGATTGTCATAACCGACTAATCCTGAATGCAAAAGTTCTATATTCCAATCCCTATTTGATGCCAATTTGTCAAGTGCTTTATATTCTTCAGGGATTGCCTTGTCAAAGTGTAAGTTTTCAAGACAATGAAAATCGCCGTTTTCATCGGGGAAAATAGCCCTTTCTTTCGCAATCGATAGATGTGCGTCATTAATCAGAGAGAATAAAGAGTTCATCCATCCAATAGTATCGCTCTCTTCTTTTTTATGTGTAAAGAAGCCGTTCCCCAATGAATCAATTGAAGAGTAATCCCAATCAATTACTATTGGCAACATTGTTAATATAAAGCGATTGGCTGTTTTCCAGAATGAAGAGTCAAGGCTTTCTATTATATCTGCTACCGAATTCTCCGGCAACAACGGTTGTATCAGTTCTCGCATCCGATTGCCCATATTGTCTATTTCGACACTGGGATCAATGGTATTTATAATACGAAAGATTGCGTCTGTATCTTTTTTCCGCAAAGACTTGTCAGATTTATATGAAGCGTAGTTCGATAGCTTGTTGTCTATACATTCATTTATCGCCTTTATCGCATCTTTAAATCCAAACAATGCTATTCCTTTGATTTCACATTCCGACACAGATTTATGGAGAAGTGTTGATTCAATATCCTTCCCAAGCAGGATGTCATATATTTCCTTAACAGATGCAGGAATTGGCTCTTTGGCATCCAATTGGAGTTCAATGAGTTTATGGAAATTTCCCTTAGCATCTGGAAGTATGCTATATTCGGAAAATGCCTTCTCCGTGTCGGTCTCAATAAGAAAGTCGATCAACTCTTTCATCCATTGAGCCGTTGACATAAGGTCTTTTCCAAGGTGTACTGCAAGATTATTGAGAGACTTGCATGATTCTAATTCCTTAAGGAATGTAGTCATAGTATACTTAAGATCCGCATTCCATGATTTATATTCAGGATTGATGACGTTTTGCCATTTTCTTAATTGAGATTTAAGTGGTAATTGGCCTTCCTTCATCATATCCTTCACGAAATCGTAGAATCGCTCATCGTGCTTGTAACTTTTGTCTTCAAAATCGGGGAGACGAAGATTGGATAATAATGTGAAACCATTGTCCGTCTCAACAAGATTTTGATTAAGCAGTTGGGTTCTCCATTCTCTTTGTAAATTATCAATCCAAGGTTTGGCATATTCTTCATCCCATATATTAACAGGCACTGGTTCTCGTGAGGCTGCCATCAGATATGTATTACCAATATTCTGAGACAGCAACCAATTATTAAATAACAGAGCAGACTCTACTGCTTTATCAATGATGCTTCTGTTAAGTTGGGCTTTTTCTTCATTTTTATTAAGAAGTAGTCCATCTCGCATCTCCGTGGGTTCAAAACGGAAACCGTTTAGAATATAAGGAAAATGGAATTTGTCAGAACCGATTAGAGGAAAATCCCGCAATAGATTTGGTTGTCCATCTCGATGTTCCAAAAGAACGATTCTTCCTTCATCATCCTTTTCATATTCCACAGAAAGGGCTACAATATCGTTTTTGTATGTAAAGAATTGTTTGGTGATATTTGAAGAACCCTCAATGGTTATGGTTGAATCGCTCACTTGACAAGAGCCTGATTCATAGGGTGTTTTTGAATCGCATTTATAAGTCTCGTCTGTGTTTTTTATATGATCAATGACTCTCACCGATTTAAGTTTGGGCAACGAAATCATTGTAAGTGGTGGGGTATTGACAAGATCCGCTAATCCAATTTGCGCAGCAGTTAATGTATCTGGTGTAAGCGAGTATGTAAAGTTTGTGAAAAAGTCATCCTCAGATCGATTTTCATAGTTTTCCGCAATTGGAAAATTCTCAAAATCGTCTTTATCAAGCCCCTCTACATATCGAATGCTATCGGCAATAACTGGAACCAATTCCTCTGAGCTTCTGGCACTACGGTCAAGTTTGATATTGAAGTGTTGATACTCGTCAGTATTGGGATTAAGTACTACTCCACTCACATTAATTATGCGCGACAGAAGATGGGTAGTAATGAAACCTGTGCCAAATTTTCCGGTTTGTTCACCCTGATTTTGCGAGTCTTTTGAACTTACTTGCTGTATTAATCCAGATAAATTATTCACCGAAAAATGATTACCATTGTGACAAAACTCTAACTTGTCGGGGAATAACTCTATTTTTATTGACACACGACCGAATTTATTGGGTACATCCTTTGCATTTTGCAAAAGTTCCCACACCCAACGCTTCTCCGAAAGTGAGGTGTCATTAATTTTGTCAAGCAGTTGCATGATTTTATCGGCAATAAGTTTATACCGATCTCTATCAAGTTGTTCTCTTACAGTTGGCATTGTTAAGATTGTTGTTTTCTATATAGTTCGTAAATTATATTTGCTGTCTCTATATACTGGATGTATGCCAATGGTAAACATGAAAATTTCAAAGATTCCCATATTAGCTATAATGGTGAATAGAAACGGAAAATATAATGAGATTGCAAAGTTACTAAAATTATTTGAGGGTTAGGCGTTGCAGTCCCCTGTTTTTCTTTATAATTGCTTTTTACACAGAAATTGCTTATTTTTGCGCTAAATTGCACATTTATGAGAAAAATCATTCCTTTCATAGCCTTTCTTGCACTGCTCACCGCATCATGCGGCGGAGGCGACAAGAAAATCAGCGCGGAGACGGCTGCCGAAGTGGAGACACGCAACACACAGCTTGCCGATGCTCTCACCTCCGGAAATATCAAGGCTGCATCGGCGATGGCCGACAGTATGTCGCTCTTTGTCGACGACTTCACACCGGAGCAGACAGTACAGGTGCTCATGGCATTCCTGACTGTCCACAATGATGCCGTGGCCAATAAGGAGAGACGACGCGATCTCGAGACCCTGCGCAAATACGTTGATGTCTACGACATAGCACTCAGTGTCAATCCGCGCGACACCCGTGCCGCATTCGACAAAGCCCACCGGCTGAACCCGGCGGTCAACTTCGACTCCATCGCGACCTCATTCCGCGAGAGGCTCACGCAATACGACGCTATCCATGACGGATCGCTCGTCAGCGACGAGCCTGAGAAGACAGACTCCATCACACCGGCTGACTCGGTGGCTCCAGTGAAGAGCGACTCAGAGAATCCCGCTGATCTTCCGCTTGAACTCCGTCCCGCTGAATAACTATGGAAAAGCTAAAGAATCCCACGCTGCGAAAGCTTCTCGCCTTTGCCGGCGGACTGATCGTGATAGCGGTAATAGCCTTCGCCTTCTTCTATCCCGACGCACAGCAGGGCAACGAGCTGCGGCAGCACGATATGCAGCAAGGCATAGCCATCGGACAGGAGGCCAAAGCGTTTGCTGAAGCTACCGGAGAGACCTCTCGCTGGACCAACTCCCTATTCTCCGGAATGCCTACATTCCAGATCTCACCTTCCTATCCTTCAAGCTCCCTCTATAGTTGGATCAACAAGGTAATGGGTCTGGGACTTCCCTCGCCTGCCAATCTCATCGCCATGATGATGACCGGCTTCTTCATCCTTCTCATAGCCATGCGCATGAAATGGGGTGTGGCTCTGCTCGGCGCGATAGCCTACGGATTCTCCACCTACTTCGTCATCATCATCGGAGCCGGACATATATGGAAGTTTGTCACATTAGCCTACATCCCGCCCACGATCGCCGGAATCATCCTGTGCTACCGAGGCCGCTATCTGTCGGGGGGAGCACTGACAGCCCTGTTCGCCATGATGCAGATCTCAAGCAATCATGCGCAGATGACCTACTACTTCCTGTTCGTGATCCTCGGCATCGTCATAGCCGAATGCATCCGCGCTTACAGAGCCAAGGAGATACCGCAATGGCTGAAGGCCACAGGGACACTTCTGATCTCAGGGATTCTTGCCGTGGCCGCAAATCTTCCGAGTCTCTACAACACGTATGAATATTCCAAGGAGACAATGCGCGGCCACCACAGCGAGCTTACACAGCCGTCGGCTGACGCCACACAGAAGACCTCCGGTCTTGACAAGGACTACATCACGCAATACAGCTACCAACCTTCCGAGACATTCTCGCTCCTCATCCCCAACATCAAGGGCGGAGCATCGGCCAAACCCGAGAGAGGCCGGATGGTTCCGGTAAGTCTCGGAGACCTTGACGGAGCCAAGTCCACCGGAGAGTTAGAGCAGCAGTATCTCGGCTACATGAGTCAGTATTTCGGTGATCCGGAAGGTACAAACGGACCGGTCTACGTGGGTGCGCTCATAGTCGCGCTCTTCCTGCTCGGCTGTGTCATCGTGAAAGGCCCCATGAAGTGGGTGCTGCTTATTCTCACCATCTTCTCGATCCTTCTGGCATGGGGACGGCACGCCATGACATTCACCGACATCATGCTCTCCATCGCTCCGATGTATTCCAAATTCCGCACCGTCGAAAGCATACTTGTCATAGCCGAATTCACCATGCCGCTGCTTGCTGTGATGGCACTCCAACAGCTCATCTCTACTTCTGACAACTGGAGCACGTACCGCAAACCGTTGCTGTGGTGCTTCGGAGTCACGATCGGATTCTGCCTGCTCGCATGGGCTGCCCCCGGACTGTACGGCTCAGCCATAACCGACAACGACCGCATGATCGATGGCTACATCACCTCCTCGCTCATGCAGCAAGGCTATAATGCAGCGACAGCGCGTAGCTTCTCACTGTCCAACCCCGACATCTACGGCGCGGTCGAGTCGCTACGCGAGGGACTTGTCAGAGCCGATGCTCTCCGCAGCCTGCTTATAGTGGCCGCCGGATTAGCTCTTATCGTGGTCTACATGAAAGGCAAGCTCTCCGGCGCAGCACTCATCGGACTGCTTGCGGTGATCGTATGCATCGACCTCTACACCGTCAACAAGCGGTATATCAATCACACGAGTTTCGTGGCACGGCAGCTCACAGTGGGACCGCCGATCGCAAAGACCGCCGTCGATGATGCGATTCTCGCAGACACCGCCATGAACTACCGCGTCATGGACATCCCACGGTTTTACAGTGCCGATCCGTCCTACTACCACAAGATGATAGGAGGCTATCATGCCGCCAAGCTCACCAGGTATCAGGATCTTATAGACCGCCATCTCAGCCACTTCACACAGGGTAAAGAGACGGATGCTGACTGGAATGTGCTAAATATGCTCAACGCCCGCTACGTGGTGGGGATGGACGGACAGCCGTTAGTCAATCCCGAAGCATACGGCAATGCGTGGTTCGTGGACAAGGTTGGCTATGTAGACGGAGCCGATGCCGAGATGGCCGCGCTGTCGGGAATATATCCACTCGAAGAAGCTGTGGCCGACAGCCGTTTCCGCTCCGTGATAGGCAACAGCTCACCGAAGCAGCCGGGCGACACGATATTCGAGACCTCCTACGCACCAAACCGGCTGACGTATCACTCGCAGTCGGCCAACGGCGGCGTGGCTGTATTCTCCGAAGTGTTCTTTCCCTGGGGCTGGGAGGCGACAATAGACGGCAAGCCCGCCGAGATAGGCAGAGTCAACTACGTGCTCCGTGCCATCAACGTCCCTGCCGGCTCCCACACCATAGAGATGCGCTTCGATCCCGCATCAATCCGTGTCACTGACCGCACTGCTTCCGCAGCCGTCATCATCATCTATATCGGACTGATAGCAGCGGCAGCCGAGGCTGTCAGACGGATGCGGAAATGAATCCTATCACCCGCTGGTGGAGATCGAAAGGCCACGGAATCCACTCGCCATACGCATACAGGATGGTGACTGAGGTGCTTCCGGAGCGCGGCCGCTACTACGCCTACGACCGGATCGAGAGGCTGCCTGACAGCCGCCGGCTCAAGCTCATCTTCCGGCTCGTCTGCGAGTTCATGCCCACCACGGTCCATGCACCCGGGATCACCGGCACCGCGAAAGAAGTGATACTGCTCGCCGACCCGCGGGTGAGATTTACTGACAATCCGACAGAAGCAGATCTGCTCATAGGGATCATGCCGACGGAATTACGCGAAGGCCAGGCTGCGGTCATGCGTATCCCCGGCGATAAATGGGATCACTACAAGAAAACGCTAACTCGGGGAATGACCTTCTCCAACGGCAGTATCCGCATAGCCGTCAACCGTCACGGTCTGCCCCGCCAAGACTTCGAATCACGATTTTGACACGTCCGATCCACGACATAGCCCGAGTGGTCGATGACTACGGCATATATCTGCGTCTCGACCACGGTCTATCCGACAACACCTGCGACGGATACAGACGCGACACAGACCGTCTTCTCTCATGGCTTTCCGACAACGGGATTCCACTGCGCGAAGTCACAACGGATAGTCTGCGGTTATTTCTCGGTGATCTTCACGACCTCGGTATAGCCGAGCGGTCGCAGGCACGCATGGTGTCCGGTCTTCGATCATTCTTCCGCTATCTCACAGCGGAGGGCTATATTGAAACCGACCCGACCGAGCTTCTCGAAAGCCCTCGCCTCGGGCTGCATCTTCCCGAGGTGCTGACCCTCGACGAGATCGACGCGATGATAGCGGCGATAGATCCGCAGAAGGAAGAAGCCCGGCGCGACCGTGCCATGATGGAGACCCTTTATGGCTGCGGGCTGCGGGTAAGCGAGCTTGTGAACCTCGAAATGTCGCGCGTATATGCCTCCGAGGGCTATCTGATCGTGCGCGGCAAGGGCGACAAGCAGAGGATGGTGCCCATGTCGGACACGTCGGTGGCTGAAATCACGGCATATCTTGACGACCGCCAGAGGCTTCCAATAAAGCCCGGAGAGGAGAACATACTGTTTCTCAACCGCCGGGGGCATAGGCTCACCCGTCAGAGAGCGTTCCAGATAGTCAAGGGACTTGCCGAGACTGCCGGAATCCGAAAGATCATATCTCCTCACACGCTGCGACACTCATTCGCCACTCATCTTCTGGAAGGAGGAGCCAACTTGCGCGCCATACAGCAGATGCTCGGCCACGAGTCGATAGCCACGACCCAGATCTATATCCATCTTGACTCCTCGACCCTGCGCGACGACATAATGCGGTATCATCCACGCAACATGGGGCAGAACCCGAAGTAGGGCTCTATCACCATCCGTGGCTACGAAGCTGACGATCCACACATCTTCTCACCTGACGCGCGATTTCCTCATCATCGACGGTAGTGTTTCTGACGGGTGGCGGGACGGACACGGGTCTGTTGCATCCGAGGCTATTGGCTGCGGCTGCTTTCATCTCTTTCCTACGGCGGGCGGCCTCGCGTGCAGCGGCGGAGCGGCGCGCCGACTTCTCGACCTCCAATTTCTGCTCTTCGTAGATGGCAGGATGGTGATTGGATCCGCGATGAGGCTCGTATGCGGGATCAAGAATGAGGTTGTAGACAGCAAAGATGGTGTCGTGGAACTGTTCGGGGTTCATCATGGCCTGCTTTTCCATCTCTATGATGGTGGCGAGACGCTTGCCAAGGGCGGCGTGGCTGATGCGGTATTTGGGAAGAGGTCTGAACATGGCTTTTATCTTTTTTTCTGCAAAGGTAATAACCGAAAAAGCCGAAAAGGTGCGATAACGCCGCGTAGCCTATAAAATTTCACGATCCCAAAACAATCATTAGAAATAAAAATACTATATTTGCCATATTAATCATGATAGAACAGGGTATGAAAACATTGCATAGACTGATACAGGGAGACAGCCGCAACTTATCCCGTATAAAAGATAAATCCGTACATCTTATAATCACATCTCCTCCATATTGGCAATTAAAAGATTATGGGAATGACGGACAAATCGGCTTCCATGACAGTTATGAAAGTTATATAAACAATCTGAATTTAGTATGGGCGGAATGTTACCGCGTACTGCATGACGGATGCCGTCTGTGCATAAATATCGGCGATCAGTTTGCCCGCTCTGTATATTACGGTAGATATAAGGTCATACCTATAAGGACTGAGATAATCCGTTTTTGCGAAACACTCGGAATGGATTATATGGGTGCTATCATCTGGCAGAAACAAACCACAATGAATACGACCGGTGGCGGTGCTGTCATGGGCAGCTTTCCATATCCACGTAATGGGATCCTTAAAATAGATTACGAGTTTATACTCATATTCAAAAAACAAGGGAAAGCCCCGGTTCCATCTATTGAACAGAAGAAAATTTCCGCAATGACCAAAGAGGAATGGAACGTATTTTTCGCGTCACATTGGAATTTCGGAGGGGCAAAACAGGACGGACATATAGCCGTATTCCCCGAGGAACTCCCGCATCGCTTGATAAAGATGTTTTCCTTTGCCGGAGAGACCGTCTTTGACCCATTTATGGGTAGTGGGACGACAGCATTAGCAGCTCGCAACCTGCAAAGGAATTCCATCGGATATGAAATCAACCCCGAATTCAAATGCTATTATGAGCAGAAGGTCGTTTCTTCATTGTCATTCGGAGAGGTGGAATATTCATTTGAGCAGGATCACTCAGAATTTGACATCAGTAAAAAAGAGAGAGAGCTTCCTTATATATTCAAGGATCCGCATAAGATGAACAGCAAAATAGACATCAAGCAATTGCAGTTCGGATCTAAAATAGATAAGCACCGTAAGGAGCGTGAGGAATATTTCTCGGTAAAAACGATCCTGTCACCCAACACCGTAATACTTAATAATGGCCTTACGATAAGACTTATAGGTATCAAAGAAAAGCCGTCTGTAAACGGGAATGCGACCAAATTCCTAATGGAAAAGACGAAGGGGAGAAAAGTCTTCCTTCGATACGATTCAGTCAAATACGATGATAATAATATACTGTTATGCTACCTGTATTTGGACAACAGAACCTTCATCAACGCGCATTTGCTGAAAAACGGGTTAGCGGATGTCGACTATTCATTCGATTTCAAATATAAAAACAAATTCGAAAAATTGATCAATGCATAAAAGATGAAAAGATATTCGATGAATTTCGGCAAGAAAGAGCGCGTCTTGAACTACGCTTGTCAGACATACCAATTATCGCGACCTAACAAAGTAGGTACAGTCATGGCTCTCATACGCGAATGCCAGCCGGAATCATTTGAAGAATGGAAGGATTGGTATTTCGACAATGCGCATACGACAGGCAAGAATCCTACGAAAATAACCTCCCAGAGCCTCAAAGAGCTTGGAGAGAGACTATACACGAAAATAACAGAAGTGGTTATTCCGGAATGGGAAGCAGCATTCCGCGATTTGACCGAGCAAGATTGTATTGATTACATCTATAACCTGACAATAAATCGCACGTATGACGGATATCTTAGGGAGAAGTCTGTCATCAATGATGGCTTAGCCAAAATATTTCCAAATATAGTATTTGAAGAGACTGATCCGGAATTAGATCACGCCGGAGATATCGATTACATAGCTAAAGTGGGAAGCAAATGCATCGGAATACAGATAAAACCTGTATCAGCAACCTCCAATTTCGGCAGTTATTCGCTGACAGAGCGAATGAAGACAAGCTTTGATTCGTTCAAGGAGGTATTTGGCGGGAATGTCTTTATTGTATTCAGTTTAGATGGTGAGATTGCCAACAAAGAGGTAGTTGACCAAATACGCGAAGAGATAATACGTCTTTCCGAATAACTATCCAATCATTCTGACAGGGAATCTCATAAAACAAAAAATTCCCCATCAGCCGAGCATGGCGGCAACGCGCTTGAGGGCTGAGATGAAGAGGTCGGCTTCCTCACGGGTATTGTAGACGGCAAAAGAGGCTCTTACAACTCCCTCGACCCCAAGCTCCCTCATCAATGGCTGAGCGCAGTGATGACCTGTGCGCACGGCGATACCAAGCTTGTCGAGCAGCATCCCCATGTCGTAGTGGTGTTCATGGCCGACGAGGAAGGATATTATCGCGCACTTCCCGGGTGCAGTTCCGAAAATACGTATGTCCGGGATCTCGTCGAGCAGACGTCGGGTGGTATAGTCGAGCAGATCGTGCTCGTGGGCTGCGATATTGTCTATCCCGACCTTTTCCATAAAGTCTATCCCTTTGCTAAGCGCCGCGATGCCGATGAAGTCGGGAGTTCCGGCCTCAAACTTGAAAGGCAGTTCCGCAAATGTGGTCTTCTCGAATGATACGGATTCTATCATCTCACCACCGCCCTGATAAGGAGGCATTTTCTCAAGCCATTCCCTCTTGCCGAAGAGCACTCCCACCCCGGTCGGACCATACATCTTATGGGCCGAGAACGCATAGAAATCCGCATCAAGATCCCGGACATCAATCTTGATGTGCGGGACGGCCTGCGCACCGTCGACGACGAATGGAACTCCCCGCGAATGGGCATAGGCGATCATATCCTTCACAGGATTGACTGTGCCGAGCACGTTGGAGGCATGGCAGCAGCTCACAAGCCGTGTCCGTTCATTGAACAGCGAGCGGTAGATATCGAGGTCAAGACTTCCGTCCTCCCTCATGGGGACAATCCGGAGCTTGAAGCCGATGCGGGACTGGAGCAACTGCCAGGGCACGATATTGGCATGATGCTCCATCACGGTCAGGATCAGCTCGTCGCCCTCGCCGAGCACCATACCGCCGAACGATGAAGCCACAAGATTGAGAGCCTCAGTGGTACCCCGCGTGAAGATGATCTCCTCGTGGGAAGAAGCGTTGATGAAAGCGGCGACCCTGCGGCGTGCCACCTCCTGCAACTCCGTGGCCTCCTGCGAGAGGGTGTGGACACCACGGTGGACATTTGCTTTCGTGCGTGTATAGCCATCGACAACCGCTTCCACCACCTCGCGCGGTGTCTCCGACGTGGCTGTATTGTCGAGATACACGAGTGGACGACCGTAGAGCTTGCGGCTGAGGATGGGGAAATCCTCACGGATTTTTTCGATATCTAATTTCATGTCTGTCAATCGGTCAATTATTCCTGCAGGAGGCACAGTCATGGAGAGCACCGGAGAAACGTCGCTCCACGAGGTGACGGAGCTTCTCCTGCAGGCCGGGAATCCTGACGGTCTCTATCACGTCGATCATGAAAGCCTGCATGAGCATGGTGCGCGCCTCCTCCGCGGGGATACCGCGCGTCTGCATATAAAACAGCGCATCGTCGTCGAGCTGTCCGGTCGATGCTCCGTGGCTGCACTTCACCTCGTCATTATTGATGATGAGCTGTGGCTTGCAGTGCATACGCGCGCTTTCCGACGCCAATATATTGCGGTTGCTTTGATATGCCTCAGTGTAGACGGCACCCGACTTGACCATGATACTACCCTCGAATGCACCTTCCGACTCCTCGTCGAGCACGTATTTGAAGAGCTGATTGCTGTGGCAGTGGTCGGCGTGGTGAACCACCGAAGTATCGTTGTCGATATGCATCTTTCCGCCACCTATGGCCATACCGGAGAGATGGCTGACGGCATGATGGCCTTCGAGGGAGACAGCGAAATCGTTGCGCGACGTGCCACACGTCAGCGTCGTGTTGTTGACCACGGCCTCCGATCCTGCTTCCTGACGGATATACATCATGGAATGGCGCGAAGTCAGAGCCGATGATTCCTCTATGGCGCATACCTCGAGCCGGGATCCGGGAGCGAGAACAACCTCTGTCACCTGCGACGAGAGGTAGTTGTTGGTGCCGTCCTGCGTGTGGTCACACACGAGCAGTCTCAAAGCCGCACCTTCCTCCAGCACCACGAGCACACGGCGGAAAGCCACCATGGCCACCGGGGCATGGAATATGTTGACAAGCTGCAGGGCCTTCTCGGGGCGGACGTTTCTGCCGACATGGATGAAGACACCATCCTGAACGAGCATGGTATTGAGAGCCACACACGCATCATCTGACGGCGTCACGGAGCCGTAATATTTCGCCACAAGCTCAGGCATCTCCTTTGAAGCCCGTGCGAGCGACATGAAAGTCACGCCGTCGGGCAGACGGCTCTCAAGTGTCTGCGAAGGGACGAACTTATCGTTGACTACCACACCGAGAAGAGTCGACAGATTGGGGACATCGCATCGGAACGTCGCGGCGACATCGACCGGAATCCCCACACGTGTCACGTTGACCCCATAGTCCGGCGCAAACATATCCTCGATCGAAGTCTTCTCATAGCCCTCAGTCCTCCGCGTCGGGAGCGAAGCTTCTTCAAGAAGAGCTCTTGCCGCAGGGCGCAACGCGTTGAGCGGAGTACCCGTCGCTGCCTCCACGCTCTCACGGTTTGAGTCATAGAGATCAATATATTGTTTCAGCGCGTTGTCCATGTCATTCCTTGTTTTGCTCCTTGATCCAGTCATAGCCTTTCTCTTCGAGTTCGAGCGCAAGTTCAGGACCACCGGTCATGACGATCCGGCCTTTATAGAGGATGTGCACGAAATCCGGCTTGATATAGTCGAGCAGACGCTGGTAGTGGGTGATGACGATAGTAGCGTTCTTCGAGGTCTTGAGTTTGTTGACACCTCCGGCCACGATGCGCAGCGCGTCAATGTCGAGTCCGGAATCAGTCTCGTCGAGTATCGACAGACGCGGCTCGAGCATAGCCATCTGGAATATCTCGTTGCGCTTCTTCTCGCCTCCTGAAAAGCCCTCGTTGACCGACCGGGAAGCAAGCTTATTGTCAAGCTCCACGATCTCCCTCTTCTGGCGCATCAGCTTGAGGAACTCGCTGGCCGAGATAGGCTCTTCGTTGAAATACTTGCGCTTCGCATTGACTGCCGCACGCATGAAATTGACCATCGAAACCCCGGGGATCTCCACCGGATACTGAAACGAGAGAAACAATCCCTCATGGCTGCGGTCCTCGGGAGCGAGACCCAGCAGATCCACGCCGTGAAGCCGGGCGGAACCCTCCGTGACCGTATAGGCGGGATTTCCGGCAAGCACACCCGACATGGTGCTCTTGCCCGAGCCGTTGGGACCCATTATCGCATGGACCTCTCCTTCGCGCACCGTGAGGTTGAGTCCTTTGAGAATCTCCTTTCCCTCCACCGTCGCGTGGAGATTGTTGACTTCGAGTAATATATCGCTCATAAGAATTGATGGTATTCTGTTTAATCCGTCTCTTTCGTGTTGTTTAAACACGCGAAATTAGCTAATTTCTCTCAGAATGGCAAAATTGAATAAACTTTCCCCCCGTTTCGGATGTATTTATGATATATTTGACCCCCTCATTGGGTGGATTTGCCAAAAAATCCTTATTTTTGCATCCACGTTAACAGAATTAACTAATTTAAATTAAAAGATATGAAATTACTAAAGGCTATCGGTATCCCCGCACTCGCTATATGCGTGCTCGGGATGACAGGATGTTCATCCATGAATAATACCGGCAAAGGTGCTTTGATCGGCGGCGGCGGCGGTGCAGGCGTTGGCGCAGCTCTCGGCGCACTCATAGGCGGTGGCAAAGGCGCTGCTATCGGTGCAGGAGTGGGCGCGGCAGTAGGTGCAGGCGCAGGTACTCTCATCGGCCGCAAGATGGACAAGCAGCAGAAGGAACTCCAGGAGCAGCTTGCCCAGCAGGCTCAGGTTGAGCAGACCACCGATGTCAACGGTCTCCAGGCCATCAAGGTGACATTCAACGGCGGCATCCTCTTCCCGACCAACGGCACAACCCTCAGCACCGATGCAAAGACGGATCTCACGAAGTTCGCCCAGTCGCTCATCAACAACCCCGGCACCAACGTGCAGATCTACGGCTATACCGATGATACCGGCACACTCCAGGTCAACGAGAAAGTGGCTACCGGTCGTGCCGATGCCGTCCGCAACTATCTGCTCAACAGTGGAGTGGCTGCCACCCGTCTGTCAGCCGAAGGCCTCCCCATGCAGGACTATATCGCCTCCAACTCGACAGCCGAAGGCCGTGCCCAGAACCGCCGTGTGGAGATCTACATCACCGCCGACAAGGATATGATCCAGGCTGCTGAAAACGGCACCCTGAAGTAACCGCGAAGCACTTCTTCTTAGAAAAAGAAAGCAATTATAATCATCAATTCTATTCAAAAGACCCGCGCCTGTGAAGACGCGGGTCTTTTTTTTACTGTAAAATAGACATTTTGCGGCATTACCTTCTGTCATCACCTCATGTTTGAATTAATGGGATTTTTTGATTACTTTTGCAGTACGTTATTCTATAAACCGAAAAACATTTCCTATGGAATCAACCGGAGTGAACAACCGGGTATGGATCTATCATCTCTTCGCCATCTTCTCCGTATCGGCGTGGGGTCTTTCGTTCATATCCACGCGTATGCTGCTCGACAACGGTCTGAACCCGATAGAAATATATATCTACCGATTCATCATCGCTTATCTCGGGATACTCGCTATCTGTCACAAGAAACTCTGGGCTAACTCGCTCAGGGACGAAGCACTGTTTGTCGTGTGCGGACTCGTGGCCGGATCCATCTACTTTATAGCCGAGAACGTAGCCTTGGAATACACCCTTGTAAGCAATGTCTCACTGATCACATCACTTCCTCCCCTGCTGACAGTGCTCCTCGTCGGACTCGTCTACAAGACCGACCGGCCGGGCAAAGGAGCCTATATCGGGTCGCTTGTAGCCTTCCTCGGCGTGGGACTCGTCATATTCAATAGCAGTTTCAATATGTCCATCAACCCCATCGGCGATCTGCTGTCACTCCTCGCCGCCCTTTGCTGGGCCATCTATGGACTTCTCCTCAAACCCCTCAATGCCCACTACGACGCGCAGTTCATCACCCGCAAGGTGTTCTTCTACGGTGTCCTCACGGCCATACCGTTCCTGCTTGTCGAACCTGAGATTGCCGACCCCCACATCCTGCTCAAGCCGGTCGTTCTCTCCAATCTCCTGTTCCTGTCGCTGATATGTTCGATGGCGGCATACCTCACTTGGGCTGTATCCGTGATCCGGATCGGAGCTGTGGCCACTTCCAACTACCTTTATTTCCAGCCCGTCATCACCATGGTGTTCTCCGTCATCATCCTCCACGAGACCCTCACTCCGGTAGGACTCACCGGCTGCATCATGATACTGCTTGGTGTATGGCTCGCCGACTATCTGCAGAAGCGCCTCCTGTTCAATAAATAACCTCTACCAATCATAGACCCCAATGAAGAAATCATTTTTCACGGCAGTGATAGCACTATATGCCACACTCGGAGCCGGTGCCACCACTCCTCTGTGGCTCCGCGACGCAGCCATCTCTCCCGATGGTCGGACGATAGCGTTCACATACAAAGGCGACATATATTCTGTCCCCGCCACCGGAGGCTCCGCCACGAGGCTCACATCGATGCCTGCCTACGAATCCTCCCCCGTGTGGAGTCCGGATGGATCAAAGATAGCGTTTGCAAGCACCCGTGAAGGAGGCAATGACATTTATATAATGAACTCCGCAGGCGGCGAGGCCACACGACTCACATCCAACTCCGCCGAGGAGATCCCTGTGGCCTTCACGCCCGACGGCAGTGCTGTAGTCTTCACCGCCGCCATCCAGTCACCGGCCTCAAGCCTCATATTCCCGAGCGCGCGATACAATCAGCTCTATCAGATACCGGTGGGGGGCGGACGCTCCACACAGATACTCGGCACGCCGGCCAGGACTATCAGCTATCTACCGGACGGCCATTCGTTTGTCTATCAGGACATAAAGGGAGTGGAGGACGAATGGCGCAAGCACCACACATCGTCAGTCACCCGTGACATCTGGAAATATGATGCCACGACCGGCACGCATACCAATCTGACCCATCGCGGCGGAGAGGACACCAATCCGGTGATGGGAGCTGACGGTGAGACAGTCTACTTCCTCAGCGAGCGCGACGGCGGCTCCAATAATGTCTATTCTTTCCGGATTTCCGACCCCTCTAAGGTGACACAGCTCACCCGTTTCGACCGTCATCCGGTCCGTTTCCTCAGCCGTGGCAACAACGGCACCCTTGCCTTCACCTACGACGGCGAGCTTTACACTTTGGACTCCAAGGGCGGATCGCCGGTCAAAGTACCGGTTGACATAGTCATAGATACCGGGGAGTCCACCCGCCTGCGCAACTTCTCGAGCGGAGCTTCACAGGCCGTCCCCTCCCCCGATGGCAATCAAGTGGCCTTCGCCTCACGGGGCGACATATTCGTCACATCTGCCGGATATGCCACCACAAAACAGATAACCACCACTCCTCAGAACGAGAGCCATCCCTCCTGGGGAGCCGACAACCGTACCCTCTACTATGCATCCGACCGCGACGGATTCTCCAACATATACCGTGCAAAGATAGCCCGCAAGGATGATCCGAACTTCCCCAACTCGACCCTGATCGACGAGACGGCTCTCTTCCCGGCATCCGACAGTATAGACCGCCGCAATCCGCTCGTATCGCCCAACGGACAGATGATAGCCTTCATCCAGGACCGCCGCAAGATAGGGGTGATGGATCTCTCAACACGCAAAATCACTATGCTGACCGACGGGGAGACATATACCGCACGCGATGGGGAGATCTGGCTCGACTGGTCGCCCGACAGCGAGTGGCTCACAGCCACGATCGATGTCCATCAGCGCGATCCATACTATGACATAGCCATCTTCAATGTCTCGACCGGCGAGATGACCAATATCACCAACGACGCATACACCAACTATGCCCCCCGGTGGGTCATGGGCGGCGATGCCATAGCGTTCCTGAGCGAACGCTACGGCATGAAGAATCATGCTTCGTGGGGATCGACCTACGATGTGCTCCTCGCCTTCACCAATCAGGAGGCCTACGACCGCTTCCGCCTGTCCGAGGAAGATTTCAAACTGCTGAAAGAGGTGGAAAAGGAGCAGAAAAAAGAGAAGGAAAAGAAAGCTAAGAATGATGATAAGGGCAAGGATGGAAAGAAAGGAAAAAAGGGCGACAAAGGCAAGAAGGGGGATGATGATTCCTCCGACGAGCCTGAGGATGCCGTGAAAGTGGAGACCGCCGGTCTACATGAGCGCATAGTCCGGCTCACCCCGTTCTCCTCCGACCTCTCGGACGCATGGATCGACAAGGACGGCGAGAATCTGTATTTCATCTCCACCGTCGAGGACGGCGAGGATCTATGGAAAATGGATCTTCGCAAGAAGAATGTCGCCATAGAGAAGAAGCTCGGCGGATCAGGCTTGTCGCTTCAACCGAGCGGCGACGGAAAGCTGCTTTTCATCCTCGGACCCACCATGATGAAGAAATACACTGTGGCAGGAGGCAAGATCGACAATATCACCTATTCAGCCACCCAGAAGATCGACCCGGTAGCCGAGCGCGGATATCTGTTCGACTATATGGTCAACGAGGAGCGAGAGAGATTCCTCGTGGAGGATATGTTCGGGACTGACTGGGACGGGTTAGCTGCAGACTACCGCAAGTTCATACCCCATATCTCCAACAACTATGACTTTGCCGAGATGGCCTCTGAGCTGCTCGGCGAGCTGAATGTCTCACACACCGGCGCACGCTATTACCCGGACGGTGCCAAGGAACCCACCGCATCCCTCGGACTCCTATACGACATGGCCTATCCCGGCCCCGGCCTGAAAGTGGCCGAGGTTGTAGCCAAAGGCCCGTTTGACCGTGCATCCTCGAAGATCAGATCCGGAGCGGTGATCACCGCCATCGACGGTCAGACACTCAACGACGACCTTGACGAACCGCTCTCCACCCTCAACTCCAAACGCGGACGCAAGACACTCGTGAACTTCACCCTCCCCGACGGATCGACCGTAGAGGAAGTAGTGCTTCCAATATCTTCAGGCGTGATGAACGACCTGCTATACCGCCGGTGGGTTGAGCGCAACAAGGCGATGGTCGACTCTCTGTCCGGCGGTCGGCTCGGCTACGTGCATCTCCGCTCCATGAGCGATGATTCCTACCGTACCATCTATGCTGACGTGCTCGGACGATATGCCGACCGCGAAGGAATAGTCATTGACACCCGTTTCAACGGTGGCGGCCGTCTCCACGAGGATATCGAGGTCCTCTTCAGCGGCAAGAAATATCTCACGCAGGAGATCCGTGGTGTGAAGAGTGGTGAGATGCCGTCGCGCCGTTGGCTGCGCCCGTCTGTCATGATCACGGGAGAATACAACTACTCCAACGCCCACGGTACACCGTGGATGTACAAGAACCGTGGCCTTGGCAAACTCGTGGGTATGCCGGTTCCGGGCACTATGAGTTCCGTCAACTGGATCGAGATGCAGGATCCGACACTCGTGTTCGGAGTCCCCGTGGTAGGATTCCGTACCGCCGAAGGGAATCTCCTTGAGAACACACAGCTCGAGCCTGACGTAAAAGTGGCCAACGACCCTGCCCTCATCGTCAAAGGCATCGACTCACAGATAGAAAAAGCCGTCGAAACCCTCCTCAACGACATAAAAAACGATAAATAACATGGAAGAGATCAATCGCAACGCCCGTGGGCTGATGGAATTTCTGGACAAGAGTCCTGTCAACTTCTTCGCTGTCCGCACCGTGGCCGACCGCCTTGATGCGGAAGGATTCACACGCCTTGACCAGCGCGAATCCTGGCAGCTCAAACCCGGTGGAAAATACTATATGGTCAAGAACGGCTCCGCGATCTTCGGGTTTACGATCGGCGAGGCCGATCCGGCAGCCGGATTCCGCATCATCGCTGCCCACAGCGACTCTCCATGCTTTCGTGTCAAGCCACATCCCGAAATGGTCGCCGACGGTAATGTCGTCAAGCTCAACGTCGAAGTCTACGGCGGACCCATACTCTACACATGGTTTGATCGCCCCCTGTCGCTTGCCGGACGAGTCATCATGCGCGGTGACGATCCTCTCAACCCTGTGTCGAAGCTCATCCGCTTTGAGCGGCCGCTCCTCACCATACCGCATCTCGCCATCCATTTCAACCGCTCCGTCAATGACGGTAATCACATCTCCCCACAGAAGGATATGCTCCCCGTGATCGGCATCATCAAGGACAAAGCCGAGAAGGACGGACTGCTTCTCGGGATGGTGGCCGAGGCCGCCGGATGCTCGCCGGCCGACATACTCGACTTCGACCTCTCGATCTACGACACCACCCCCGCCTGCCTCCTCGGAATGAACAACGAATTCATCACATCCGGCCGGCTCGATGACCTCAGCATGGTCCATGCCGCAATGGAAGCCCTCGTTGCTCCACACGACTGCCGGCAGACCTGCGTGATGGCCATATTTGACAACGAAGAGACCGGATCCGGCACCAAGCAGGGAGCCGCCTCCCCCATCCTCGCCGACTTGCTGCGCAGGATCACCGACTCCTTCGGCGGCAATCACGAAGACTTCGTCAGAGCCATTGAGAAATCATTCATGGTATCGGCCGACAACGCCCACGCCTACCATCCCAACTATGGGGAGAAATACGATCCCACCAATCATCCCGTACCGGGAGGTGGACCGGTGATAAAGATCAACGCCCGCTGCAAATACATGACCGATGCCGACTCGTCGGCCGTGTTCCGCCACGTATGCGAGACAGCAGGAGTCCCATGCCAGTATTTTGTCAATCACAGCGACGTGGCCGGAGGCTCCACTCTCGGCAACATACTCACATCACAGCTCCCCCTGCGCGGAGTCGACATGGGTGAAGCCATATGGGCCATGCACTCCGTCCGCGAGACAGCCGCCACAATCGACCACACCTACACCATCAAAGCCTTCACAACTTTCTTCAATATATAGTCGCTGATCATCCGGCCATAACCCCGATGATACAGTGCGATTCCAAGAAGTATCAGTGTCTTTTCACTAATTCCTGTTCGATCTCGGTGAGGGAGACTCCCATCTGCTCGAGCAGAACGAGGTAGTGATACATTAGATCCGATGCTTCGTAGATAAAGCGTCCACGGTTTCCGTCCACAGCCTCAATGGTTGTCTCAATAGCCTCCTCGCCCACCTTCTGCGCTATCTTTTTCACCCCTTTTATGAAAAGCCGGGTCGTATATGAATCCTCCGGCATCTCGCGGTGGCGCCCGGCTATCAGCGATGCAAGGCTGCGGATGAAGCCATCCTCAGCGGGTGTGTCGAAACAGGCTACGGTGCCGCGATGGCAGGTCGGACCCGCCGGAATGGCCTTTATGAGAAGAGTATCGCCGTCACAATCGGCATACATATCCACGACCGTCAGAAAATTGCCGGAGGTCTCACCCTTGGTCCACAGACACTCCCGCGTCCGTGAATAGAACGTCACACGACCTGACCTCTGCGTGAGTTCGAACGCCTCACGGTTCATATAGCCGAGCATGAGCACACGCAGCGACACGCAGTCCTGGATTATCACCGGCAGCAGGCCGTCGGCACATTTTGAAAGATTGAAATCTGAGAAATTCATAATCTGACAGGGATGGATTTTGACTGTAAATAGCGTTTCAATTCACCAATAGTAATCTCTCCGTAATGGAATATGCTTGCCGCGAGAGCTGCATCCGCACAGCCTTCGGTGAGCACAGCCGCGATATCGTCCGGGCTTCCCGCACCTCCGGACGCTATAACAGGAATGGCTAATGATCCGGCAAGCCGGGCATACAGACCGCACGGATAGCCTGCCCGCGTACCATCATGGTCCATTGACGTGAACAGTATCTCACCGGCTCCTCTATCCTGCGCTTCCCGAGCCCAATCGAACAGACGGCGGTCAGTCAGGCGCGAACCTCCATGGGTAGTGACATGATACTCCCCGTCGTCACACATACGCGCATCTATCGCCACCACCACAAACTGACTGCCGTAGCGATGCGCCAGCTCGCTGATTAGTCCCGGATCTCGCACTGCCGCCGAATTGACCGTCACCTTGTCCGCACCGGCATCAAGTAGAGCCGAGGCATCCTCCACTGATGAAATACCTCCGCCGACCGTAAACGGAATATTCACCCTGTCGGCCACACGCTCCACGAGGCGGGTGAAAGTCTTCCGTCCCTCGCGCGACGCACTTATATCGAGATAGACAAGCTCATCGGCACCCTCTGCGGCATACCTCGCACCAAGTTCCACAGGATCACCGACATCAGCGAGACCCTCGAAATTGACACCTTTCACCGTCCTGCCGTCCTTGACGTCGAGACACGGAATAATACGCCGGGCTAACATATATCCTCAAGTTTGATTCTACCTTCATACAAAGCCTTGCCGACGATCACACGGCTCACGCCATCGGCCTCAAGCCGCTCTATGTCGCCGGGACCGGAGATCCCGCCCGAGGCGGTGAAAATCACATCGGGATGTGCCTCCATAAGGTCATGATACAACCCGAACGACGGACCGGACAGCATCCCGTCCTTCGATATGTCAGTGACAATCACCTGACTCAAACCCGACGGGCGGAAACGCTCTATCAGATCCCCCACTGTAAGCTGCGAATCCTCCAACCAGCCGGATACCGCCACCCGGCCGTCGCGCACGTCAGCTCCGAGAATCATAGTGTCGCCACCGCGCTCCGCAAGCCAACGGCCGAACAGTTCCGGCTCCTTCACCGCCACACTGCCTATGACAGCCCACGACGCTCCCGCATTGAAGAGATCACGCAGGTCGGCATCACTCTTGATCCCGCCGCCCCACTCTATCGCCGCGTCGCTGACCGCAGCCATCTTCTCCAACACACGCAGCGCATCAGGCCTACCGATGCGCGCACCGGTCAGATCCACGGCATGGATGCGTGTCAGCCCATGGTCGACAAATCTCTTCACCATATCTACCGGCGAAGCCTTATATGTGGTCTGACGGGTGTAGTCCCCTTCCGAAAGGCGGACACACTTTCCATCGATTATATCTATAGCCGGAATAATTTCTATCATAGAGTAAGGAAATTCTGCAATATTCTTTCACCTGTACCACCACTCTTCTCCGGATGGAACTGAGTGCCGTAAAAATTCTCATATTTAAGTGCCGAACTGAACATCATGCCTTCCTCTCCGAACCGTGTTGTCGCAATAGTGTCGGGACACAGATGGGCATAGTAGCTATGGACGAAATAGACGTATTCGCCCGGCTTAATCCCCTTGAAAAGTCCTTTTTCAAGATTCGAGATCGTGTTCCACCCCATATGGGGTACCTTGTCTGAACCGGAAGGTCTGAACCGTCTCACATGAGCATCGAAAATCCCGAGACCGGGGGCATCGCCTTCCTCCGTGTCCCTGCACATCACCTGCATACCAACACATATCCCCAGCACCGGATGCCGCAGATCGCATATCACCCGGTCCAACCCTTTCTCCCTGAGGCTCTCGACAGCCTTTCCGGCATGGCCGACACCGGGGAGCAGGACACGATCGGCACTGCGGAGCACGGACGGATCGGATGTCAGAATCCACTCCGCCCCGAGACGCGAGAGCGCGTTTGTGACCGAACGGATATTTCCGGCCGAATAGTCAACTATCGCTATCATAACACTCCTTTGCTTGACGGTAAAGAATAAGCGAATTTCTCACGGCGTACAGCCATGCGCAACGCGCGGGCCACAGCCTTGAAAACACCCTCGATGAGATGATGGTTGTTCTCGCCGCGGGCGGATATGTGCAGATTGGCATGAAGCGCGGATGCAAACGAGGCAAAGAAATGCGGGAACATTTCAGTCGGAGTGTCGCCCACCATCTCGCGGGTGAATTCCACGTTCCATCTGAAGTCCGTGCGTCCGCCGAGATCCATAAGCACCATGGCCTCCGATTCGTCCATCGGCAGCACGAATCCATATCGTTCGATACCGTGCTTGTCGCCGAGAGCCATCCGGAACGCATCGCCGAGAGCTATTGCCACATCTTCCATCGTGTGATGTTCGTCGACCTCAAGATCACCCCTGCACACAACATCAAGCCGGAATCCGCCGTGATGGGGGAGCTGCGAGAGGACATGGTCGAAGAATTTAAGACCTGTATCAATCCTGCTCCCGGCTCCCTCTCCGTCCAGATCAAGATCGATGGTGATGTCTGTCTCCGCCGTGTGGCGATCGACGTGTGCCCTGCGGTCACCGGGTCTGATCCTGACGGCCGGAAAACCGTCGCGATATGCGTCGAGAGCCGCGACCACACGTCGGTTCTCTACCGGAGTTCCCACCGTGACACGCAGGCATCCCTCACAGTGTGCCACCCGGTTGCGATTTCTGACGAGGATACCGCAATCGGCAAGATAGCCATACAGCGAATCGGCATCATCGACTTTAACGAGCAGGAAGTTGGCATCCGAAGGATATACCTTCCTGACAAACGGGTAGCTCACGAGGAGTCCGGCGAGCTTATCGCGCTCGGATATGATCTCAGCCACCCTTTCGGAAATATCGCTGTCGAGCCGGCGCATCAGCTCCTTCTGGGTGGGGCCATTGATATTGTAGGGATACTTCACGTTGCCCATTATCGCCGCAATGCGCGGGTCGCAGAAAGCCATGCCTATGCGAAGGCCGGCCATGCCCCATGCCTTTGAGAACGTGCGGAGCACTATGAGATTGGGATATGTGCCGATTAACCGAAGGGCGGATCCAACCGTGGAAAAATCCACATAAGCTTCATCCACCACTACCATACCGTCAAATGTCTCTGCCAGTCGCACGATATCCTCCATCGGGACAGCAAGTCCCGTAGGATTGTTGGGAGAGCACACCCAAATCACCTTGGTATGCTCGTCCACCGCCGCAAGAATATCATCAACAGGGAATCTGAAATCCTCACCGGGATCAACCTCGCGGTAGCCGATGTCGTTGATCGCCGCACTCACAGAATAGACACCGTAGGTAGGCGACATGGCCACCACATTATCTATCCCTGGCGTGCAGAATATCCTGTATATTATATCTATGGCCTCATCGCTTCCCGCGCCGCCGAGGAAAATGGAGTCAGGACTGACACCCATGATCCTGCCTATCTTACTTTTCAGCTCATGGTGGCGCGGATCAGGGTAACGGTTCACGCCGGTGGGATACGGCGACTCGTTTGCATCGATGAACGTGTCGATATCCCCACCCTTGAATTCATCGCGGGCGGTGGAATAAGGTTTGAGATTCAGTATGTTCGGGCGGACATATTCCAACGGTGATCTCTTTTCCATCTTCATTTGGTTCTTATCGTTACAGCAGCCGCATGAGCATCAAGGCCTTCGGCTCCGGCCATTGCGGTTATGACCGGAGCAAGCGCAGCAAGCCCCTCCGGCGACAGTTCCTGATATGTGATCTTACGCATGAAACTGTCTATATTCACTCCGCTCATTGACCGAGCCCATCCTCCCGTGGGGAGCGTATGGTTGGTTCCGGAAGCGTAGTCGCCCGCACTCTCGGGTGAATACGGACCTATGAACACACTGCCGGCGGCATAGATCCGCATTGCCACCTCGCGCGGGCGGGACATATTGATGATCAAATGCTCCGCCGCATATCTGTTGGCAAAAGCTATGACCTCTTCACGCGACCGCATCACGATCATACGGCTTCCCGACAGCGACCGCTCAATGGAACTGCCACGGCTCAACATCCGGGTCTGACGCTCTATCTCGTCCATGATCTTACGGGGGAGGGAGGCATCGTCAGTGACGAGTATCGCCTGGCTGTCCGGGCCATGCTCAGCCTGCGACAGCATATCGGACGCTATGAAGTCCGGCCGGGCGGAGGAGTCGGCGAGCACCATGACCTCGCTCGGCCCCGCCGGCATATCAATGGCCGTGACAGAGGAGACAAGCTGTTTTGCCTTGGTGACATACCGGTTGCCCGGGCCGAATATCTTGTCGACACGCCCGATGGTTTGCGTACCGTATGCCATTGCGGCTATGGCCTGCGCACCACCGACTTTATATATCGTGTCAATACCTGCCTCCCGGGCAGCGAAAAGGATCTCCGGAGCGACAGGCCGATCCGCACCCTGCGGCGTGCACATGACCACACTGCGGCAGCCCGCGATCCTCGCAGGAATACCGAGCATGAGCACAGTGGAAAAGAGCGGAGCGCGACCACCGGGAATATACAGTCCCACCGATCGGATAGGGACGGCACGCTGCTCACACACCACCCCCGGGATCGATTCGACCCTTACCGGGACGGGACGCTGAGCCTCATGGAAGATACGGATCTGAGAGGCAGCCTTACGTATGGCATCAGCCACGTCCGGTCTTACACGCGACACACCTTCGGAAATCTCCTCATCAGAGACCCTGAGATCCCGGAGCGACACACCGTCAAATTCCCGAGCATATCGGAGCAGAGCCTCGTCACCCCGGGAGGCCACATCAGCCACGATCTTCTCCACAGCCGCCGTCACGCCCGGATCATCATCGGGAATATTTCTGGCACAAAGCGCATCATACTGTCCGGCATCGGGATAAAAGACTGTCTCCATCACTTTATGATATTTTCAAGATTAAGCACCAGTATATCCTCGGCACCGACACTTTTCAACTGCTCTATCTTATCCCACAAATCCTCTTCCCGCACCACTGCATGGAGCGAGAACCACCCCCGCTCGGCGAGAGGCAACAACGTAGGACTCTTCATTCCCGGAAGCAGAGCCACGGCATCGTTCACGGCACTCTCAGGCACATTCATCAGCAGATACTTCATGCCCCTGCTTGCCAGAATCGAGCGCAGACGGAATCCAAGTTTCTCAAGTTCGGATCTCTTGTCGGCCCCGAGTCCGGGCGATGCAATCAGCACAGCCTCGGAGAAGAACACCTGCTCCACCTCACGCAGACCGTTCTGTATAAGCGTGCCGCCGGACGAAACAATGTCAAAGATAGCGTCAGCCATACCGACAGCCGGCGCGATCTCCACCGAACCGGCTATCTCATGGATCTCCGCACCGACAGAATTGGCCTCGAGAAAGCGTCCGAGAATCTTAGGATATGAAGTGGCTATGCGCTTGCCGGAGAGCCATCCGACACCGGAATAATCCTCACTTTTGGGGACAGCAACCGAAATACGACACGACCCGAACCCGAGCCGCATCACCTCATCGACCTTCATACCCTTCTCAGCAACCTCATTGAGACCCACAATGCCTATATCGGCCACTCCCATGGCCACGGCCTGTGGGATATCGTCATCGCGGAGATAGAGAATCTCCATCGGGAAACCCTTGGCTTTCGACAGAAGGCTACGGCTCCCCGACGGTGCATATATGCCGGCATCAGCCAGCAATCTCATACTTTCCTCGTTAAGCCGCCCCTTCGACTGTATGGCAATCTTCAACATATCTTACCTATTGGATTATCAAAGTTGCAAAAGTAAAGAATCTGCGGCCAAAAAGCAAATATTTGAAACGGTAATACTAAAAACGATGGTATTTTGCCATATTTTTCATCAAATATGTGTATCTTTGCGGAACAGCATCAATCATCATCCATTAATACCAGAAATCATAATGCAAAAATACGTCTGTCTACTGACAATAGCGGCTGCCATGTCCACGCAGGCCCAGAATATCGACTTCGACTTTCCGGGACGAAGCACATCGGAAGTGACCGAGCCTAACTATATATCATGGCCGGTGCCTCGTGTGGAAAGCGAGACCTTGACTCTCGACAACGGAATGTCCATAACAGTCTCGGGTAGCGGAAATGCCACTGATGTCGGATCAAACTGGAACAAACAGACCGTCCAGGCCGGCATGAAACTTCTGGGCGACGGAGTGCTTGCCTGCAAGATAGAAGACGGTAATCTCGTGAAGCTCTACGAGGGTGAGACTGCACTCGTCCTCACGATCGAAGGAATGACACCGGGCAGACACTCCGTGATCGCCTATCATCATAATACAGACAAGAATCAGATTCTTCCTCCGGTCGATGTGGAGGTGGACGGTGAAGTCAAAGTGGTCGGCGCACTATATTCATCCAACAAGGATGACCTGAAGAAATCGGAAGTAGGCAGTTCATACGTTGAGTTTGATGTCACTGACGGCAAGCCGGTGGTGATCAGATACATCACCCGGCCGGAAGCAGGAGTGGAATATTCCACTACAAGCATACAGGTATGCGGACTCGAATTTGACACCAACCCTTACGTGATCCTCGACGAGTCGCCCGAAAACTACGACTATCACGTTGATGCCGACGACGGCAGTCTCACATTCTCATGGACCGGCGCAGACATAGCGGTGAGCCACAAGCTCGTGCTCGGCACCGACTCCACCACTGTGGCAGATTCAAAGATCTATGATTACGAGGGAGTTGCTCCGACATTTGAGACCGGCGGATTCTCTCCCCTCAAAACATACTGGTGGAGAGTGGACGAGGTTGATGCGAACGGCAACGTCTACAAGGGACGTGTGATGACATTCATGGTGAGACGTCAGGCATTTCCCGGAGCCGAGGGCTACGGACGGTTTGCCATCGGCGGAAGGGTCGGCGATGTGTATCATGTCACCTCACTCGAGGATGATGGAGACACTCCCGGAACACTACGCTACGGAGTGGAGAAAGCCGAGGGACCGCGCACGATAGTGTTTGATGTGGCCGGAACCATCACTCTCAAAGAGCGGCTTGTGGTCAGCGATAAGTTCGTCACCATAGCCGGACAGACCGCACCCGGCAAGGGAATCCTCATGCGCGGGAAATCATTCGGTATGCAGAGCGACGGCATCACACGCTTCATGCGCCTCTATCTTGGCGGAGCCGATGACTGGAACGACTCGATGGGCGGCAACCCCAACACGTCGGACGGCATGGGTATGGCCGGTAACGATCATTCCATAATGGATCACTGCTCGATAGCGTGGACTCTCGACGAGGGCTTCTCATCGCGCGGAGCCAAGACCATGACACTCCAGCGCACCATGATCAGCGAGGCCCTCAACTATGCAGGTCACGCCACGCAATATGCAAACCAGGGCAAACACGTCAGCCACGGGTATGCAGCCACGATAGGCGGCGGCGAGATGGGAAGCCAAGCAGGATCATATCATCATAACCTGCTGGCTCACTGCGAGGGGCGCAACTGGAGTCTTTCGGGCGGGTTGGACGGTGCAGGATACTATGACGGACATCACGATGTGTTCAACAACGTGGTCTACAACTGGGGCAGCCGCGCCTGCGACGGGGGAACCCATCAGCTCAACTTCCACAATAATTACTACAAGATGGGACCCGCGACAACGCAAAAACTACTGCTGCGCCATCAGTTCGAGGGTGTCGGAAAGGGAACCCAGAGCGCCTACGTAGGTGACAACATCCGTGAGGAGACCAACGGCACTCTGACATACGACAAGGAGGGAACCACATACCGCTATGAGACATCCAACGGCCAGATACTCGACTGGGAACCGTGGAGCACGGAGCCATTCTTTGAAAGCTACGCCACGGTGGAGACCGCCGGGGCAGCATTCAAGAACGTCCTGTCCGACGTAGGCTGCAATATGCCCATGATGCTCAATCACGATATCCGCATCGTGGACGAGACACTCAACGGCACCACATCCACCACCGGCCGCTACACGGGTAAGAAAGGACTGCCCGACTGCGAGAGCGATGCCGGAGGTTATGCATCGCTCGACATCACTGAGGCATCACGTGAGGACGGATGGGACACCGATCTTGACGGTATACCCGACTGGTTTGAGGATCTCGTGGGGACGGATCCCTACACGGCCAACAACAACGAGGACCGCGACGGTGACTTCTATACCGACCTCGAGGAGTATCTCGCATGGATAGCAGTACCGAATTTTATCGCCGAAAAGGCTGTGGACATAACTCTGTCCGACTACTTTGCCGGATACAAGTCACCGACCTATGAGATAGCTTCATATCCCGAAGGGATCACGGCGACCATAGCCAATGGAGTTCTCACAGTCACACCCACGGCAGCGGCAGCGAAAAAGTCCGTTGTCAAAGTCAAGGCATCGGAGGAGGGGATAAGCCTCGTCCGCGACATACACGTAGCCTATCCGTCAGGCGTCTCAACCGGAATCATTGACATCAATGTGGAGGATACGGCATCTGACGCGCCACTTTATGACCTCATCGGCCGTCGTGTTATCAATCCCACCCGAGGCATATATGTCCGCAAGGGGGAGAAGATAGTCATAAGATAGTCTTGGGGGAAATTCCGGGAGTGTGTTCAGGATTCTTTTCGTTTTTTATGCAAAGGTAATGCACGGAACAAACGAAAAGGTGCGATAATATCGCACAGGCATAAAAAAAGCATCCTTGCGGATGCTTTTTTCATACTTTCCGAAACTACATTTCAGCAATTTTCGGGACGGAGAGTGCGGACAACGGCACCGGTGCGCCACATCTCGCTCTCGCGGAGAGCCTTGAGTTCCTCCTCAAGCTTCTCGCGATAGTCAGGCTGGGTGTTGGAGTCGATGGAACGCTGCGCCTCACGTCCGGTCTTCACACTCTCATAAAGCTCGCGCACCACGGGCTTGATGGCATCGTGGAACGGGCCCATCCAGTCGAGAGCACCGCGCTGGGCGGTTGTGGAACAGTTAGCATACATCCAGTCCATACCCTTGGCCGCGAATAGAGGCATAAGCGACTGAGTGAGCTCCTCGACGGTCTCGTTGAACGCCTCAGAGGGAGTGTGACCGTTCTCACGGAGTACTTCGTACTGAGCGAGGAGCAGACCCTGGATGGCACCCATGAGCGAACCGCGCTCACCGGTGAGGTCGCTGACAGCCTCGCGCTGGAATGTGGTCTCAAACAGATAGCCTGACCCGATGCCGATACCGAGCGCAAGCGTGCGGTCGAGAGCATGGCCTGTGGCATCCTGATATACAGCGAAGGAGGAGTTGGTGCCTTTGCCTTCCTTGAAGAGCACGCGGAGCATGGTGCCGGATCCCTTGGGAGCTACCATGATCACATCGACATCCTTGGGAGGAACAACGCCGGTACGGTCGCTCCAGTTGATGGCGAAACCGTGGCTGAAATAGAGTGCCTTGCCGGGTGTGAGATGCTTCTTAATCACAGGCCACTGCGAGATCACAGCCGCATCGCTGAGCAGACACATGATGATAGTGCCGCGCTTGCAGGCCTCCTCGATGGAGAAAAGAGTCTCACCGGGCACCCATCCGTCGGCCACAGCCTTGTCGTAGGTCTTGCCCTCGCGCTGTCCGACGATCACGTTGAAACCATTGTCGCGCAGGTCGAGACCCTGACCGGGACCCTGAACACCATAGCCTATCACTGCGATTGTCTCGTCTTTGAGGATTTCACGTGCCTTCTCGAGGGGAAACTCCTCGCGGGTTACGACGGTCTCTTCAACGCCGCCAAAGTTAAGTTTTGCCATAATCTGTAAAATACTTAGATAGTTTATCTTTTTTCAAATTTTATTCTTGCAAGATTGCAGACGGTGTCGCCGACGGATGTCTCGACATCGTATGCGCCTTCGATCTCCGGATCGGCCTTCCAGCGTGTCACACCTTCCTCTCCGTAACGGGCCTCGTGCTTGAAAGCTATCTCGAAGCGGACGATACTGTGGGTCTCATAGTGTCCGAGGGGGAACACATCGGTAATGAGATCGATATAGCGGCGCGTGGTGACATGACGGTTCACGTCAATGTCCGACACCTTGAACATATAGGAGTATTCACCCTCGGGCTCCCTGACAGGAAGCAGCCTGCCGCTCTTTTCGCCGTGAAACTCGCGGGGATTGATCACGTCGGAGATCGGAGTGATACGGGTGAGATCGGATGCACGGCGTGACTCCATATCAATGGCCATCCATGTGGTATGGATCCATCCTATGCTCTCTCCGCTCTCCATATCCTGAAGCTCGAAAAGTCGGTCGGAATAGAGGCGGTTGAGTGAGTCAACCCATGTGTATAGGCGATATGAGCGGTTGACACCCGGCATCCTGACAAGATCAACGGCCAGACGCGACAACACCCATGAGGTATTGTCCTCCATCATCCTTGCATATCCGGCCCCGATGAAATTGGCATGGGCTGTGGCCGCATCAATTATGAGGGTGACAAGTCGCGACAGAGGCATCTCACACTGGGCGTTGACTTCTGCTGCCGTGAGATAGAAATCAAGTGGAAACAGGAATTTCTTATCCATATATCGACTCATTGTTTCTCAGTCCTGAGCCGCCGCTCCTCCTGCTCCTCAAGGAAGCGTGTGAAATGCTCTGTGGGTGACTTGGTGACGCATATACGTCCCGACCGGATGAACTGCTGTATGTCATACTGGCTCAGGAGCTCATAGAGGGCCTGGGTCTCTGTCTCGTGGCCTGTCTTCTCAAGGATCGTGTAGTCACGTGTGATCTCGAGGATACGGGCATTATGCTCGCGTATGATCCTCTCGAGATTCGGCTCGTCGAGCAGTCTCACGGTGGGCACCTTATAGAGAGCTATCTCCTGATAGACGATCTCATCGTCGGTATATAGAAACGCACGGAGCACGTCGATGCACTTCTCAATCTGCTGGAGCACCTTCTCGAGAGTGGCACGATCACCTTTGAGCGTGAAGTTCATCTTGTGGATGCCGGGCATGGCGCTCGCACTTGACGACACACTCTCGAGGTTGAGTCCGCGGCGTGTGAAGATGATGGAGATGCGGTTGAGCAAACCCACCTGGTTCTCGGTGAATACGGAGATGGTGTAGAGTTTCTTTTCCATGATCCTCGGGGGTTATTTCTGATATTTTTCTGTGCGGTTGAGCAGGATCTCGTCGACAGCTGATCCGGGGGCGATCATGGGGAACACCATGTCCTCCGGCTCAATGTTGACGTTGAGCATATAGGAGGTCTCCGAGCTGACGAGACGGTCGATCGCGGCATCGAGCTGTGACACATCGGTTATGTCCTCGGCCGGAATTCCGTAAGCCTTGCACACCATGGCGAAGTCGGGATTCATAAGAGGTGTGGCCATGAAGCGGCTACCGAAGAAGAGCTCCTGCCACTGGCGCACATTGCCGAGGAAACGATTGTTGAGGATGATCATCTTGACCGGGATGCGGTAGTCCATGATCGTACCGAGCTCCTGCATGGTCATCTGGAAACCGCCGTCGCCCATGAAGGCGAACACCTGGCGGTCAGGAGCCCCGATCTTGGCACCTATGGCTGCCGGGAGGCAGAATCCCATGGTTCCGAGACCGCCTGACGTAATGACACTCTTGGGATTGTTGTATTTGAAATAGCGGGCAGCCATCATCTGGTTCTGTCCCACATCGGTCACGAGGATACCCTCGTTGTTGGAGGCCTCGGAGATCTTGCGTATCACCTGTCCCATCCTCATCGCGCCTCCGGGAAGCGGAGCAGGCTCGAGTTCAGGCTTTATCACCTCTTCCTCCTCGACACGGCGCGGCGCATCGAAAGAGTCGATCCAGTCCTTATGGCCGGCCTTGTTGACCTTGGGAAGAAGCTCCGCGAGCGCGCGGCGTGCATCGGCATGGATATGGACATGAGTGTAGACGTTCTTGTTAAACTCAGCTTTGTCAATATCAATATGTATGATGCGGGCCTGTTTTGCGTAGGAGTCGATGCGGCCGGTGACACGGTCGTCAAATCTCATGCCTACGGCCAGAATCAGATCCGCCTCGTTGGTCTTGACGTTTGGAGCGATGTTGCCGTGCATACCGATCATGCCCTTGTTGAGCCTGTGGTCGGAAGGGACAGCGGAAAGGCCGAGCAGGGTGGTCGCCACCGGTATATCGGCTTTCTCGGCAAGCGCGAGAAGCTCATTCTCAGCCTCGGATATGAGGATGCCGTGGCCGGCCAGTATCAGCGGGCGCTTGGCCTGATTTATAAGAGTGGCTGCCTCCATCATGGGCTGGGGCTGGGGAAGCGGATCCGGATCGTAGCTGCGGATATAGTCGATAGGTTTGTAGTTCCAGTCCATCAGTCCGACCTGGGCATCCTTGGTGAAATCGAGCACTACCGGGCCGGGACGACCTGTCGATGCAAGATAAAACGCACGTGCCACGGCCCAAGGGATCTCTGCCGCCGACCGTATCTGATAGGCCCACTTGGTGATGGGGAGAGTTATACCCATCACGTCTGTCTCCTGGAAAGCCTCGGTGCCGAGGGATGCTACCGCGACCTGTCCGGTGATCACCACGAGCGGCGTGGAGTCAACCATGGCATCGCTCACTCCGGTGATGACATTGGTTGCCGCAGGGCCGGAAGTCACCGTCACCACCCCGACCTTGCCGGAAGCGCGGGCATAGCCCTGGGCGGCATGGACGGCACCCTGCTCATGGCGGGTGAGAATATGATGGAGCCGGTCCTGGAAACCGTATAGTGTATCGTAGAAGGCCATTATCTGCCCTCCGGGATAGCCGAAGATGGTGTCCACGCCTTCAGCAAGGAGTGCGCGGCACATTGCCTCAGAACCTGTTATCTTTTCACTCATAAGTCAAATTTTGAAATATATTGGAAACAGCGTCTGCTTTAATCAGTCGAGGGTGCGCACTCCGCCCTTATCGGCTGATGTCACCATCGAAGCATAGGCTCTCAGGGCACGGCTGACCTGACGGTCACGGCCACGGGGCTTGAACGCTTCAGCTCCGTAGGATTCCTCTTCTTTACGTCTTGCGGCGAGTTCTGCGTCAGACAGACGGACATTTATAGTGCGCGCCGGAATATCGATATCGATAATGTCGCCATCGCGGACAAGTCCGATATTGCCGCCGGCAGCGGCCTCGGGCGAGATGTGACCTATCGAAAGGCCGGAAGTGCCTCCGGAGAAGCGTCCGTCGGTGATGAGCGCACATTCCTTGCCGAGATGCTTGCTCTTTATATAAGATGTGGGATATAGCATTTCCTGCATTCCGGGGCCGCCCTTGGGTCCCTCATGGGTGATGACCACGACATCGCCACTCTTCACCTTGTCGCGGAGGATGCCGTCGACAGCCTCTTCCTGCGAGGTGAACACTTTCGCCGGACCGGAGAAGCGGAAAATACTCTCGTCCACACCGGCAGTCTTCACCACACATCCGTCGGCAGCGATGTTTCCTTTAAGCACGGCGAGGCCGCCGTCCTTCACGTATGCATGATCCATGTCACGGATGCATCCGGCGCTGCGGTCGGTGTCAAGTTCGGAATAATAGCTCATCTGGGAGCCGAGTTCGGTAGTACGCTTCATTCCGGGCGCGCTTTTCCATAGCTCGTCGGCTTTCGGGGAGAAGTGAGACCCTCCTACGGCGTATTCCTCCATAGCCTCGCGTAATGTCTTGCGGTCCACACGATTGACACTACCATTCACAAGTCCCGCATCGGCAAGGATCTTCATGATGGAAAGGATACCACCCGCACGGTTGACATCCTGGATATGGTAGTGGGAGTTCGGAGCCACCTTGCAGAGCACCGGAGTGACACGCGAGAGGCGGTCTATATCCTCCATGGTGAAATCCACACCAGCCTCGTTGGCTATGGCGAGGAGATGGAGCACGGTATTGGTCGATCCGCCCATGGCTATGTCGAGAGTCATGGCGTTGAGCATAGCATCACGTGTGGCAATGCTGCGGGGCAGCACTGACTCGTCGCCGTCACGATAGTAGGCGTATGTATTCTCCACGATTCTTCTTGCGGCTTCCTTGAACAGCTCGCGGCGGTTGACGTGGGTGGCCACGACTGTACCATTGCCGGGAAGGGCGAGGCCTATGGCTTCATTGAGGGAATTCATGGAGTTGGCGGTGAACATACCGGAGCATGATCCGCAGGTTGGACAGCCTTTTTCCTCAAGCAGGCGCACACGGTCGTCCGGGACGCTCTCATCGGCACTCTCGATCATGATATCTATGAGATCCACATCACGGTCGCCCACACGTCCGGCCTCCATAGGACCGCCGGACACGAAAATAGCCGGGATATTCAGCCTCATGGCGGCCATGAGCATACCCGGTGTAACCTTGTCGCAGTTGGATATACACACCATCGCATCAGCCTTGTGGGCGTTCACCATATATTCTATGGAATCGGCTATCATGTCGCGCGACGGCAGGGAATAAAGCATCCCGTCGTGACCCATGGCTATGCCGTCATCGATGGCGATAGTATTGAATTCCGCTGCAAAGCAACCCTGCTTACCGATCTCTTCCTTCACTACCTGGCCGATCTCATGGAGATGGGTATGTCCGGGAACAAACTGGGTGAAGGAATTGACAACCGCGATTATCGGCTTGCCAAACTGCTCCTCTTTCATGCCGTTGGCACGCCAGAGAGCGCGGGCACCCGCCATACGGCGACCCTCGGTACTCGCAGAACTTCGCAATGGATGTTTCATATTTCTATTTTTACAGAAGTTTCTCTTACTTATTGTCAAAAATCGCGAGTTTCAACGCGCAAATTTATCGAAATGTCCCGCAAAAATATAAAAATATGTTGTAAAACACAAATTAAAGACAGCATTTTGTAAAATCAGGCCTTATTTATGCCGATTTTATGCATGGCTATCTCTCTATCGGCCATTTGAACCGACGCAAACGTGCGGTCAGCTCTGCCTCCCGGCCTCCGAGATATGAATCGCACAGTGAGTGGAATCGGGCGGAGTGGTTCATCTCGGTGAGATGGGCGAGTTCGTGGCATATCACGTAGTCTCTCAGATCCCACGGAAGAAAAAGGCATAGGGACGACAGAGCTATCTCGCCTTTTGCCGAACAATGCCCGAGCACTCTGTGTCCTCTGGAGATCTTGAAACATCGCGGAGTCAGTCCGAGACGTGAGGCTATCTCTCCGGCACGGGGGATGAGCAGATCTTCAGCCACAAAGCCGGCAGCCCGGATCATCAGCCGGCTGATACGGCCGGGAGTCTCTGCGGCATTCATATCCACATCTCTGCCGACCCGCACCATGAAACCTGTAGATGTACGGACGACATCTATATCCGTGCCGTGAGCATGATGACGGTCCAATTGAAAAGTCACTCCTCCGTCAAGTTCTAAAGTCTGTCCGATCTCAAACATCATGACGGGTCTATGCGCGAGCAATCCGGGCATCATTGATTTCACAACGTCCGCCAGAATCTGACCGTCCACGTCCGGGGGCATGATCACAAGCACCTTGCCATTGTCCCATCGGCCGGTGATACGCGTGGCATTGCGACGCATGGAGAACCTCACTATCCCGAGGTCGGGCATCCAAACTTCCTTGTAGGCCATCTACCTCTTGGAAATGCCCCAGAGGAGCTTGCTGCTGAGAGTATCGACAAATGTTCTGCCGCGACGATGTATCACCTTGACGACAAACGGAGCCTTCCTCACACTGATGGCTACATCCGTGGGCAGGATCAGCGCGCGTCCGTCGAGTGTGACCCGGTAAGTGTCGACCCTCGACTCCACCGATGCTTTTATCTCATGACAATCACTCACCACAAGCGGCCGCATGGTCAGGGAGTGGGGTGCGATCGGCGAGAGCACGAGACATGGTGCCGTCGGTTGGACTATCGGCCCTCCGACCGACAGATTATATGCGGTGGAGCCTGTCGGCGTGGAGATTATCAGGCCGTCACCCTGATATGAGGCGACCTCCATATCATCAAGAAATGTGTGGACACTGACCATCGAGGCGTTGCCACGGCGGATGATAGCCACCTCATTGAGCGCGTAGGGCCATCCGCCCACGGGATGCCGCATCCCGTTGCCGATAGTCCTCACCTCGAGGAGCGAGCGGTCTTCAGTGAAATATTCACCCGCAAGAAGCTTGTCGACCACATCTGGCGCATCGCGCAGCGACTCCTCGGCAAGGAAGCCGAGATGGCCGGTGTTAATCCCGACAATGGGCACCTCCTTGGTCCCGACCCAGCGGGCTGTCCGCAGGAATGTGCCGTCGCCACCTATGCTGATGGCTATGTCGGCCGTGAAATCATCGTCCTCAAACACATCGTCGACAGGAGGAACGGATCCGAGATCCTTGACGACAGCATCGAAGAAATGACGCTGGACCACCGTGAACACATCCCGCCGCGAGAGCAGGTCGAACAGTTCGGAGATCGACTGTATATCCTCCGGACTTTGGCGGCGCTTGCCGAATATAGCTATTTTCATAACTCGAGATAGTGAAGAAGTTCAGCGACTCTCTCAGCCGTCACGGGATCGGAAGCGAGAGAACGGGCATCGGTGTCGACCACCTCATAGCCATATCGCTCGAGCGAGCGGACCACCGACGAAGGGTTGCGGTGGCTGACCCTGAGTTCACACACCACGCGGTTGTCAAGTCTGGACCCGTCGGTGGTGACATTGAGATTCACCAGATGGGCATCACAATCCTCCACCGCCCTCGCTATGCGCGATGCGCTGTACTCCGACGGAAGGCAACTCACCAGTAGTGTCGATGCTTCCTCCATGGGCGGGAACAACCTCTCTATCGTAGGCGACGCCGGAAGTGCGGGAGGCAGTTCATTGGACAATATGTTTTCTTTTGACACCAAAATTTTTCTATTTTCCGTTTTTTCTAAGTAATTTTGCAGTCTGTATTAAAGATTATACAAAATTACAAATAATCTCTCACTTATAAAACCCGCAAGGGGATGAAAAGGATTATTTAACGATGACAAATCTTAGCGTAAATATTAATAAGGTAGCTACAATCCGCAATGCCCGCGGAGAAAACAGGCCCGATCTGCTTGAGGTAGCCATGGACTGCGAGCGGTTCGGCGCACAGGGGATAACGGTACATCCGCGCCCCGACGAACGCCACATCCGACGCGACGATGTCTATCGTCTGCGCCCGTTGGTGAAGACCGAGTTCAACATCGAGGGTTACCCATCCGACGACTTTATGAAACTTGTGCTTCAGGTCCGTCCCGAGCAGGTGACGCTCGTTCCCGATGCCCCCGACGCCGTCACTTCATCGGCCGGATGGGACGTGGAGAGCAATCTCGAATTTCTCACAGGCATAGTGGAGAAGTTGCGCGATGCCGGAATCCGTTCATCCATCTTTGTGGGTACCGATCCGGACAACATACGCCTCGCCGCCAAGACCGGTGCCGACCGTGTGGAACTGTACACCAAGCCTTACGCCGACCTCTACCCCACCGACCCCGAAAAAGCCGTGGCTCCTTTCGTCGAGGCTGCATCGACAGCGTTCAGATGCGGACTCGGCGTGAATGCCGGACATGACCTCAGCCTCGACAATCTCGAATGGTTCCACCGCCACATCCCCCGTCTGAGCGAAGTGTCGATAGGCCACGCCCTCATCTGCGATGCCCTTTATCTCGGACTTGAGGAGACCATCCGCCGCTACCGCGAGGCTCTCGTCCATTGATCTTCACGAATTTCCACATATTTCCATAACCAATCTCCCCAAAAAACCTCAGCCATTATGCTCCAGCAGCAGATTGCCGACACAGTCGGCGCAGTAGCCGTGATAGCCGAAGAAGCAGTGCGTCCGGAAGCAGTCCGGGCCGTCACCGAGCTTTCCGTATGGGATCTCACCATGCGCGGAGGCTTCATCATGATTCCCCTCGCGATCCTCTCGATCATAAGCATCTATATTTTTGTAGAACGATGCATGGTGATATCCCGCGCCCGCAAGGACGATGCCTCGTTCATGAAACGCATCAAGGAATACATACATGACGGAGAGGTGGAGAGCGCCCGCAACCTCTGCGCACGCACCGACACCCCCTACGCCCGCCTGATATCCAAAGGCATCTCACGCTTGGGCCGTCCGATGCAGGATGTGCTCGTCACAATCGAGAACACCGGCAACATGGAGATAGCCAATCTCGAGAAAGGGCTTCCCTGGTTGGCCACCACTGCCGCCGGAGGCCCGATGATCGGCTTCCTCGGCACCGTGATCGGAATGGTCAACGCCTTCTACAATCTTGCGTCCGCAGGCACAAGCGCCAACATAGCCGTCCTGGCCGACGGCATATACGCCGCGCTCGTCACCACCGTCGCCGGACTCATCGTGGGCATCATCGCACTCTTCGCCTACAATTATCTCGTGGCCCGCATCAACAAGGTCATGAACAGTCTTGAAGCAAAGACCATGGAATTCATGGATCTCCTCAACGAACCTGCCTGAAGCCATGTCACTAAAGCGTCAGAACCGGATGATCGAGGTTTTCTCCATGGCATCTATGACCGATGTCATATTCCTCCTGCTCATCTTCTTCATGGTCACATCGACATTCGTCTTCCCCACGGCTCTCGAAGTGAATCTTCCCGAAAGCTCCCACCAGACCGCGCTGAAA
Source organism: uncultured Staphylococcus sp. (assembly GCA_964552825.1). Lineage (GTDB taxonomy): Bacteria > Bacteroidota > Bacteroidia > Bacteroidales > Muribaculaceae > Duncaniella. The sequence goes on along the minus strand of CAZKIE010000003.1, from coordinate 103,162 downwards.
CCGTCGACAAGGGTATTCATCGACAAAGCCGGGAAGATCTACGTATCCACCGCAGCGGGCGAAGAGCCTGCGGAAGTGACATTCGACATCCTTCCCAACGCCCTCCTGTCTGCCCGCGAGGCTGCCATCGCTGCCGGTGAGGACGAGCAGTTCATCGCCGTCTATGCCGACGAGGAGGTCACCTATGGCGCGCTTGTCAAGGTGCTCGACCTCGGTGCGCAGAACAATCTCAAGATGGTGCTCGCCACTAAACCCGCACCCGTCTCCGCCCAACCCGAACGATAGCAGCCATGGAGGACAACCGTAAAAGCCGGATGACAGGACTCGTGGCCACAATCCTGTTCCACATCGTGATTGTGGCGATACTCGCCTCCCTCTATCTCCGCTATTCCCCGGCGGAAGATGCGGAGCGCACATGGCCACCGGTCGACTCCTCGGAAGTGCTCTTCGGAGGTGAATACGTGATGGTGGGCGACAGGCCTGAACTCGCCGAAAGCAACTCCGAGAGCGCGCCCGCCGAGGCCGACGCCCCGGCTCCCGAGCCTCAGGTGGAAGCCTTGGACAACTCCGGCACACCCTCCCCCACCCCGGCTCCGATCGTCACGACCGAACGCCCGTCGGCTGCAAAAGTGGAAAAGAAAACCACCCGGGAGCAGACCGGACCATCCAAAGCCGAACGCGAAGCCGCCGAGAGAGCCAAGCGGGAGGAGGAAACCCGCCAGGCCATTGCCGACAAAGTAAAATTCGGCCAGGCCGGTGCTGGAGCTGCCGGAAGCGGCAAAGCCGGTCAGACCGACGGGAATGCCAACTTCGGAGCGGCGCAAGGCTCGCCGGGCTACAACCTCAAAGGACGCACACTCGCATCGTGGGACACCCCGCCGCGCTCACCCCTCGGGACAGTCACCATCCGCGTCACAGTGAATCGCCAGGGTGCAGTCACAGAGGCGTCCTACGCTTCAGGCACCGGTGCGGCGGCGGCAAGCGCATCCACCCGGCAGCACTGCATCAACGCTGCCAAAGCCTCGAAATTCTCGGTCGACACCGATGCTCCCGCAGCCCAAACCGGCACAATCACATACCGATTCCAATAATAACAGCACGAAATTTAGGCCTGCAGTTACGCGAAATAGACAGACGGTCTCGTGAATTCGTATTTCCACCCAAGAAGGTCGTGTGATGGATTCTTGTAAGAGATTTTTCGGATGAGTTGACAGAACGATAGCTTACGGACCTATTACGGCAGAGCGGATGTAGCCATTCGCTCTGCTGATTTTCTCACCCCTCCGATCCACCTATCGGAGTTACCGCCGGGAGAGTGAAACCGAACCTCCCGGCAAGTACTTGTGAAAGCCGGCGACACTCCACCTATAATGAAAAGAGAGGCCGCGTCTGTCGACGCAGCCTCCCGGAACCAAGAATATCAATAACTAATTAATATCTGTCAGTTTTGTCGGTCTTTACTGAAACAAACATTATTCAGAAACATTCTCAAGACCTGAAGTCGGAGTCTGGCCATATCCGTTATCGCCATACTCGTCCTCATTGAGAATAGTCTGGAGGAAGTCAGATGATACAGGACGGTTGTAGTATGTCTCCTTGAATGACTGAGCCGCACGGGGATTGTATTTCGCAAGACGGGTCTCGAAAGCGTGGTGACGCTTGAAGAGGAGCCAGCGGTTAAACTCACCGCACATCTCGCGGGCATACTCGTCGAAGATATCGTCCTCGGTTGCATTAGAGAGTTTCCAGTCGGATTCAGAAACACCGGGACGGGCAGCGCGCTTGCGGAGCACGTTCAGGTAGTCGGCAGCCTTGCCGCCGTTGCCAAGCATCTGATTGGCCTCTGCCGCGATAAGATACATCTCAGCCATACGGATGATGAACATATCGCCGGATTTCGTCTGGAGGTTAGAGTTAAACACTCCGTCATACGACCAGTTGAACTTGCTGATGGTCGGACAGGCGGAAGCACTGGTGGCGCCATTGCCGATCGCGGGGGGATAGGCTGCTTCCGATCCATGGGATGTCGTTCCATAAACATACCCGTTAGAGCCATAGAGATCGCTGATGCATACCACTGCATAGCGGCATTTTGCCTTGTCCTCATCCGACAGGGGCTCGTGGACGAACACGGTGTTGAAACGGTGGTCGTCAACTGCCACGGGATAAGGTACTGCGTATGCCTTGGTGGTCTCGCTGTAGCCTGCGGTTCCGATCAGGTCGGAAGATGCGGGGACAGTGAGCAGTTGGGCCACGGCTTCCTCATTGTAGCGAGCAAGGTTGGCGGCATCGACTACTTCGTCTCCGGTGCTTTCAGGAGCTTCGTAGACGAAATCCTTTGGCCATATCTTTGCCGTGTACTGGTTTCCACCGAAGCTTGAAGCCTGACCGGCACAATCTGCGTATGGATTGATGGTCTCGTCTACGTGGGAAGCATCGATACCGTATTTGGTGCAGAGAGACTCGGTAAGCGTCTTTTGTCCGGACTGGTATGTGGCCCATCCGCACTGGAGCATCGAGAAGTCATTATACGCATAGATGAAAGAGTATTCCCAACGGCGGTCCCATTTGGGATTGAAGCAGTACATGAGATACTTTGTGGGTTGCCATACCTGCGAGTTGAAACGACCGTAGAAGTAGCAGGAACCGTTTTTGGTGGGGTTGTGACTGTAGAGGTCATCATATACGCCACCGCATGAGTAGGCAAGAAGCTTGTTGCGGACAATGGTATTCGAAAAAGCCTCGTTGTTGGCATCAGCACCGGCTGCGATGAAGAGAGCCTCACGGTTTGTACGGTTGTTGCCGTCAGACCACATATCGGCAATATCGGGATAGAGATAAGCATTGTAAGTGGATGCATTGTTTATCAGCTCCTCGGCTGTCTCCAATGCGAGTTTCCAGTATTTCTCCGAATCACCGTACTTGGTGCCGAGACCTGCACGCTGTGCGTATGCACGGGCGAGAACACCGAGCGCGGTCTTTTTGGAGACGCGGGCGCGGTTGTTCTGATAAGCCTGGTAGCCAAGGTCGGCAAGGCCTTCGGTGAGATCCGTGAAGATCTGCTCGTAGAAGTCCTTCTCGCTTGTACGGACAGGATAAAGTTCTGCGCTACCGGTCACGGCTGCCGAGCTTTCGAGCGAAAGGGTGACGGGTCCGAAGTTGGACACAAGCAGGAAGTTGTAGAAAGCGCGGAGCACTTTGGTCTCTGCGACAAGCACCTTGATGTCGCTTGCATGATCGACCGCATCGGAGATGTTGTCGGCCTCGTTGATCACGGTGTTGCAGTTGGTGATCATCGAGTAGCACTGTTTCCACAGCTTGTTTGTCGAGTTGTTGCTGGTGGAGAAGTTTTCATAATAGAAATCCGCCCGATAGCTCTCACCGTTGCTCTTGGCCTGCCACAGGTCTGTACCACCCTCTGAGGAAATCATCCAGTCGGAAGCGGTATAGAGTTCATCATTGAGCGTGGTGTATGAATAGGCCTGCAGACCCGCCCAGGTGTTGTAGGAGGTGAGGGTTGCGTCACCTGCATGGGGATTGTCCTCCTCAAGACTGCAGGAAGTCAACGACATCCCTGCGAAAGCGAGCGAAGCAATCGCAAATTTATATAGCTTGGTATTCATTTTTGAAAATTCATTTTTAGAATGTTACATTCAGACCGAACACGAGCTGTCTTGTGAGGGGGAAGTCAAACTTGCCTGCCTGCTCGGGGTCATAGCCTTTCAGGATATTGCTGTTGGCGTAGATGAAAGGATTGGTGATTGTGCCGTAGATGCGGAGACGCTCGATGTTTATCTTCTTGCAAGCCACTGCGGGAAGAGTGTAACCGAGGGTGATGTTCTTGACCTTGAAGTATGAACCGTCTACCCAATAGATCGATCCGTTTCCAGCTGATTTCTGCCAATCGCGTGATGCGTCGAGTGCGGGGAACTCGTTGGAGGGATTCTCAGGAGTCCAGTAATTGAAGTGCTCGGGGAAGCTGCCGCCACTACCGGTGTACCAACCGATTGGCTCGTAGGAGAATTTCTGACCATGACGCCAGAACATATATACGCTCAGGTCAAACCATTTCCAGGTGAAAGTGTTGCTGAATCCGAGCTGCCAGTCAGGAGTGGCGTGGCCGATGATGACACGGTCATCGTCATTGATAGCGTATGGATTTGAAGCGTCGTAAGTCTGAGTGGTGACTGTTCCGTCATCATTCTTGAAAGTCTTTTCCCACACACCTTCACTTACTCTCTTCATTCCGGGGATATCGACACGGATATCACCGGGAAGAGCACCGAACGCTGCGGCATCCGCTTCTTCTCCAAGCTGCCAGATACCGGCAAACTTGTGGGCACGGTAGGACTTGACGGGATCGCCGATGTGGAGAGTATAGTCACCATTGGTGATGTACTCCGAAGCGCCCTCTCCGAGTGAGGTCACTTTCTCCTTGTTGGTGGCGAATGTGATGGTCGATGACCATGAGAAGTCGCGTGTCTCGATGTTATGGGTATTGAGAGTAAGCTCAAAGCCCTGGTTGCGGGTTGTTGCGATGTTGCGGTTGATCGTATAATATTCTGATGCACTGTAACCGCCATTGTTGATGGGGAGGCTCTGCTTCCAGATCACATCGTCAGTATTGGTGATGTAATACTCGGCGGAAAGGTCGATACGGTTGTTCAGCATACCGAAGTCAACACCGATGTTCCAGCTCTTTGAACGTTCCCATGTGAGGGCGGGGTTGGTCAGAGTCTGCGAGAAAGCATAAGTGTTGGTGAGGACACCACCGATACCGACCTGACCGGGCACGAGCACTGACAATGTTGCGTATGGATCGATACTTGCGGCACCTGTCTCGCCATAGCCTACACGGAGTTTAAGGTTGTTCAGCCAGTCACGTGTGGATTCCATGAAGGACTCGTCGGAGATACGCCAGCCTGCCGATACAGCGGGGAAGGTGGACCACTTGCGGCCGGAGGAGAGCACGGAGTCACCGTCGCGACGCACGGATGCGGAGAAGAGGTAGCGTCCGAGGAGTGTATAGTTGATACGGCCTACATAGCCCATACGTCTGTGCATGGTGAAATTGGAATCAACCTGAGGCTTCGGATCCGTGTTTGCGCCAAGGTTGGTCCAGTACATCGAGTTGTAAGGTATCGAATTGGCGTAGGATTTTGACGAATTGTAGTCAGAGGACTGCCAGGATGTGACACCGGTGATTGTGAACTCGTGGATGTTGGCAAGGGTGAAATTATAGGTGAGCACATTTTCCCAAGTGTAGCCGATGGTACGCTGATTGTTGATCTCGGCATTGGTCAGTGTTGCGTAGTCAGTGAGGGAAGCACCGAGAGCTGCGACACCGGCCGTGCGGTAGAAGTCGTATGCTCCATAGCCCTGGAAGGTATTCTTGGTGACATAATTGAAGTTGCCGCTCAGGCGTGACTCAAGTGTGAAACCCTTGAAGGGATTGATGCGCAGATAGGGCTGGATATATACCTGCAGATTTGTGGTGTTGTTGCGGTACACATCCTTATTGCGGTCAAGAAGGAGGTTCACAGTGTTGGGCGCTGTCAGCAAGGGGAAGGGGTTGATCGTTCCGTCCTCGTTGTAGAGAGTACCGAAGGGATCGCACTTGAGACCATCGGAAAGGTGGCTCTTGGTGGCGTTGCGGTCTGTATATGAACCCTGGAAGTTGACACCTGCGGTGAGCCACTTGTTCACCTCGGTGCTCACACGCATGGATGAAGAGTAGACCTTGTAGTTGTCGTTCTTGTACTGACCGTTCACATCATTGTAGTTCAGCGAGAAATATGCCTTTGTCTTGTCATTTCCGCCGGAGATGGACAGTGAATAGTTCTGCGACAGACCATTGCCGAGAAGCTCGTCAACCCAGTCGATAGTCTCGCCTGCTGCGAGAGCTGCCTCCATAGCCTTGAGGTCGGAATCATCGGGCACGTCTATACCTGCATATTTATAGGCAAGATAACGGGTGCGGATATTCTCGGCGGGAGAAGTCATCGTGGGAGTTGTGGACCATCCGTTCACACCAAGATAAGCGTCGAAGTTGACACGTGTCTTGCCGGCGCTACCCTGCTTTGTGGTGATGATGATGACACCGTTAGATCCTTCTGAACCGTAGACTGCAGTCGAAGATGCGTCCTTGAGCACTTCGATGCTCTCGATGTCGTTGGGGTTGATGGTCGAATAGTCGCCACCGGGGAGTCCGTCGATAATAAAGAGAGGTGTGCCGGAGGCGGTGATAGAGCGATTACCACGGAGCTGGATTTCAACACCTTCGCCGGGCTGACCGGATGTCTGGGTGATGTCAAGACCTGCCACGCGACCCTGGAGTGCTTCCATGGGGTTGGAGGTCGGGGTGAGGGTGATGGTCTCGGCCTTCACGGAGGAGATGGCACCGGTGAGGTCACGTTTCTTGACTGCACCGTAGCCGATCACGACTACATCGTCAAGTACATTGTTTTCAGGTTCGAGAGTTACCCTTACATTTCTCTGGCCGTTGGCCGTGATGGTCGTGGCTTTATAGCCGATGTAGGAGAATCTGATTACTGCTCCTGCAGGAACTCTCAGCGAAAAGTTGCCATCGATATCTGTGGCAACACCATTCTTGGTTCCTTCCTGAGACACGGAAACACCGATCATTGGATCTCCTGTCTCGTCGACTACAGTACCTGTGATGGTTTGGGTTTGGTTAACTACTTGGCTGACTGGAGTTTCACCCCCCCGAAAACGGGTTCAGCCATAACCGGTGATGCTAATGACAGCATGGCGGTAGAGAGACCGCAGGCGAGGAACACACGTCCCTTAGTGCTTGTCAGAAAGCACCGCTTCTCATGATCATTTTTCATGCGGGTTGATGGAATTATTATTAAAGTTAAATAAAGGATTTTGCAGTAGAGTTTTGCAAAAGTATAAATTAATTCACAAATATAAAGTTAATAAAAGTTAAATAAACAGAAAGGAGTGCCGTATTCGGTTTTACGACACACCTTTCTGTTTATTTAGAATTGATGACCGGCGGGATTATTTGCCGAGAAATTTCAGGACGCGCTCGCGCACTGCCGGAACAGTGAAACCGAACTTCTCGTCAAGCACCTTGTAGGGAGCCGACGCACCGAAGTGGTCGAGACCGAAGATCTCGCCGTCGGATCCCACGACCGAACGGAGTGTCGAGGGCAGTCCGGCTGTGAGTCCGAACACGGGGACTCCGGGGGTGAGGACTGCCTGGCGATATTCTACCGGCTGGTTGTTGAAAAGACCCTGGGAGGGGACGGAAACCACACGTGCGCTGAGGCCGTCGGCCTTGAGCTGTTCGGCCACCTCGACAAGCAGCGACACCTCCGAGCCATTGGCCACGAGGATGACATCGGTCTTCTCGGGATTGACCACCACATATCCGCCCCGGCGGCAGCCGGCGGCAGCCTCTGCATAGCGGTCGCCCGAAGCTGCGGGAAGATCGGGGAGATTCTGGCGCGAGAGCACGAGAGCCGATGGGGTCTTGAAGTTCTCCATGGCCATAGCCCATGCCACGGATGTCTCGACTGCATCAGCAGGACGGAGCACAAGCATGGAGGGCTCGCCGCTGAGGTTGCGGAGCTCTTCCATGAGGCGGAGCTGGGCTTCCTGCTCGACAGGCTCGTGGGTGGGTCCATCCTCGCCGACACGGAACGCATCGTGGGTCCAGATATACTTCACGGGAAGCTCCATGAGGGCTGCGATACGCACTGCGGGCTTCATGTAGTCGCTGAACACGAAGAATGTGCCGCAGGCGGCTATGACTCCACCGTGGAGAGCTATACCGTTCATGACGGAAGCCATCGTAAGCTCCGTCACACCGGCATGGAGGAACGCACCGCTGAAATCACCCTTCACGAAGGGGTGTGTCTTCTTGAGGAATGCGTCGGTCTTGTCGGAGTTGGCAAGGTCGGCTGACGAGACAATCATATTGTTGACTTTCTCGGCGAGCACACCGAGGACGTCGGCAGATGCCTGGCGGCTGGCAATGTTGGGCTTGTGGGGGATGGCTTTCCAGTCGATTTCCGGGAGCTTGTTGTCGAGGAACGTGTGGAGCTCCTTTGCCAGTTCCGGATTGGCAGCCTCCCAGGCGGCCTGCTCGGCGCGACGGGCCTTCACGATCTCGCGGAGTTCGGCGCGGCGGGCCTCATAGAGAGCCTTCACGTCGTCAAAAATCACCCAGGGATTCTCGGGATCGGCGCCGAGATTCTTCACAGTCGCGGCATAGTCGGCACCGGCAGCACTGATGGGCTGTCCGTGGGTCGAGCACTGGCCTTCGTAGTTCGATCCGTCAGCCTTGACGCAACCCTTGCCCATCACGGTGTGGCCGATAATGAGTGTCGGACGCTCTTTCTCGCCCTGGGCCTCCACGATGGCCTTGGCGATCTCCTCGGGGTCATTGCCGTTGATTTCGAGCACATTCCAGTTCCATGCGCGGTATTTGGCAGCCACATCCTCGCAATCGACAGCTTCCACCATGGTGGAGAGCTGAACCTTGTTGCTGTCATAGAACATTATGAGGTTGCTGAGACCGAGATGTCCGGCGAGGCGGCCGGCTCCCTGGGAGATCTCCTCCTGGATGCCACCGTCGGAGATGAATGCGTATGTCTTGTGTGAGAGCCACTCGCCGAAACGGGCGGCGAGGAAACGCTCAGCGATGGCGCAACCGACAGCCATGGTGTGACCCTGGCCGAGGGGGCCGGATGTGTTCTCCACACCACGCTCGGGATGAAGCTCAGGATGGCCGGGTGTGGGAGATCCCCACTGGCGGAACTGCTGAAGCTCAGCCACAGTGTAGTGTCCGAAGAGCGCGAGGACGCTGTAAAGCATCGGCGACATATGGCCGGGATCAAGGAAGAATCGGTCACGGCCGAGCCACTTGCCGTCGTCGGGATCTGTGATGAGGAACTGGGAGTAGAGCACGTTTACAAAGTCAGCGCCACCCATGGCGCCACCGGGATGTCCGGACTTAGCCTTCTCGACCATCGAGGCGGCGAGAATACGGATATTGTCGGCCGCACGGTTTACGGTAGATAGATTCATGGGGTTATATTATATATATAATGTTTATTCTCTCACCGGAGTTGATTCATGATTGATGCAAATGTACAAATAAAAACCGAAAATTATGCTTTTGTTGCATTTATTTCTCCATTATTCACAAGAAAGATTTTAAAAATTTACCTAACTTTGCGAGATGATGGGCAAAAGAGTCCGTGAGGCGACTCCCGGCTCCGGGTCTCCACGGTCCGCAGGAAAACACAAATTAAAATTTATAATATCTTTCAAAATGGAAAAATCCGTTCAGGCAGGAGCCGGTTCGCCGGCACCTAAAAACGGTAACGTGGTCGCAATCGTCGTGATGTTCTTCATCTACGGCATGATTGCCTTCGTCACCAATCTCGCCGCCCCCATCGGCACAATCTGGGGCAATCAGTTTGAAGGAAATTCGGTGCTCGGCATGATGGGCAACATGATGAACTTCCTGGCATACCTGTTCATGGGGATCCCGGCCGGAAACCTACTTGTGAAAATAGGATATAAGAAGACCGCGCTGTGGGCACTCGCAGTCGGCACCGTGGGTCTGTTCGTGCAGTATCTGTCGAGCTTCGTCGGAGTTGACACGGTGGTGACAAACTTCTCGTCCACGACCGCCGAGGGAGTGGCCACGACATTCCCCATCACACTCAACTTCTTCATCTATCTGCTCGGCGCGTTCATCTGCGGTTTCTGTGTATGTATGCTCAACACCGTGGTATGCCCGATGCTCAATCTTCTCGGTGGCGGCGGCAACAGAGGCAACCAGCTTCTTCAGTTCGGAGGCGCGCTCAACTCGTTCTCAGGCACGATGACTCCGTTCTTTGTCGGTGCGCTGATCGGCGTGCTGTCCAAGGACACCATGATGACGGCCGTGACACCCCTGCTGTTCATCGGCATGGGCATTTTCGCCACAGCTTTCGTGATTCTGTCGTTCATACCCATACCGGAGCCTCAGAGCACCGGCGGACATAAGGTGAAATATTCCCATTCGCCGTGGAATTTCCGCCACACGGTGCTCGGCGTGATCGGTATCTTCTTCTATGTAGGTATCGAGATCGGCATCCCCGGCACTCTCAACTTCTATCTCGCTGACCAGGGCGTCAACGGCGCAGGCGTGGCCGGTGAGGCATCGGCGATCGCCGGCACAGTCGTGGCCATCTACTGGCTTCTCATGCTCGTGGGTCGTACACTGTCAGGTTTCATCAGCGGTTCCGTCTCGTCCAAGACGCAGCTCGTGGCCGTATCGGTGACTGCAATCGTGCTGATCCTGTTCGCAATATTCATCCCCAAGACCGCCACAGTAGCCGTCCCGGAAGCCATCTATGCCGGCGGGGCTGAAGTTCCCCTGAGCGCGTTCCTGCTCGTGCTCTGCGGCCTCTGCACATCGATCATGTGGGGTGGCATCTTCAACCTTGCCGTCGAGGGACTCGGCAAATATACCGCCCAGGCCTCCGGTATCTTCATGATGATGGTTGTCGGCGGCGGCGTGATGCCTCTGATCCAGAATGCCATCGCCAACGCAATGGGATACATGGCCAGCTACTGGTTGGTGATAGCGATGCTCGGCTACCTGCTTTTCTATGGTCTCATCGGATCCAAGAATGTGAATCCTGGGATTCCCGTGGACGAGGAAGAGGTCGATGATCCCCGCAATCTGTAAATAAGGATAACAGAATATAGAATGAACGCCCTCCGGATTCAGCCGGGAGGCGTTCATTTCTTTTCCAGTGTCTCTCCACGCGGGTCGCGGACAACCGGAGGGGAAGAGTGTCTTTTCTCCGCGGTCCTATTCTTCTTCCGGAGACGCGCCGGAACTGCCCGGACGATGCTATCCATGACAACCGTCGGACTGGTGGTGACCATCGAATCAGCAGACGCGGAGATGGACAGCTCTGACTGCTTCCCGGCACTGCCGTTGCGGAAATGAAGTGCTATGGCAATGACAAGAAGTATGCACAGGAGCGCCAGCAGGCCCTTGCGCTCGCCTGCTGTCAGATCGATTTTCGGTTTATGGTGTCCTGACATATATACTGAATGAAAGGATGCAAAAAGTCCGCCGTCTCTCGCGCCCGACATGGGGGCGGTGCAGGGATCAGCGGACTTTTAATATTGACTATCCTCCGTAGGGGTGGATTATTCAGCTGCGGGAGCTTCGGCTGCGGGAGCCTCTGCCGCGGGAGCCTCAGCAGCGGGAGCTGCGGGCTTCGAGGATGCACGACGTGAGCGACGGGTGCGTCCGGCCTTCTTGGCGGGCTTGTCATTGAGCATTGCCTCGTTGTAGTCAACAAGCTCGATGAAGCAGGTCTTGGCGTTGTCGCCGAGACGGTTGCCTGTCTTGAGGATACGGGTGTAACCACCGGGACGGTTTGCGATCTTCTGTGCGATCTCGCGGAAAAGCTCGGTCACGGCCTCCTTGTTCTGGAGGTAAGAGAAGACGAGTCGACGGTTGGGGGTGCTGTCCTCTTTTGCGCGGTTGATAAGGGGCTCGGCGTACACGCGGAGAGCCTTGGCCTTGGCGAGGGTTGTGAAGATGCGTTTGTGCATGATCAGCGAGATCGTCATGTTGGCCAAGAGAGCATCGCGATGAGCCTTCTTACGGCTGAGGTGGTTGAATTTCTTATTATGTCTCATCGTTAATTGTTACTCTTTATCAAGTTTGTATTTTGAAATGTCCATTCCGAAGGAGAGGTTGAGGTTGGCGAGAAGCTCGTCAAGTTCTGTGAGCGATTTCTTGCCAAAGTTGCGGAACTTGAGGAGGTCAGTCTTGTTGAAGACCACGAGTTCGCCGAGTGTTTCGACCTCTGCACTCTTGAGGCAGTTGAGGGCGCGCACGCTCAGATCCATATCGACGAGTTTCGATTTGAGGAGCTGACGCATATGGAGCACTTCCTCGTCAAATTCCTCTTCGCCATTCTCCTCCTCGGCTTCGAGAGTAATCTTCTCATCGCTGAAGAGCATGAAGTGGTATATGAGGATTTTGGCAGCCTCCTTGAGAGCATCCTTCGGAAGGATTGAACCGTCCGTAGTAATTTCAAGTGTGAGCTTGTCGTAGTCGGTCTTTTGATCAACGCGGAAGTTTTCCACGGTGTACTTCACGTTCTGGATCGGGGTGTAGATGGAGTCGATCGCGATGACGTCGATAGCGTCGTTGGCGTTGCGGTTTTCCTCGGCGGGAACCCATCCGCGACCTTTGTTGATCGTGAGGTCAATCGTGAAGCTTGCGCTCGGATCCAAATGACAGATGACAAGGTCGGGATTCAGGACTTCAAAGCCTGAAAGGACATTGCCAATGTCACCGGCTGTAAACTCTTCCTTGCCTGACACGGAGATGGTAGCTTTCTCAGCTTCGGTGTCATCAACCGTCTGCTTGAGGTTGACCTTCTTGAGATTAAGAATGATGTTTGTCACATCTTCCTTGACCCCGGGGATGGTGTCGAACTCGTGCTTCACTCCATCGATGCGTATGCTTGAGATGGCGAAGCCTTCAAGCGACGAGAGGAGGATGCGGCGGAGTGCGTTTCCAATGGTTATACCATATCCCGGTTCCAATGGCTTAAACTCAAATTTACCGAAGTGGTTATCGGCTTCCAACATTAGGACTTTGTCAGGTTTTTGGAATGCTAAAATAGCCATGGATCTTAATTTATTGATTATTTAGAATACAACTCGACGATAAGCTGCTCTTTGATATTCTCGGGGATATCCTCGCGGGCGGGAACGTGGAGGAACTTGCCGGCCTTTACGTTCTCATCCCATTCGAGCCAGGGATATTTGCTGTGATTGAAACCGGCGAGAGCGTCGGCAATTACTTCGAGAGACTTTGATTTTTCACGTACACCTACAACGTCGCCGGGCTGTACAGCATAGGATGCGATGTTGACAACCTTACCGTTTACCACGATGTGGCGATGGAGTACGAGCTGACGTGCGGCTGCACGTGTGGGGGCTATGCCGAGACGATATACGACGTTGTCGAGACGGCCTTCGAGAAGCTGGAGCAGGATCTCACCGGTGATACCCTTTGAGCGGGATGCCTTGTCGAAGAGGTTGTGGAACTGCTTCTCAAGCACACCGTAGGTGTATTTGGCTTTCTGCTTCTCGCGCAGCTGAACTCCATACTCGGAGGTCTTGCGACGCTTGTTGAGACCGTGCTGTCCCGGGGGATAATTCTTCTTGGTGAGGACTTTGTCTTCGCCGAAGATAGGTTCGCCGAATTTGCGGGCGATTTTGGTGCGGGGACCTGTGTATCTTGCCATTTTGTTATATTTACTGATCTTGTCGCTGTGTCCGCCGGAGCCGGAGCTGATGATCGCGGCGTTCACATTCCTTTTGACAGCCGCGGCCACTGAGAGGTGATGTAAAAAGTGGCCTATTTCATCGGAATGTGGTGCGTCGGCTGATCCGTTGAGCTTTCGGAGGCGGCTTGCACTGCGGGATTTTGGGTTGAAAGTGTAAATTAAGATTTCAAAATTTACCGTATCCGTCCTTTGAGGCGGGGCAGCGGCGGGGAGTCCGTATGACATTAATGAAAGAAGAGCCGGAACTCCGTTTTTGAAGCATGATCGCGGGATCATGCTGTCTGCCCGTGGCCGGACGTGGCCGAGCTGTATTATACGCGACGACGCTTGGGAGGACGGCAACCGTTGTGGGGCAGCGGAGTTACGTCGACAATCTCGGTAACTTCGATACCTGCACCGTGGACGGTGCGAATAGCGGACTCGCGACCATTGCCGGGACCCTTCACGTAGGCTTTCACCTTGCGCAGACCGAGGTCATAGGCAACTTTGGCACAATCCTGAGCAGCCATCTGAGCTGCGTAGGGGGTGTTCTTCTTTGAACCGCGGAAACCCATCTTGCCAGCTGACGACCAGGAGATCACCTGACCCTCAGAGTTGGCTAAGCAGACAATGATGTTGTTGAAAGATGAATGAACGTGAAGCTGGCCGGCGGCATCAACCTTAACGTTACGTTTCTTAGCGGCGACTGTCTTTTTTGCCATATTCTGTTATTATTTAGTAGCTTTTTTCTTGTTTGCAACGGTTTTCTTGCGTCCCTTGCGGGTACGTGCGTTGTTCTTGGTGCTCTGACCGCGCACGGGGAGACCGTTACGGTGACGGATGCCGCGATAGCAACCGATGTCCATAAGACGCTTGATGTTGAGCTGGATTTCGGAGCGGAGATCACCTTCAACCTTGTAGTCGGATCCGATGACTTCGCGCACCTTGGCGGCCTGATCGTCAGTCCAGTCCTTGACCTTGATGTTAACGTCAATGCCGGCCTTGTCGAGGATGGATTTAGCTGCGCTGCGGCCGATACCATAGATATAGGTCAGTGCTATCTCACCTCTTTTGTTCTGGGGGAGGTCAACTCCCACAATTCTTACTGCCATATAATTAATTGATTACTTGCTAAAAATTTTTGCAAAGGTAATACTTATTTCTCAGATGAAAGCGGACGAAAAAGCGGAATGAAAGACTTATTACGAATCGTTTTAAAAATTTAACCATTCAAAGCCTGCAAACGCCCTATCGCACCGTTAAATCCTGGAAAGATCAGTATCAGCCCTGGCGAAGCTTGTATTTAGGGTTCTTTTTGTTGATGACGTAAAGACGTCCCTTGCGGCGCACGATTTTGCTGTCGGGAGTGCGCTTTTTAACAGAAGCTCTTACTTTCATTGCTGTTGTTATTATAGTTTTAGATGTTTTCTGAATCTGTGTCGTCAGGCAAACCTGATGTCTTATTTATAGCGGAAGGCTATACGACCTTTCGAGAGATCGTAGGGTGACATCTCTACTTTCACCTTGTCGCCGGGCAATATCTTGATGTAGTGCATACGCATCTTTCCGGAGATATGGGCGGTGATTTCGTGTCCGTTCTCAAGCTCCACACGGAACATTGCGTTGGACAGGGCTTCGACGATCGTGCCGTCAAGTTCGATTGCAGCTTGTTTTGCCATATATACTGGTAATGAATTAAATATATCTATCTCCGAGCACTTCCTTGATATAGTCGAAAGTGGTGAGTATCTCAGGACCTTCAGGCGTTATGGTGATGGTGTGCTCGTAATGGGCTGATGGTTTGCGATCCTTGGTACGGCTCTGCCAGCCGTCCTTCTCTATGACGATATTACGGCTTCCCATGTTGATCATAGGTTCGATACAAATACACATACCTTTCTTCAGGACGGGACCCACACCACGGCGTCCGTAGTTGGGAACCTCAGGATCCTCGTGCATCTTGCGTCCGATGCCATGACCGCACATCTCGCGGACCACGGTGTAGCCGCGTTTCTCGCAGTAGGTCTGGACAGCATTCGCGATGTCGCCGATCCGACGACCTTCCTGAGCAGCCTCGATACCTTTGTAGAGACTTTCCTTGGTGGTACGGCAGAGAGCGAGCTTCTCCGGAGAGATCTCTCCTACGGGAAATGTGTAGCACATATCGCCGTTATAACCGTCGAGCTCGACCACGGTATCAATACCGATTATGTCGCCTTCACGCAACTCATAGCCCGAGGGGAAACCATGGACAACAGTCTCATTGACTTCTATGCATAGGGTTCCGGGGAAGCCACCATAGCCGAGGCAGGCGGGTTTTCCTCCGTTGTCACGCATGAACTCACGGGCAATGTTGTCGATATGACGGGTAGTCACGCCGGGAGCCACCCACTTGGCTATTTCGCCAAGTGTGCGGCTCACGAGCGTGCATGCCTGTCGCATTTTTTCAATTTCCTCTGGTGTCTTGAGATAGATCATTAATTGATATATATCTGCTATAACCGGATTTGACCTTAGTAAGCGGAGCCGGTAGTACGACCCTTTATCTTACCGTCCTTCATGAGGCCGTCATAGTGATGCATCATAAGGTGGCTCTCAATCTGCTGGAGGGTGTCAAGGACGACACCGACAAGAATGAGCAGGGATGTTCCGCCAAAGAACTGCGCGAAGTTCTGGCTGATGCCGAAGAATCGTGCGAAAGCGGGAAGAATAGCCACAATTCCGAGGAACAGAGATCCCGGGAGGGTGATGCGTGACATGATGGAATCAAGATAGTCCGCTGTCTTCTTGCCGGGCTTGACGCCGGGGATGAATCCATTGTTGCGCTTCATGTCCTCTGCCATCTGAGTGGGACGCACTGTGATGGCGGTGTAGAAGTATGTGAAGGCTACGATGAGGATGAAGTATACAGCATTGTACCAGAAGCCGTTGATATCGGAGAAAGCTGCGTAGAAGCCCGATGATCCCTCAGAGCTGCCGAAACCGGCAAGTGTGATGGGGATAAACATGATCGCCTGGGCGAAAATGATAGGCATAACACCGGCAGCGTTGACCTTCAAGGGGATATACTGACGGGCACCTCCGTACTGGCGGTTTCCGACGATACGCTTCGCATACTGAACAGGGACTTTGCGGGTTCCCTGTACGAGAAGGACAGCACCGACGGTCACGGCAAAAAGGAGTATGATCTCGACAACGAACATGATGAGACCGCCCTGGCTACCGGTGGATCCCGGAAGACGGCTCGTGAATTCGTAGAAGAGTGCTCCCGGGAGACGTGCGATGATACCTACGAGGATTATGAACGAGATACCATTGCCGATGCCACGATCAGTGATGCGCTCTCCAAGCCACATGATGAACATGGAGCCGGCAGCGAGGATTACCGTAAGGTAGGCATACGTCCAGGGACCCATTGTGGCACCACCTGTGGCAGCACTCACCTGGAACTGGAGGTTGGCAAGATAGGCAGGACCCTGGAGGAACAGAATGAGCACAGTCAAGTAGCGGGTGTACTGACTGAGCTTCTGCCGTCCGCTCTCACCCTCGCGCTGCATCTTCTGGAAAGAAGGCAGAACCATGCCGAGAAGCTGGATCACGATGGATGCAGTAATGTAAGGCATGATACCGAGGGCGAAGATCGAAGCCTGGGAGAAGGCGCCGCCTGAGAACATATCAAGCAGCTGCATCAGACCGCTCTTGTTGGTGAACTTCGAGAGGGCGTCGAGATCTTCAGGCGAAATGCCGGGAAGAACCACGTAGCAACCCAGACGATAAACAAGCACCAACAGGAGGGTCACGAGGATGCGCTTCCTCAGTTCCTCGATGGTCCAGATGTTACGAATTGTCTGAATAAAACTCATTTCGAGGGGGAGGTGTTTTAGATTTTGGTTACGGTTCCACCAAGTTCGGTGATAGCTTTCTCAGCGGTAGCGGAGAAGGCATTTGCTTCAACCTCAAGCTTGTGGGTGAGCTTGCCATTGGCAAGGATCTTGACGGGCTGCCTGCCGTTGACAATACCGGCAGCAACGAGCTCGGCCACTGTGATTTTCGAGAGGTTGGCCTCGGCGGCGAGAGCCTCAAGGTCGCTGAGATTGACAGCCTTGTACTCAACACGGTTCAAAGGCTTGAAACCAAATTTGGGGAGACGGCGCTGGAGGGGCATCTGACCACCTTCAAAGCCTATTTTACGGCTGTAGCCTGAACGGGACTTGGCACCTTTGTGACCACGGGTAGATGTACCACCTTTGCCGGAACCGGGACCACGGCCGATGCGGGTGTTCTTGCGCACCGAGCCGACAGCGGGATGAAGATTGCTTAAATCCATGATTGTTTTAGAATTTAGAGATTAGGCGTTGGTCACTTCTACCAAGTGATGCACTGCTTTTACCATACCCATCACAGAGGGTGTGTCTTCCTTGACAACCGAGTGATGCATTTTCTTGAGGCCGAGGGCGTCGAGGGTGCGCTTCTGAACGGCCGGGGCGCCGATGCGGCTCTTAATCTGAGTGATTTTGATTTTTGCCATTGCGAAAGACGAGATTAGCCGTTAAACACTTTGTCGACAGAAATTCCACGGTTCTGGGCTACCTGTGCGGGTGAACGCATTTCGCCGAGAGCCTTGATGGTTGCCTTCACGAGGTTGTGGGGGTTGGATGATCCCTTGCTCTTGCAGAGCACGTCGGTGATTCCGACGCTCTCAAGCACTGCACGCATAGCACCACCGGCTTTCACACCGGTACCGTGGCTTGCGGGCTTGAGGATCACACGCGAGCCGCCGAACTTGGCGAGCTGCTCGTGGGGGATTGTTCCGTGGTTTACGGGAACCTTGATGAGGTTCTTCTTGGCTGCTTCCACGCCTTTGGCGATAGCTGCCTGGACTTCATTGGCTTTGCCAAGTCCCCAACCGACGATGCCGTTCTCGTTGCCGACAACGACGATAGCTGCGAAGGTGAAGGTGCGACCGCCCTTGGTCACTTTGGTGACACGGTTGATAGCGACGAGACGCTCCTTGAGCTCGAGGTCGCCGGTCGACTTAACTTGATTATTCTTCAATGCCATAATTCTTTAGAATTTAAGGCCACCGTTGCGGGCGGCATCAGCCAATGATTTTACTCTGCCGTGGAAGAGGTATCCGTTGCGGTCGAAAACGACCTCGGTGATACCGGCGGCGATAGCCTTCTTGGCGATATCCTCGCCAACCTTGGCTGCGATTTCACACTTGTTGCCCTCTTCGATTCCCTTTGAGGAAGTCGCGCAGAGGGTCTTGCCGGCGAGGTCGTCGATGAGCTGTACGTAGATCTGCTTGTTGGAGCGGAACACGGACATACGGGGACGGGAAGCTGTGCCGGAAATTCTACCGCGGATGCGGGCTTTGATCTTATTTCTGCGTTGTATCTTAGAAACCATGATTGTGATCAGTTTAATTATTTAGCACTTGCTGACTTTCCGGACTTGCGACGGATGATCTCGCCAACAAACTTGATACCCTTGCCCTTGTAAGGTTCGGGCTTGCGGAGTGAACGGATCTTGGCGCACACCTGGCCGAGAAGCTGCTTGTCGTCGCTCTCGAGGATTATGAGCGGGTTCTTGTTGCGCTCCGACTTGGCTTCAACCTTGATCTCGGGGGGAAGCTTTATATAGATGGCGTGGGAGTAGCCGAGAGAGAGCTCGAGCACCTGACCGGTGGCTGAGGCGCGATAGCCCACACCTACCAATTCCATTTCTTTGCGATAGCCGGTGGAAACGCCTACGACCATATTGTGGATGAGGGCGCGGAAGAGACCGTGCTGCGCGCGATGCTCGCGATCGTCGGAGGGACGGCTGACGAGGATGTGATTGTCCTCGACCTTCACCTCAAGATCAGGGTTGACTTTCTGTGAGAGGGTGCCTTTGGGACCTTTCACGGTGACTACGTTATCCTTGTCGACGGTGACTGTGACACCGGCGGGAATCTCAATGGGAGCTTTACCTATACGTGACATGATTATGTATCCTCCTATTTTTGATTAGTAAACGTAGCACAGCACTTCGCCACCGATCTTCTGGTCGCGGGCCGCTTTATTAGTCATCACACCTTTAGAGGTCGAAAGGATGGCGATGCCGAGTCCGTTCAACACGCGAGGCATATCTTTGTAGCCGGTATAACGGCGGAGACCGGGACGGGAAACGCGCTCAAGGCTCTTGATGGCGTTCACTTTGTCAACCGGGTCATATTTGAGGGCGATCTTGATGATGCCCGCAGGGTTTTCGCCCTCCTCAAACTTGTAGTTGAGGATGTAGCCTTGTTCGAAGAGGATCTTTGTGATCTCCTTCTTCAAGTTTGAGGCGGGGATCTCGACCACACGGTGGTTGGCCTTGATCGCGTTCCTCAATCTTGTCAGATAATCTGCAATAGGATCAGTCATTGTTGAAATTGTTTAAATTGATTGGGAGGTTCCCAACAATATTTAATACTCACTGAAATTTCTTTGAGCGGGAGGAAAGAGGTTGCGCGTTGTGCGCGGGCATGAAGCCTAATGATGTCGACCGGCCGCTTGGAGCGGGGGCTGAGGACATAGCCGTTGGCTAAGGGATGCCGGCCGATCCTCGCTTAGAGGTAACGAATCTCGGGCCGTCGACCATCGGGCTGGGATATCCTTACAGGCGGATCAGATTACCAGGAGGCTTTCTTCACGCCGGGGATGAGACCTGCGGAGGCCATTTCGCGGAACTGGATACGCGAGATACCGAACTGACGGATGTATCCTTTGGGACGACCGGTGATGGAGCAGCGGTTGTGCAGACGGATAGGATTGCTGTTCTTGGGAAGTGACTGGAGCTTCTGTGCAGCCTCGTAGGCATCAGCACGATTCTCTTCGTCCACTCCGGAATTGACAATCTTCTTCAGTTCTTCACGCTTTTTGGCGTATTTCTCGACAAGACGTGCGCGTTTTACCTCGCGGGCCTTCATTGATTCTTTTGCCATAGCTGTGGTTTAGTTTTTAGCGTTCTTGAAAGGAAGACCAAACTCTTTGAGGAGTGCATAACCCTCTTCGTCGGTGTTGGCCGATGTGACGAAGGTGATGTTCATACCCATGAGCTTGTTGATGGCATCGATATTGATCTCGGGGAAGATGATCTGCTCGGTGACACCGAGTGTATAGTTGCCACGGCCGTCGAGTTTGCTCTCGATACCCTTGAAGTCACGGATACGGGGAAGGGCAACGCGGACGAGACGCTCGAGGAACTCATACATCTTCTCGCGACGGAGAGTGACCATCACACCGATGGGCATCTTCTTGCGCACCTTGAAGTTTGAGATATCCTTCTTCGAGAGGGTCGCAACGGCTTTCTGTCCGGTGATGGCTGTGAGCTCGTTGAGCGCAGTCTCGATGATTTTCTTATCCTGGGTGGCATCGCCGAGACCCTGGTTGATGACGATCTTCTTCAGTCTGGGCACCTGCATGGGCGTGGTGTAGCTGAATTTCTCGGTGAGGGCGGGAACGATACGTTCCTTATAGTCCTGCTTAACGGATGTGCTGCTCATTACTTAATCTCCTCTCCAGATTTTTTAGAAATACGGATAACCTTGCCATTCTCCCGACGGAGGCTCACACGGGTGGGCTTACCGCTCTTGGGGTCGATCAGTGCGATATTGGAGATGGCGATAGGAGCCTCCATCTTGACGAGGCCGCCCTGGGGGTGCTGGGCATTGGGCTTGGTGGCTTTCGTCACCATATTGATTCCTTCAACGATAGCCTTCTGCTTCTGCACGAGGACTTTGAGAACACGGCCCTCCTTGCCACGGTCTTCGCCGGCAAGAAC
Source organism: uncultured Staphylococcus sp. (assembly GCA_964552825.1). Lineage (GTDB taxonomy): Bacteria > Bacteroidota > Bacteroidia > Bacteroidales > Muribaculaceae > Duncaniella. Next base: position 82,022 of record CAZKIE010000003.1, on the reverse strand, counting down.
ATAGACGGTGTCGCCTTTTTTAATGTGTTGCTTGTGCATTACTTTAATGTTGTTGACGGTTGTGGGAAATTAGAGGACCTCGGGTGCGAGTGAAACAATCTTCATCTGGTTAGCTGCACGGAGTTCGCGGGCCACGGGTCCGAAGATACGGGTTCCGCGAAGTTCGCCGGCATTGTTGAGAAGCACACAGGCGTTGTCGTCGAAACGTATGTAGGAACCGTCGGGACGGCGGATCTCCTTCTTGGTACGCACTACGACAGCCTTTGAAACTGTGCCCTTCTTAACATCGGACGATGGGATCACGCTCTTCACGGAAACGACGATGATGTCGCCTACGGAAGCGTAACGACGTCCGGTGCCACCAAGGACATGGATGCAGAGTGCCTCTTTGGCACCGCTGTTGTCTGCTACGGTTAAACGGCTTTCAGTCTGTATCATGGTTTATTTCACTTTTTCGATGATTTCAACCAGGCGCCAGCGCTTTGTCTTCGAGAGGGGACGGGTCTCCATGAGACGGACGGTATCTCCTACCTCACACTCGTTCTTCTCGTCGTGGGCATGGTATTTCTTGGTTTTGTTGACGAACTTACCGTAGATGGGATGCTTCTCTTTCCACTTCACCATGACGGTGATGGTCTTGTCGCCCTTGTTGGATGAAACAACCCCGATGCGTTCTTTTCTTAAATTTCTCTTTTCCATTTTGCTTTCTGGGGTGAGGGATTATTTGTTGTTGAGTTCGCGCATGCGCAGTTCTGTCTTGACACGGGCGATCTCTTTGCGCGCATGTGTAATCTTAGCGGGGCTATCAAGGGGCGAGATTGCATGGTTGATCTTGAGCTGGGTGTAGTCCTTCTCCATCTCAGCCAGGCGGTCGCGGAGGTCTTGAGTGCTTACTTCAGCGAAACTTTCTTTCTTCATTTTAGGTTACACATTTTGGGTTGGGTCATAGTCGCGACTTACGACAAACTTAGTGGTGACGGGAAGCTTCTGGGCGGCAAGACGGAGGGCTTCCTTGGCGATGTCGAACGAAACACCTTCGACCTCGATGAGGATACGGCCCGGGGTCACAGGCGCAACGAATCCTTCGGGATTACCTTTACCTTTACCCATTCGCACTTCGGCAGGCTTCTTGGTGATGGGCTTGTCGGGGAAAATGCGGATCCAGATCTGTCCCTGACGCTGCATATAACGGGTCACGGCGACACGGGCGGCCTCGATCTGACGACCGGTGATCCACTTTGATTCGAGGGTCTTGATGCCGAACGAACCGAAGGCCAATTGGTTGCCACGCTGCGCATTGCCTTTCATGCGGCCTTTCTGCGAGCGGCGGAATTTGGTTTTCTTAGGTTGTAACATTGTGTTGTTGAATCAATTTGTGGGTTTAACGGTTGTTCTTGGGTTTGCGGAAACCGCCACGACGGGGAGCGCCATTGCCGGAAGCACCGCGGTTCTCTTTCTGAGTGCTGGTGTACTGGGGAGCGAGGTCACGCTTGCCATAGACTTCGCCACGGCAGATCCAGACCTTCACACCGATCACACCGACCTTCGTGTGAGCCTCGACAAGAGCATAGTCGATGTCGGCACGCAGGGTGTGGAGCGGAGTACGACCCTCCTTGAACATCTCGCTACGGGCCATTTCAGCGCCGTTGAGACGACCGGAAACCTGAACTTTGATACCTTCGGCACCGGCACGCATAGTGGATGCGACAGCCATCTTCACAGCACGACGGTAAGCGATCTTACCCTCGATCTGACGTGCGATTGTGGATGCCACGATCTGAGCGTCGAGTTCCGGACGCTTCACCTCATAGATATTGATCTGAACGTCCTTGTCGGTGATTTTCTTGAGCTCTTCCTTGAGTTTGTCCACCTCGGAGCCACCCTTGCCTATGATGAGGCCCGGGCGGGAAGTGCAGACAGTGATGGTGATGAGCTTCATTGTGCGCTCGATGACGATGCGCGAAACGCTTGACTTGGCGAGACGGACATTGAGATACTTGCGGAGTTTGGAGTCCTCGAGCAGAGTATCGCCGTATTTCTTACCGCCATACCAGTTAGAGTCCCAACCACGGATAACTCCCAAGCGATTGCTGATTGGATTTACTTTCTGTCCCATTTGTTAAGCTTTAGCGTTATTGTTATCGACGGTGTCGACAATCAGAGTTACGTGATTTGCACGCTTGCGGATGCGATAGCCGCGACCCTGGGGAGCGGGACGGAGGCGCTTGAGCATGGGAGCGCATCCTACCATGATGGTGGACACGTAGAGCTCGCCGGCATCAGCCTTGCGTTCGTTTTTGGCCTCCCAGTTAGCGATGGCTGAGAGGAGGAGTTTTTCAAGACGGGCAGCCGCCTCCTTGTTGGAGAACTTCAGGATACCGAGAGCGCGATTCACCTCGACACCGCGGATCATGTCGGCCACGAGGCGCATCTTGCGGGGGGAAGTGGGCACGTTGAGAAGCTTCGCGAATGCCACGTGCTTCTGCTCGGCTTTCCTAAGATCGGCTGAGTTTCTTTTTCTTACACCCATTTTATCTTAATTCTTTTTTTTTGACAAATGAATTATTTATATCAGGGCCCAAAATTATTTCTTCCTGTTACCGGAGTGACCACGGAAGGTGCGGGTGGGAGCGAACTCGCCAAGCTTGTGACCTACCATGTTCTCTGTAACATAGACAGGGATAAATTTGTTACCATTGTGAACAGCGAAGGTGTGACCGACAAATTCGGGTGCGATCATGGAAGCACGGCTCCAGGTCTTGATGACCGACTTCTTGCCGCTTTCTTCCATGGCTGCCACCTTCTTCTCAAGCTTCACGCTGATAAACGGGCCTTTTTTCAGTGAACGACTCATATAGATAAGTGTTGCTTTTAAATCAGATTACTTTTTTCTTCTTTCGATGATGTACTTCGAAGAATGTTTCTTCGGGGCACGAGTCTTGAGACCCTTAGCGTAGAGACCCTTGCGGGAACGGGGATGGCCACCTGATGCACGACCTTCGCCACCACCCATGGGGTGATCGACAGGGTTCATGACAACGCCACGGTTGCGGGGACGGCGACCGAGCCAGCGCGAACGACCGGCCTTGCCTGAGCGCTCGAGGGAGTGCTCCGAGTTGCCGACAACGCCTACGGTGGCGCGACACTCGGCAAGGATCTTACGGGTTTCACCTGAAGGTAATTTGACAATGACATAGGAGCCTTCGCGAGATACGAGCTGAGCGAAAGTGCCAGCCGAGCGAGCCATGAAGGCTCCCTGTCCGGGACGCAACTCAATGTTGTGGACGAGTGTACCGACGGGGATGTTGGCCAGCGGCAGGCAGTTGCCTACCTCAGGCTGTGCATCGGGACCGGAAAGGAGCACATCGCCGACTTTTAAGCCGTTGGGTGCAATGATATAAGCCTTGGCACCGTCCTTGTAGTACAGAAGCGCGATACGGGCCGAACGGTTGGGATCGTACTCGATCGACTTCACGGTAGCGGGGACGTTGTCATGGTTTCTCTTAAAGTCAATGAAGCGATATTTACGCTTGTGGCCACCACCAAGGTATCGGGTGGTGAGATGTCCCTCAGCGTTGCGGCCTCCGGACGACTTTTTGCCGACTGTAAGAGATTTCTCCGGTGTTGTAGCAGTGATGGTACCTTTGAAAACACCGATAACTTTGTGTCGCTGCCCAGGGGTAGTGGGCTTGAATTTTCTTACTGCCATTTTATTAATTAAATATTGCTATAGAAGTCAATTGTCTGACCGTCGGCCAGGTCAACGATGGCTTTCTTCCAAGCAGCTGTCTTGCCGCGGAGCAGACCGCTCTTGGTCCAGCGTGACTTGTTTTTGGGACGGACATTGATAGTATTGACACGGGTGACCTTCACGCCATAGAGCTTCTCGACGAGATCCTTGATCTGATACTTGTTGGCCTCGGGAGAAACGCGGAATGTGTAACGGCCGAGCTTCTCCGTCAGGATGCTCGCCTTCTCGGTAACGATGGGTTTGATTGAGATTTCCATTCTTTACTGTTGTTTTCTCGGTGGAGACTTTAAAGTTTATTCACAAAATCAAGGCTGCTCTCGGTGAGGATCACAGCGTTGGAGTTCATCAGTGCGTATGTGTTGAGCTCATTTGCCACCATAGTGGAGGCATTGGGCACATTTCGGGCTGACAAAGTTACGTTTTTATTCTCACCCGGTAAAACGAGGAGAACCTTTTTGCCGTCAACTTTAAGATTTTTAGCAAAATTTACGAAATCTTTAGTTTTCGGAGCCTCGAAATTGAAGTCCTCTACCACGATCAGTTGCGAATCCTGCACCTTGTAGGTGAGAGCGCTGCGACGGGCGAGTGCCTTTACTTTCTTATTCAACTTGAAACGATAGTCACGGGGACGGGGACCGAAGACGCGGCCACCACCGACAAGGACAGGCGAGTTGATGTCGCCGATACGGCTGCCGCCGCCGCCCTTCTGCTTGTGGAGCTTGCGTGTGGAACCGGAAACCTCGCTGCGCTCCTTGGACTTGTGGGTACCCTGGCGCTGGTTGGCGAGATACTGCTTGACATCGAGATAGACGGCGTGCTCGTTGGCATCGACTGCGAATACCTCGTCGGCGAGCTGAGCCTTGCGGCCGGTGTCCTCACCTTTGATATTGTAGATTGCGACTTCCATTACTTCTCAATTAAAACGATTGAACCTTTGCTTCCGGGGATAGAACCCTTGATGATGAGTACATTGTGTTCGGGAAGAACCTTTACGACACGGAGGTTCTGGACAGTTACTTTCTCATTGCCCATCTGTCCGGCCATACGCATTCCCTTGAACACCTTCGCGGGATAGGAGCAGGCACCTACCGAACCGGGGGCGCGCAGACGGTTGTGCTGGCCGTGGGTCGACTGACCTACACCACCGAATCCGTGACGCTTTACAACGCCCTGGAATCCTTTACCCTTGGAAGTTCCCTGGATGTCCACGAAGTCGTCTTCGTTGAAGAGGTCGACGGTGAGTGTATCACCGAGCTTGACTTCCTCACCAAATCCTTTGAACTCGGCCAAGTGGCGCTGGGGAGCTACTCCGGCTTTCTTGAAGTGACCTGCCATGGGCGCTGTGGTGTGCTTGTCCTTCTTCTCGATGAAGCCGAGCTGCACTGCCTCATAGCCGTCCTTCTCAGTCGTTTTCACTTGAGTAACTACACAGGGACCTACTTCGATAACAGTGCACGGCACGTTCTTGCCGTCGGCACTGAAAACGGATGTCATTCCGATTTTCTTTCCTAATAATCCTGGCATTTCTCTTTGATTTAGAAAATGTGAACTGAAATTTCTTTGTTTGATTTACTGTTTTGTCCTGTCTGACGGTATCACACCTTGATCTCGACCTCTACTCCGGAGGGAAGCTCCAGCTTCATGAGAGCATCGACGGTCTTGCCGGTCGAATTGTGGATGTCGATCAGTCGCTTGTAGCTCGAAAGCTGGAACTGCTCGCGGCTTTTCTTATTGACAAACGTCGAGCGGTTGACGGTGAAGATACGGCGATGGGTGGGCAGGGGTATGGGACCGCTGATCACAGCGCCGGTTGCCTTTACGGTCTTCACAATCTTCTCGGCCGACTTGTCAACCAAGTTGTAGTCATAGGACTTCAGTTTGATTCTGATTGTTTGATCCATATTGTTAAGTTGAATGAAAGTGTTTACTTGATTAGGTCAACACGGCCCTGGCACTCGGTGAGCACGTTCTTTGCAATCGAGCTGCTTACCTCAGCATAGTGGCTGAACGACATTGTTGACGTAGCGCGGCCGGATGTGATAGTACGGAGGGCTGTCACATAGCCGAACATCTCGGCAAGGGGAGCCTTAGCCTTGACAACGCGCGCGCCGGAACGGCTTGTCTCCATGCCTTCCACCTGACCGCGACGCTTGTTGAGGTCGGAGATCACATCACCCATGGACTCCTCGGGAGTCACTACCTCGATCTTCATGATCGGCTCGAGCAGAACGGGACCTGCCTTCTCCGATGCCTTCTTGAAGGCCTGGATAGCACAGAGTTCAAACGAGAGCTGGTCAGAATCGACCGGGTGGAACGATCCGTCGATCACAGTCACCTTGAGCTGCTCTACGGGGAAGCCGGCGAGCACACCGTTCTTCATGGCTGTGACGAAGCCCTTCTGGATAGAGGGGATGAACTCCTTGGGGATGTTACCACCCTTGACCTCGTCGACAAACTGGAGATTACCCTCGAAGCCCTCGTCGACAGGCTCGACACGAACGATGATATCGGCAAACTTACCGCGACCACCGGTCTGCTTCTTGAACACCTCGCGAAGCTCGACAGGCTTGGTGATTGCCTCTTTATATGTAACCTGGGGACGACCCTGGTTGCACTCAACCTTGAACTCACGGCGCAGACGGTCGATGATGATATCGAGGTGAAGCTCACCCATACCGGAAATCACTGTCTGACCTGTCTCCTCGTTGGTCTCCACACGGAATGTAGGATCCTCCTCGGCAAGCTTCTGAAGTCCGACACCGAGCTTATCAAGATCCTTCTGGGTCTTAGGCTCGACTGCGATACCGATCACAGGATCGGGGAACTCCATAGCCTCAAGTACGATAGGATGATTCTCGTCGCAGAGAGTATCGCCGGTGCGGATATCCTTGAAACCTACACCTGCGCCTATATCGCCGCAACCGATCATCTCCTTTGCATTCTGCTTGTTGGAGTGCATCTGGAAGAGACGCGACACACGCTCCTTCTTGCCGGAACGTGTATTGAGCACGTAGCTGCCGGCCACTACATCGCCGGAATATACACGGAAGAAAGTGAGCCGGCCTACATAGGGATCGGTAGCGATCTTGAATGCGAGAGCACACATGGGGCTGTCGCTCGAAGGCTCGCGGGTCTCTACCTGATCGGGATCCTCGGGGTTTGTACCCTCGACGGCACCCGAGTCAACCGGGCTGGGAAGATATGCGCAGACAGCATCGAGAAGACACTGCACACCCTTGTTCTTGAAAGAGGAACCGCAGATCATGGGGACAACCTCCATCTTGAGGGTCGCATTGCGGAGAGCACGCTTGATCTCCTCCTCGGTGATAGTGGAGGGATCATCGAAATACTTCTCCATGAGAGCGTCGTCAAACTCAGCTATCTTCTCAAGCATCTTGTCACGATACTCTTCAGCCTCATCCTTGAGACCGGCAGGAATTTCCTCCAAGGAATAGTCGGCACCCATGGTCTCGTCATGCCAGAAGATTGCCTTCATGCGGATGAGGTCGACAACACCCTTGAAAGTCTCCTCTGCCCCGATGGGTATCTGGATGGGACAGGGATTGGCTCCGAGAACCTCGCGGAGCTGACGGACAACCTCAAAGAAGTTGGCGCCCGAACGGTCCATCTTGTTGACATAACCGATACGCGGAACATTATATTTGTCTGCCTGACGCCATACGGTCTCCGACTGGGGCTCCACGCCGCCAACGGCACAGAAAGTGGCGACAGCGCCGTCGAGCACACGGAGCGAACGCTCCACCTCTACGGTGAAGTCCACGTGTCCCGGAGTGTCGATGAGGTTGATCTTATACTGCTCGTCATTATACTTCCAGAAAGTAGTGGTGGCGGCAGATGTGATGGTTATACCACGCTCCTGCTCCTGCTCCATCCAGTCCATGGTGGCGGCGCCGTCATGAACCTCGCCGATCTTATGGGTCAGACCGGTATAGAAAAGGATGCGCTCGGATGTGGTGGTCTTACCGGCATCGATGTGAGCCATGATGCCGATGTTACGCGTATATTTAAGATGAGCGTCTGATTTAGCCATTTTTGAGTATCAAAAAAGTATGATTTTGTTTCGGTGAAAAGTTTCTCCGCCGTCTGTTTAGAAGCGGAAGTGGGCGAAGGCACGGTTAGCCTCGGCCATCTTGTGCATATCCTCCTTGCGCTTGTAGGCACCGCCCTGGTCGTTGAATGCGTCAACGATCTCAGCTGCGAGCTTGTCGGCCATGGTCTTGCCGCCACGCTTGCGGGCATAAAGGATAAGGTTTTTCATCGAGATGGATTCCTTGCGGTCCGGACGGATTTCAGTCGGCACCTGGAATGTGGCACCACCTACACGGCGGGACTTCACCTCTACCTGAGGAGTTACGTTCTCAAGAGCTTTCTTCCATACTTCGAGCGGAGTCTTCTCCTCGTTGGGAAGCTTGCTCTTCACGATATCGAGAGCGGAATAGAAGATAGAGTATGAGGTGTTCTTCTTACCGTCATACATGAGGTGATTGACGAATTTTGATACTCTCACGTCGTGGAACACGGGATCGGGAAGGATTACCCGTTTCTTGGGCTTTGCTTTACGCATTGTGTTTTGTTGATTTTGTTTTTGGGTTGCTTGGTTGCTGCATCTTTCATCTTCAACGGCGATCCCCTCCGGGGCGCCATTTACTCAACCTGTGATTTAGCCTTCAAGTCAAATCAAAAACGAGGGGTGAAATACTCTGTTTTTAATTCTCTTGTCTTATTCAGAAAAGGAGTTTCGCGTCATTTAAGTTTCTCGGGAGACCCTAAACTTACTTCTTGGCAGCCTTGGGACGCTTCGCACCGTATTTGGAACGACGCTGGGTGCGATCCTTCACGCCGCTTGTATCGAGCGTACCGCGAACGATGTGATAACGTACACCGGGGAGATCCTTCACACGACCGCCACGTACAAGCACGATGGAGTGCTCCTGGAGGTTGTGACCCTCTCCGGGGATGTAGCTATTGACTTCCTTGCCGTTGGTGAGGCGCACACGAGCCACCTTACGCATAGCCGAGTTAGGCTTCTTGGGGGTGGTGGTGTAGACACGCACGCACACGCCGCGACGCTGGGGGCATGAGTCAAGCGCAGGTGATTTGCTCTTATCCTCAAGAGCTACTCGTCCTTTTCTTACTAATTGCTGAATAGTAGGCATCTTAGTTTATTGTTTTGACTTTATTTAATGGTTAGATGTTGGCTATATATTCTTTTTTCGCTTCCGAGATGCAGGATCCGGACAATTTCAGTGCCCAAAATAGTGCGATAAAACCGCGACTACCATACACGCACAACCCGCCTCGACATAGCTATCTCTCAACGATTTAGCATAGTCGTGACGGCGGAATGCCCTCAAAAGCGATGCAAAATTACAACTTATTTTCCTAACAACCAAACATTTCCAACAATATTTTTCTTTTCCTTCCGCAAACCTCATCAATTCCGCCATCCGTCTTTTTTCGTCCCGGGATTATTTTTTTGACAAAAAAATTTCATTTGCTTGAAATAAAATCCTTATCTTTGAAGGCTGTGAAGATGGGGATAATACACCCCTGGACCACATAATATATAATAACAAATTGATTTACAACACAATCATTTACCTTTAATCATACCTTGCTATGTTTAGGAAGTTTCTTCCGGCTTTGCTGGCATTGCTTACCGCATTAAGCGTATGCGCCCAGGATGGCAGCACCGATCGAAAAAAACAATTTCTTGTCTATGGTGTCGCATTCTACAACCTTGAGAATCTATTCGACACCATCAACAACAACGGGAAATACGACCTCGAGTTCACCCCCGAAGGGCAGCGTCAATGGAACGGCGAAAAATACTGGAGCAAGATCAACAACCTTGCCCGCTGTATCGGCAACATGACCACCCAGACCACTCCCAACGGCCCGGCCGTGATAGGAGTGTCGGAGATCGAGAACAAATCAGTGCTTGACGACCTCGTCAAAGCCGACGCGATCAAGAAATGGCACCTGCAGGTGGTTCACCACGACTCGCCTGACCGTCGCGGCGTGGATGTGGGACTTCTCTACAACCCACGTATGTTCCGGGTCATCAACGTCACCAACCACACCCTGCGCATAGAGGGCTACGAGAGCTTCCGCACCCGCGATCAGATGTGTGTCACCGGCATACTCGGAGGCGACACCGTGAGCGTAATCGTCAACCACTGGCCATCGCGTCTCGGCGGACAGGAGCAATCTTCCTATCTGCGTGAGGCTGCCGCCGACCTTTCCAAACATATAGCTGACTCCCTGTGGGCCATCCGACCCAACCAAGGAGTAATAATAATGGGAGACCTCAACGACGACCCCATGGATCGCTCCTGCGCGGTCAACCTCGGAGCCAAACGCGAGGAAAAGGACGTGACTCCCCACGGATTCTTCAACCCCTGGTGGAAACTTCTCGACAAAGGCATAGGCACATTGGCCTACAAAAGCTCATGGAACCTCTTTGACCAGATCATCGTATCCGGCACACTCCTTGACGCCGATGCAAACAGACTGCATTACTGGAAATGTCAGGTCAACAACTTCGACTTCCTCATTGACCAGAAAGGCAACCGCCAGGGCTACCCGCTCCGCACCTACGCCTCCGGTCAATGGCTCAACGGATATTCCGATCACTTCCCCACCGAGATATTCCTAATCAAAGAGAAATAATGTCACAGCAAGACTCCAAACCCTACGTCATCACCGTTGGCCGCCAGTTCGGCAGCGGCGGACGCGAACTGGGCAAAGCCCTTGCAAAAGAATTAGGCATAACCTACTTCGACAAGGAGCTTCTCATCGAAGCAGCCAAGAAAGCAGGGGTGAATCCGGAATTTTTCGAGGAACGCGACGAGAAATTCCCCACATTTCTCCACGGCCTGTTCTCATTCTCGATGGGTGTCACACCGATGTGCTACTACACCGGAGCCGGCGCGATCACCGACGACGGCCTGTATAAAGCCATAAGCGACTTCCTGCTGTCAGAGGCCGAAAACAGATCCTTCGTGGTCGTAGGCCGCAGCGCTGACTACATCCTGCGCCATCATCCGCGTGTGGCAAACATCTTTGTCCACGCCCCGATGGAGGAATGTGTCCGCCGCATCACAGGCCGGGCCGACGCCATTACCCCGGAAAAAGCCGAAGCCATGGCGAAAAAGACCAACAGATGGAGAGCCGACTATTACAACTTCTTCACCGACAAGGAATGGGGACACGCTACAAGCTATGACCTCACCCTCGACAGCTCCCTGCTCCCGATGTCCGACATAGTGGCCATCGTCAAGGACTTCATTCGCCGCCGGGGTTTCATTGAATAAACCGATTTTTTATCACATTCCACATTAATATATGAGATTCAAACTGTTTTTGCTATTGCTCCTTACGGCAGCTCTTCCGGCGCTGGCCCAGAAGACAGGCATAACCGGTACCGTGGTCGACTCTGACACCGGATCGCCTGTTGCCGGAGCAACCGTCATACTTGACAATCAAGGAATCAGCGCCACCACCGACGCTTCAGGTAGTTTCAGCATCTCCAATGCCAAACCCGGCAGCGAGAGCATCACATTCATAGCCTATGGCTACAACGACCTTCTGCTCAAGGTCGACATCATCACGGGCATCATCGACAATCTCGGATTCGTGAAGATGCAGAACACTGACCTCAACACCACATTCTACGAAGAGCAGAACGATATGCTCTTCGACCAGGCTGTGCTTGAGGACGAGGAAGGAAACGCGCAGACCATCGCAGCGCTCACCGGAGCCTCCGACGACATCTACTACAATGCCGCTTCCTACGACTTCCAGCCCATGCGCTTCCGCATCAGGGGCTACGACTCGAAGTACACGCAGACATATATAAATGGTATATCATTCAATGATCTCGCGCGCGGACGCTTCAACTACTCCACACTCGGAGGCATGAACCGCGCATTCCGCGACAAGACCACTACTCTCGGCGCAGGAGCCGCATCATTCGGCTTCGGCGACATAGGCGGTGCGACCGATATCAACACATCCGCAGCCCACTATGCACCGGGATTCAACGGATCCGTGGCTTTCACCAACTCCAGCTATCTGATGCGAGCCATGGCGCAGTACTCATCTGGTCTCAACAAAAACGGATGGGCCTACTCGTTCTCTGCCATCGGCCGATATGCCGAAGAGGGTGTGATCGAAGGTACGTTCTACAACTCGTTCGGCCTCTTCGCATCGATCGAGAAAGTGATCAACAGCAAACACTCAATCAACCTCACCGCCTGGGGCGCACCGACACAGCGCGCATCCAACTCCGCCACATTCCTCGAAGCCTACGAACTCACCGGCAACAACCTATACAACCCCAACTGGGGCTACCAGGACGGAAAGAAACGCTCGTCACGCATCATAGAGACGTTCGACCCCACCGCCGTGCTCAACTGGATATGGAAACCGTCGGTCAACACCACTCTCAACACCGGTGTGGCCTTCCGCTCCATCAACTACTCCACATCGAGCATCGACTGGTTTGACGGACCCGACCCGCGTCCCGACTACTACCGCTATCTGCCGAGCTACTACGCCGACGATGAAGTGGCCTACGACCTGTACACCGACCTGTGGGAACACAATAAGAGTTTCCGCCAGATCAACTGGGATCAGATGTATCAGGCCAACTACCTCAACAAGATCTATGGCCGTCGCGGCGAAGAAGGTAACCAAGCCTCAAGCTACATCCTCGAAGACCGCCACTCCGACCAGAAGAACTGGGTGTTCAACTCCCTCCTCAACCACAGGCTCACCGACAACATGACCCTCCAGGCAGGAGTGAGCGTCAACTACACCAGCGCGCACTACTACAAGACCGTCCGCGACCTTCTCGGCGGTGAATACTGGATCGACATCAACAAATTTTCCGAACGTGACTTCCCCGACAATCCTGACATACTCCAGAACGACCTCCGCAATCCCAACCGCAAGGTCTACGAGGGCGACATCTTCGACTACAACTACTATATCAACGCCCTCCAGACCACCGTATGGCTCCAGAACATGATCACACTTCCAAAGTGGGACATCAACTACGGACTCAAGATCGGATACACACAGTTCCAGCGCGACGGCAAGATGCAGGCAGGTCTTGATCCGGACAACTCCCTCGGAAAAGGCACGACACACCGCTTCGACACCGGTTCGCTGAAAGCCGGAGCGACCTACAAGATCGACGGCCGCAACTTCATCACGGCCCACGTCTCCTACGCCACCGAAGCACCACTCTTCGAGTACTCATACATCTCTCCGCGTTACCGCGAGAAGGCAATCGACAACCTCACCAACGAGCGCATCGCATCCTTCGACCTCTCCTACACCTGGAACTACCGCCGCTTCCGTGGTGCCATCACCGGCTTCTGGACAGAGATGATGGATCAGACCGAACGCTCATCATTCTACGACGAGCAGTACACGACATTCATGAACTACGTGCTCAGCGGTGTCCACACACGCTACCGTGGCATCGAGCTTGGCATGGCCTACAAGATCACACCATCCATCACACTGAGCGCGGCCGGAACCGTGGCACGCTACCAGTACACCAACAACCCCATGGGTACACGCTCATACGAGAACGGTCTGCGCGAGGACATGACACAGCAGGTATTCCTCAAGAACTATTATCTCGGAGGCACACCCCAGACCGCCGGCAATATAGCCATCGACTGGGCTGCTCCTAAATCGTGGTTCTTCAACGTCAACGCCTCATGGATGGGCGACGCATACGTCAACCTCTCCCCTATCCGTCACGAATCACTTCCCGACCTCTGGGAGAAATATCCCGACTACGACGAGCTGCTCTCCTCCATGGAGTCGCTCGCCGAGCAGGACAAGCTGAAGAACGCCTTCGTGCTCAACGCCTCCATCGGCAAGATCGTCTATATCAACCGCAAGGTCTCGATGAACTTCAACTTCAACGTTGACAACATCCTCAACAACCGCAATATACAGACCTACGCATACCAGCAGGGACGCTTCGACTACACCAACTACGACGCACAGAAATATCCCAACAAATATTTCTACGCCCAGGGCATCAAACTGTCTTTCAATGTCGGAATACGCTTCTGATACCACCACGTATAATACTAACAAGACATCTCAAGCATGAAACTATATAAATCCATCTTCGCACTTCTTGCCGTGGCCACATCTGGAGTCCTGGCAAGCTGCGACAACGACTTCGAGCGTCCGCCGGTAGTGATCCCCGAGGCCACCTACGAAGCCAACACGGCAATAGCCGATTTCAAGGAAGCATACTGGGACTATTCCTCCGGCGACAGCTTCGCGCAAATTCCCGTCAATGAATCGGGCGACAGCATCATCATCTGCGGACGCATCGTATCGTCCGACGACACCGGAAATATGTACAAGCAGATCGTGGTGCAGGACGAGAGCGCGGCGATCCTCATAGGCATCAACACATCCGGCCTCAACGAGGGCCGCTACAAATACGGCGAGGAGATCTTCGTGAACCTCACCGGACTATATGTGGGCAACTACAATGGCCTGCTGCAGATCGGTATGCCCTACAACGGCAGCATCGGCCGTATTGACGAGGATATCATAGATGTCCACGCCCAGGTCAACGGCCTTCCGGACACTGAGAAGGTGGAAGAGCTCGTACAGGTGCTCTCCATACCGGAAATAACATCGAAGAACAGCGATCGCGCCACCCTCATCAAATACCAGAGCGCGCTCGTCAAGTTCGAGGATGTCACCTTCAAGAACGGCGGCAAGCTTCTCTGGAGCGACAACCCCGGCGGTCAGTACTACACCACCCGCCAGCTCGAGAACGCAGCCGGAAACTACATCAACGTCAACACATCAAACCAGTGTACATTCTCAGGCGACATTCTCCCTGAAGGCACAGGTTCCGTCACATCCATCCTCAGTTATTACAAGGGCGACTGGCAGCTCGTGATATGTGAGCCGACCCGTGACTGCGTGGGCTACACATTCCCCGAACCCGCGCCCACCATCTTCAAGGAGACATTCTCCGGCAGCATAGGCAACTTCACCATCGAGAACATCACCGCTCCCGATGGCTTCACCGACATCTGGAAATACTCCTCGTCCTACAACTGTGTCGTCGCCACCGGTTACGCCAATTCCACCAACTACAACACCGAGAGTCTGCTCATCTCCCCGCTGATCGACCTGACAGAGCAGGAGGACGCATTCGTATGCTTCGACCATGCCATCAACTACTTCTCATCCGTGGCCGTGGCCCGTCAGCAAGCATCACTGCTGATCCGTGAGCAAGGCGCCACCGACTGGACCGAGCTCACCATCCCCATCTATGGCGACAACTCCGGATTCACCTTCGTCAACTCAGGCGACATAAGCATCAAGAGCTACGTCGGCAAGACCATCCAGATAGCGTTCCGCTACAAATCCACCTCGGCCAAGGCCGGAACGTGGGAAGTCAAGAATGTCATCGTGAAAGCCGATGGAGAGGAAACCCCGGTAGAGACCACTACTGACAGCAACGCCGCGTTCAGCGAGAGCTTCGCCGAAGGTCAGGGCACATTCACTATCGACAACGTGAAGTTGGGCGACGGACTGTCATACGTCTGGTATCACTCTTCGACATATTCCTGCATGATGGCATCAGCTTTTGCCTCCTCCGCCAACCACGAGTCGGACTCCTATCTGATCTCTCCGGTGATCGACCTGACAGGGATCACAAATCCGGTGCTCACCTTCGACCATGCCCTCAACTACTTCACATCGATTGATGTGGCCAAGACCGAAGCCACCGTTGTGATCCGCGAGGAAGGTGCGACAGCCTGGACACAGCTGACAGTTCCAAACTACGGCACATCCCTCGGCTGGGCATTCGTCTCCTCGGGCGACATATCACTCGCATCCTATTCCGGCAAGAAAGTGCAGTTCGCATTCCACTACACCTCCACCGACTCCAAAGCCGGCACTTGGGAAATCAAGAATGTATCCATCAAAAAGTAACATCCCCACGATATGAGAAATCTCAAAACATATATCAGCCTGCTGTTTCTCGGAGCAGTAGCACTGACATCCTGCCAGGACGACTTTGACGATCCCGCGCTCAACGATCCCAAGTCGACGTGGCTTTCCGACACCGGGACATACTCAACTGTCACCATAGCCGAACTGAAGACCAAATACTGGCAGTCAGACGACAACTATTTCGCCACCATCGGGACTGCCGACGATGGGAAGCGGCTTCTTCTGTCGGGAACCGTCATATCATCCGACGCCTCCGGCAACATCTACAAGTCGCTGGTGATCCAGGATGAGACCGGCGCACTCGCCATGAGCATCAACGCCAACGGAATGAACGTGAAATACCGCCGTGGCCAGCAGCTCGTGCTTGATCTCACCGACATGGTGATCGGTAAATACTCAGGTCTCCAGCAGCTCGGATTCCCCGAGGAATCCAGCCAATACGGCGACCAGACCACATTCATGCCCTACGAGTTCTTCGAGCAGCACGTCCAGATGAACGGTCTGCCCAATCTTGAGAAAGTGGATACAATCGTGGCCACCGGCACCGACATCATCGGTGGCGGCGACGATGTGTTGCGCAAGTGGCAGAGCCAGCTTGTGAGATTCAACAACTGTTCGTTTGTCGACGGCGGCACCGAACCCTTCGGCGTGGAGAAAGAGAACACAAACCGCGTCCTCACTCTCGAAGACGGCACACAGATCAATGTCCGCACCAGCGGCTACTCCAATTTCTACACCAATATGCTTCCCAAAGGCAACGGTGATGTGGTAGGTATCCTCGGCTACTATGCCGGATCGTCCGATACCGGCAACCAGTGGCAACTCACACTCATCGACGCCAACGGCTGCATGAACTTCGGCAATCCTACCGTCGGCCCTGGTGCGGAGACCAACCCCTACACCGTTGACGATGCCATCTCGATAATGGCCGGCGACGGCACTGCCACCCAGGTATGGACAATGGGCTATATCGTAGGCGCAGTGGCTCCCGGAGTATCAACCGTGTCCAAGAACGAGGACATACAGTTCACCGACTCTCCCGAGCTTGACAACACCCTCGTCATCGCATCCGATCCATCATGCACAGACTGGACCAAGTGTATCGTGATCAGCCTCCCGCAGAATTCTTCGCTCCGCAAATACGGTAATCTGGCCGACAATAAGGATAATTACAAGAAACAGCTGAACATTCTCGGAAACTTCGGCACACAGCTCGGCACTTACGGTATCACCGGCAATAACGGATCAGCCTCGACATACACCATCGACGGTGCCACCATGCCTGATGAGACCTCTTCAGACGAACCTGAAACTCCCTCTGTCGACGGAGACGGCACGAAGAGCAATCCCTACACTGTAAGCCAAGTACTGTCACTCGGCAACCCCGGCACTACGGCTTGGGTGACCGGATATATCGTCGGTTGTGTCGATGGAATGGACATCACCTCAGGATGCGAGTTCTCCGGCACATTCACAAGCCAGACCAATATCCTCATCGCTGAATCACCCAACGAGACAGACTATACAAAGTGTATCCCCGTTCAGCTTCCATCGGGCACAGTGCGCACAGGACTCAATCTCGTGAATAATCCCTCCAACCTTGGCAAGTCTGTTTCACTCTACGGTTCGCTTGAAAAGTATTTCAACGTGGCCGGTCTGAAAACTGTCACCGAATATGAGCTTGGTGAAGGAGGTAGTGAATCCGGTTCCGGTACAGAAACGCCCTCAGATGGCGGCGATGGCTCGCAGAACAATCCCTATACCGTGACCCAAGTACTGTCACTCGGTAATCCCGGCACTACGGCTTGGGTGACCGGATATATCGTCGGTTGTGTCGATGGATTGGATATCACATCAGGATGCGAGTTCTCCGGCACGTTCACGAGCCAGACCAACATTCTCATCGCTGAATCACCCAACGAGACAGACTATACAAAGTGTATCCCCGTTCAGCTTCCATCAGGCACTGTGCGCACAAGTCTCAATCTCGTGAACAATCCCTCCAACCTTGGAAAAGCCGTTTCACTCTACGGATCACTTGAAAAGTATTTCGGCGTGGCCGGTCTGAAAACTGTCACCGAATATGAGCTTGGCGAAGGTGGCAGCAGTTCCGGATCCGGTTCCGGCACAGAAACACCCTCAGATGGAGGTGATGGCTCACAGAGCAATCCCTATACCGTAACCCAGGTATTATCACTTGGTAATCCCGGCACTACGGCTTGGGTGACCGGATATATCGTAGGATGTATCAATGGTACGTATATCAACTCCGACGCGTGTGAGTTCTCCGGCACATTCTCAAGTCAGACAAATCTTCTTATCGCTGCCTCTCCCACAGAGACAGACTATACCAAGTGTGTCCCAGTTCAGCTCCCATACGGCACTGTGCGCACCGAGCTCAATCTCGTCAATAATCCCTCCAATCTTGGCAAGTCCGTTATCTTAAACGGCTCCCTTGAAAAGTACTTCGGAGTAGTCGGCCTGAAGTCTGTTACCGAATACGAATTCAAATAAATCCGTATCGTTATTATCAAGATCCCCGGAAGTTCGACAGGACTTTCAGGGGTCTTGTCTTTTATACGGGGTGAATCAGCCGATGCGCTTCCATTTACGCGACTTTGGGTGCAGGGATCGCTCTATGGCACGGCGTTCGCGCCGCGATAGAGGAAGCTCTACCGACCCGGATGTTTCTTCTGCTTCCGTCACGGAGGATGTATCAGCCACGACCGGGGCTACGGAAGGCTTATCCGTCGCCGGCTGTTTCTTACGTCTCTTCTCAGCTCTCTCGCGGGCACGGGTGGATCTGACCATCGCGCGGTCAAGCTCGGCCTTTATCATATTGAACGCAAGCATGGCAATAGCGTCCTCACTCACGGCATCCTCCCCGGCAAGATATGCATCGACGACGTGCATGGCCTCCGCAGCGGAATACGGTGAGAAACTCAGTGTGGTGTTGATACGCTCGGAGATGTCCGAGTAGACTTTCTTTGATACTGGCAGTGTGTTCATAATTCCTGTTCGTTTTTTCCGCAAAGGTAATATGTGGAAAAAGCGAAAAGGTGCGATAATGTCGCGCAGGTAAAAATTTTTTGATTATCTTTGCCGTAAACAAACAGATCCACCTAATATCCAAGCCATGATGAATCTACGGAAACTGACAATCCATATCACAGCAGTCATCTCCATATTGCTTGCCGGCAGCATATCAGCCCAGACAAAGGTGCCATTCAACGGCATCCTGCTCACCTCAGACGGATCTCCGGTGAAAAGGGCACGTATATATGTGACAAATCCGAGAGACTACGCGCTCAGCAACAAAAAAGGTGAATTCGGCCTCACCGACGTAATGCCGGGCGACACGCTCAAGATCGTCGTGAAGAAACAACTGTATCTGATTCCCGTCGAAGGGAAAAAAAGCATGAGAATATGGCTTGCCGACCAGAAAGAACTGATCAAATCGGAAGAAGATCAGTTTCTCATTGATGTGGGCTACGGCTTCGTCACCCAACGCGAACGCACCACACCCGGCAACTACATAAGCGGTGAAGATCTGCGCCGCAGCGGAGGACGCGACGTGATGTCGGCACTGCAAGGCCGTATTCCCGGGCTTAACATCACCGGAAACGGCAGCGGACTGAGCGAGGATCTGCAAGTCAATATCCGCGGGACACGCTCATTCAGAGGATCATCCACTCCTCTTTACTTCATCGACTCGGTGAAGGTGCCCTCGCTCGAGGGCATCAGCCTCAACGATGTGGAATATGTTGAGGTGATGAAGGATGCTGCGATTTACGGCTCCGAAGGGGCGAACGGCGCGATCATCGTCCATACATACAGGTCAAAAATAAAGTAGGGATCCGTCTCAACTGTGATGACTTAACGCCTTTTAACTACACTGAATAAAAGATTTTTCGTACCTTTGGGGGATAATTTTCTCAATCATCACACAAATCAAGATTAAAAAGGTGAAAATCAAGAATATACTATTTCCGGCCATACTCATGCTCATCGGCGTTTCGTATGCCGTGGCTGCGGTCGACAATATCGCGGAGGAAGTGACGTGGGTGGTAGGCGACCAGCCTATATGGAAATCGGAAATCGAAGAAACGTACCAGAACCTGCTCTATGAGAAGTCTCCCATCAACGGCGACCCCTACTGTGTCATACCCGAACAGATAGCCATCGAGAAGCTATATCTCCACCAAGCGGATATCGACACTATCGAGGTGGCCGAGAGCATGGTGAACCAGCAGGTTGAATCGCAGATCAACTACTACATCAGCTCCCTCGGCTCAAAAGAGAAAGTAGAGCAGATATTCAACAAATCCCTGCCGGCACTGCGTGAGTCCCTGCGGGAGATGTGGGGCAACAGATCAAGAATCCAGCAGGTGCAGAGGGAACTTACCAAGGACATCACCTCCACACCGTCTGACGTGCGCCGCTATTTCAGCAAGCTTCCCGAGGACAGCATACCGTATATTCCCCGCCAGGTGGAGGTGCAGATCCTCACGGCCGCTCCGGCTATCCCCCGCGAGGAGATTGACAACGTGAAATCACGGCTTCGCGACTATGCCGACCGTGTCACGAAAGGAGAAAGCGACTTCTCGACCCTCGCCATCCTCTACTCCGAGGATCCCGGCTCTGCATCAAGAGGCGGAGAGCTCGGATTCATGGGTCGCGGACAGCTCGTGCCCGAATATGCCGCCGTGGCGTTCAACCTCAACGACCCCAAGAAGGTGTCGAAAATTGTGGAAAGCGAGTTCGGCTTCCATATCATCCAACTCATAGAGAAGAGAGGCGACCGCGTGAACACCCGCCACATCCTTCTGCGTCCGCGAGTATCCGAAAAGGATCTCATTGATGCAGTACAGCGCCTCGACTCCCTCCGCACTGACATCGTGGACAATCAGAAGTTCACTTTTGAGGAAGCAGTGGGCTATCTCTCGCATGACAAGGACACCCGCAACAACAAGGGTATCATGGTCAACTCCGAGAGCGGCAACTCGCGCTTCGAGATGAGCCAGCTTCCGCAGGAAGTGGCCAAGGAGGTCAACGGCCTCAAGCCCGGGGAGATCTCGAAGGCATTCATAATGAAGGATCCCAAGACAAACCACGACATAGTGGCCATCGTCAAGCTCACCAACAGGATCGAAGGCCATAAGGCAAACCTCTCTGACGACTATCAGACCATCAAGAATATGTATGAGCAGGCCCGTCAGCAGGAGGTGCTCGACCAGTGGCTTGCAAAAAAGATAAAGGACACATATATACGTATCGAGGATGGCTGGCGTGACTGTGAGTTCACCCACGCCGGCTGGATCAAGACCAACTGATGAGAGCATCCCTTTTCTCACTTGCAGCAATCGCCGTGATCTCGCTGCCGGCCATGTTGGCGCAGACCACAGGAAAAGGGACAGCCACGGTTCCGGCTGCAAAGACAGCACCGGCACAGCGGAAGACAGTGATCCGCCCTATGATCCCTGAGGCTGACCGCCATCAGCCCGACAAAGTGTTCATCGAATATGCCGACCGTCTCGACAAGAATGCCGGATCGGTCGAGCAGATCTTAGTGGGCAATGTCCAGTTCCGCAAGGGTGATATGTTCATGTATTGCGACAGTGCCCGCTTCAACGAGGAGACATCGTCGCTGAGCGCGTTCAATAATGTGAGGATGGAACAGGGCGACACCCTGTTTGTCTACGGCGACGAGCTGTATTACAACGGTGAGACCGAACTGGCCGAGCTTAGGGCGTATCCCGGCGGCAATGTCAGGCTGATCAACCGTGACGTATCCTTGACCACTCCCGTGTTTTTCTACGATCTTGCCGCCGACGAGGCATATTACATGACCGGAGGAACCCTGCACGACAAGACCAACACACTGCGCTCACTCCAAGGCTACTATTATCCTGCCACCAAGGATGCATTCTTCTATTTCAACGTCGATCTGACAGGCCCGCGGCAGAACGACACGCTGAAGATGTATACCGACTCGCTCACCTACAACACCGATACCGGTATAGCGCAATTGATGTGCAAGACCCTCATAGTCAACAAGGACGGAGAGATCACATCCACATCGGGGTTCTACGACACGCGGTCAGGCATAGCCGATCTGTACAACCGGTCGCTCGTCCATACGCGCAGGGGCAACACCCTGACCGGCGACACACTGTTCTACGACCGCAACAGCGGCTTCGGCGAGGCGTTCGGCAACATGATACTCACCGATTCGGCCAACCGGTCGTCGCTCATCGGCGACTATGGCTTCTACGACGAGCTGCATGACAGCGCGTTCGTGACCGGCAACGCTCTCGCGCTCGAATATTCCAAGGAAGACACACTATATCTCCACGGCGACACCATCACCGCACAGATGTATTCCGACTCCACCCGTGTCACAAACGCATTCCGCCGTGTACGCTTCTTCCGCAACGACATCCAGGGTCTCTGCGACTCAATGAGCATCGTGGAAAGGGACTCTATATTGTATATGTACTATTCCCCCATCGTCTGGACCGGCGACAAGCAGATCGCGGGCAACGTGATCTACGTGCACTTCACGGATTCCACAGCCGACTGGGCCCGTCTGCCCGAACAGGGAGTCATGGCGCAACACATTGCCGAGGACTGCTACAACCAGCTGTCCGGCAGCGATATGACGGCATGGATGGCTGACACTACCCTGCGCAGGCTCTACGTGGAGGGCAATGTGCAGGTGATAATGTTTCCGATGGAGAATGACTCGACCTACAACAAATTTTCCTTCACGGAAAGCTCGTTCATGAACGCCGTGTTCAAGGACGGACAGATCGACAGCATCCTCATGTGGCCACAGACCACCGGCAACGTCACGCCACTGTATCTTGCAAAACGTTCATCCTACATACTTCCGAAATTCAGGTGGTACGGACCTCTGAGACCTATGTCGCCGGACGAGGTGTTCGACTATCCCGCAGAGATGTCCGATCTCATGAGCCAGAACATATTCGGAAAAATGCGCGCGGACGCAACCACTATCAGGGGAACGGAAACCGGTCGCCCCGTGCCTCCCAAGCCTTTGCTGCCTGAGCCGGATATGGATATGGACATGGATCCTGAACCGGTGTTCGGTGACACCGTCACCGCTCCGGCAGACTCTGTCATGCCAACCGAGACCGTTCCGGACTTGGAGACCAATGACGGAAATCCAGCTCCCGAAGAGGCTGAGGACAGAAGCGATGAGGAAAGCACGACTCCGCCGCCACCGTCAGGCGAACAAGGGGTGATCAGAGAGGAGGTGGTGGGACAATGAGCGATGTGATCCGTCTGCTCCCCGACTCGGTGGCCAATCA
This sequence comes from uncultured Staphylococcus sp., assembly GCA_964552825.1. Taxonomy (GTDB): domain Bacteria; phylum Bacteroidota; class Bacteroidia; order Bacteroidales; family Muribaculaceae; genus Duncaniella. Next base: position 58,895 of record CAZKIE010000003.1, on the reverse strand, counting down.
GATAGCCGCCGGAGAGGTGATCCAGCGCCCGGCATCCGTGATAAAGGAGCTTGTTGAGAATTCCATCGATGCCGGAGCCACCTCCGTGACAATAATACTCAAGGATGCCGGCCGGACGCTCATACAGGTGGTCGACAATGGCTGTGGCATGAGCGACACCGACGCGCGGCTTGCCTTCGAGCGACACGCCACGTCGAAAATAGCCAAGGCCGACGACCTGTTCACACTCCACACCATGGGATTCCGTGGCGAGGCGCTGGCATCAATCGCCGCAATCGCCCAGGTGGATCTCCGCACGATGCTCCACGATGCCACACTCGGCACCCGTCTCGTGATAAACGGCTCGAAAGTCGAGAGCCAGGAACCGGAGGCTTGCCAGCCGGGAAGCAATCTCATGGTGAAGAATCTATTCTTCAATGTGCCCGCCCGCAGGAAATTCCTCAAGAAGGACACGGTGGAGATGAGCGCGATAATGAGAGAGTTCGAGCGGCTTGCGCTTGTCAATACGGCCGTGGACTTCACTCTCGTCAGCAATGATGTGACTCTCCATTCTCTCCGCCGTGGCTCCATGAAGCAGCGCATATGCGAACTCTTCGGCAAGAATCTCGACAAGCAGCTCCTTCCCGTCGAGACGGAGACCTCGATAGTAAGCATAAACGGATTCATCGGGCTTCCGGCCAATGCCCGCAAGCGCAATCCGCTGCAGTATTTCATGGTCAACGGGCGCAATATGCGTCATCCCTACTTCCACAAGGCCGTGATGCAATGCTATGACAAGCTGATCCCGGCCGATGAGCAGCCTAACTATTTCATCAACCTGCGTGTCGATCCGGAGACCATCGATGTCAACATCCATCCCACAAAAAATGAGATAAAATTCGAGAATGAGCAGGCTATCTGGCAGATACTCACAGCTGCCATCAAGGACTCGCTCGGAAGATTCAATGCCGGACCGGCAATAGACTTCGACGTCGAGGACGCGCCGGAAATTCCGGTATTCAATCCCGACACAAAGGCGACCCACGAGGTGATCATCGACGAACGGTATAATCCGTTCAGCGATCCCGCACCGGCGCCTGTCGACTGGACCGGGAGACCACCGGCATCATCACTTCAACAGCGCGAACGCCCGGCGTTCCGCGACCGGCCGGCCGCACTCAAGGACTGGGAGAAACTCTACGATGAATTCATGTCCAAGAGGAACGAGGGTCTGAGCGCCATGACTGAAAGCAGTCTTAATGCCGGAGTGCCGGTGGCGTCCGCCGTCACATCACCCGACACCATAGCTTCGATTCCGGCCGGCGACTCGCCCGGAGGAGCATTACAGCTTTGCGGTTCATACATCGTCACCCCCATACGCGACGGGCTGATGGTAATCGACCAGCACCGCGCCCATGTGAGAGTGCTCTATGACAGCTATCTCGCCCGGACGACCGACAATGACTTCGTGGCACAGACCACGATGTTTCCCGACACGGTAGAGTTATCCCCGGCTCAGAACGTCGTGCTCACTGATATAGCACCGCGCCTGTCGGAACTCGGCTTCATACTCACATATCGCGGCGGGACGACATGGAGCATCGACGGTATCCCGTCGGTTGTCAGCGACGCATCGCCGCGTGATCTTCTTCTCGGCATGATAGAGCGGGTTACGGAGACCGGTGAAGAACTCTCCTCCACCCTCCGCGAGAAAGTGGCGCTGTCACTTGCGAAAAGCAGTGCCATAAAGCGCGGACGCGCACTGACGCAGAACGAGATGGACCGTCTTGTCAGCGATCTGCTGCGGCTCCCCTCACCCTCCATCACTCCGGAAGGCAAAACCGTGTTCACCGTAATACCCGTCGACCAAATTTCCCGTCTGCTCGGATGAAACATCTGTTCACACTCCTTCTGTCGATATTCTTCTCGATATCCGTCTCCGCTTCCGCTCCGGTGGTGCAGCTGCTCACAGTCGCACCGGGCAGCGACATCTATGAGCTTGAAGGCCACAGCGCGCTACGCATCATACATCCGCAATGGGGGGATTTCGTGGTCAACTGGGGCATCTTTGACTTCGACTCCCCGAATTTTGTCTACCGGTTTGTCAAAGGGGAGACAGATTATATGGCCGCAGCCTGCTCCACCGACCGCTTCGTGGAATCCTATGCCCGCAGCGGCCGCACCATCCGCTACCAGACGCTCGCATTGGACTCCCTCCAGGCCGAAAGGCTTACAGGACTCGTGATCGAGAACCTGCGGCCGGAAAACAGAGTCTACCGCTACAACTACGTGCTCGACAACTGCGCCACCCGCCCCATAGACATGATCGACAAATGTGCCGGAGGCATCACACTGTCAGCCCCACAGCTTCCCGCCCGCGATGCAAGCACTTTCCGTAATGTGATGCGACACTATCATGTCAACTACCCCTGGTATCAGTTCGGGATCGACACTGCCCTCGGAAGCGGGATAGACCGTCAGCTGACAGCCGACGAGCCACGCTTCGCACCGGTGGTGGCCTACGATATGATCCGCGGAGCGAAACTTCCCGGCGGTGAACATTTAGTGACTGATTCCGGTTATCTCTTCGGATCGGATTCAACGCCGTCGGTGGTCGAGGATGCCACTCCGTGGATACTCGGTCCGCTCTTCTGGAGCTGGTTGGTCTTCGCAGTCTCATTCTGTGTCAGCATCCTCCAGTTGCGCGGTATGCCACGATGGGGACGCATATTCGATACCGTCTACTTCTCGCTCATGGGGCTTGAGGGCATGGTCCTAACCTTCCTCATATTCATATCCGTACATGAAGCCACGTCGCCAAACTGGCTTTACCTATGGTTGAATCCCCTATGCTTCATCGGCGCGCTCGCCCCTTGGCTAAAACACGGCAAAGTTTTGGAAATAAGCTATCAAAGTGTTAACTTTGCACTCCTGATTGCACTCGCAGTCATTTTCATAGCCAACGTGCAGTCGCCCAATCCGGCCTTCTGGCCACTCGTGCTCGCCTCCGGATGCCGGGCGGCGACAAACATATTTCATCTATGCGCAAAAACTCGCTGACGACATACCGCCTTGCCTGTGCGATGGTTGCCACCATGGTGACTGTCGGCATCGCGTCGCCCTCAGCCCATGCGCAGGAACCCTCGCCACGCCCCACTCTTGTCGTGGGGATTTTTGTTGAGGGACTGTCAGCCGACTATATAAACCTGCTTCGATCCAATTTCGGCGACAACGGCTTCAACCGTCTGCTCAACAATGGTGTCAGCATCGAAAATGTGGACTACGGACCCGGTATCGATGCGACTGCGGCGACGGCCATACTCGTCAGTGGAGCCTCACCGGCCGTCAACGGAATCCCGGCAGCCCGCGTGTGGGACACGGCCACGAAAATAGACTATCCGATACTGCTTGATCCCGACAAGATCGGCAACTATTCGGAACAGGCGCTCACACCCAACCAGCTCCTCGTATCCACCATCTCCGACGAGGTGCGCATCACCGACGGAGGTATCGGACTTGTCCACGCCATAGCGGCAGACCCGCAGATAGCCATCATACTCGGAGGCCACGCAGGCAACAGCAGCTACTGGATAAGTGATATAACCGGAAAATGGACCACTTCACGCCATTACCGCGAGAATCCCGCTCCGATAGCCCGCAGAAATGTAGGATTCACACTTCCTCTGCGCCTTGACACCCTGACATGGGAGCCGGCACTGAAACTCTACAAGTATCCGGATCTTCCGGACTACAAGAAACTATATCCTTTCCGCCATACATTTCCGGCCAAACAGGCCGACAGGTTCAAGGCATTCAAGACCTCGGCTCCGGCCAACCGGGAAATAGCCTCCGCTGCCGCCGACTATATCTCCACGCTGCAGCTCGGCTCACGCGGTGTCACTGATATGCTCAGCGTAGGATTCAATGTCAGTCCCTACATGAACGGACGCGGATCCGACACCCGAATCGAGACGATGGATGCATACGTGCGTCTTGACTCCGACATCGCAAACATCATCAAGGCCATAGAGAAGGGTCCGGGGATGGGTCAGACGCTGCTTTTTGTGGCCGGAACGCCGGCACCCGCCGGATCCAAGCGCGACGACGAACGATGGAACATCCCTTCAGGCCAATTCTCGCCACGCAGAGCCATCTCTCTCCTTAATATGTATCTCATGGCCATCCACGGCAATGGAGAGTGGGTGAACGGATATCACAACGGCTACTTTTACCTGAACACGCAGCTTCTCAAGGAGCGTGGGCTGTCGGAAGTCGATATGCGCCGGGAGGCAGCCGAGTTTCTGGCCCGCATGAGCGGCGTCAGCGATGTCTATACCCTTGACGACATACTCGCGCGGCGCGCCGGCGATGATCCGTCCGCACTGCGGCGCAACGTATCCGCAAGCCATGCAGGCGATCTGCTCGTGATGGTCAATCCCGGATGGGAAATCTCCGACAAGGTGGAAGGCGAGACCGTCAACATAGACCAGTCGCAGCTTCCTGTGGTCAGATGGCAGGCATCCACATCACCTATATATATACTATCCCCCGATCTTGAGACCGCAAAGATCTCCGACAGGGTGGATGCGAGAGCGATAGCACCGACCATCACACGTCAGCTCCGGATAAGATCACCCAATGCGGCATCCATATCCCCTCTCAATATAAAGCGATAAAAATCTCACCCGTCCGCCCGCATGACGGACGAAACACATATATACATCAAACACCTATCAATGTCATTCACATCATTTATCACCAAACTTTTCGGCAATAAATCCACCCGCGATCTCAAGGAGATCGAGCCGATAGTTCAAAAGATCGAGGCCATCGAGCCCGAGGTGAAGCAACTGACCATAGATCAGCTCCGCGAACGCATCCAGGCCGTCCGCGACGACATAAAGCAGTCCGTGGCTGCCGAGGAGGAAGAGAACGCCCGTCTGAAGACCGAGGTAGAGGAACTTCCGTTTGACGAGCGCCAGCCCGTATGGGACACCATAGACCGGAACGAGAAAATCATGCTCGACACCATCGAGGACAAACTCAACGAGCATCTGCCCGAAGTGTTCGCCGTGATACGCGAGACCGCCGCCCGCTTTGCGGCCAATGAGACAATCGTGGTCAAGGCCACGGATCTCGACCGGGAGCTCGCAGCCCAAGGCAAGGACTTCGTCTCCATCGATGGCGACAACGCCATCTGGAAAAACCACTGGATCGCAGGCGGCAACGAGATCACCTGGGATATGGTACACTACCGTGTGCAGCTCATCGGCGGTATCGTGCTCCATCAAGGCAAGATAGCCGAGATGGCCACCGGCGAGGGCAAGACCCTCGTGGCTACACTCCCCGTGTTCCTCCGCTCGCTGTCAGGCCGCGGAGTCCACGTCGTGACCGTCAACGACTATCTGTCAAAACGAGACTCCGAATGGATGGGTCCGCTCTATATGTTCCACGGCTCGACAGTGGATTGCATCGACAAGCACCAACCCAACACGGCTGCCCGCCGCCGCGCATACGAGTGTGACATCACATTCGGCACAAACAACGAGTTCGGTTTCGACTATCTGCGCGACAACATGGCCATGAGCCCGTCGGACATGGTGCAGCGCAAACACTACTATGCGATTGTCGACGAGGTTGACTCCGTGCTTATCGACGATGCCCGTACACCTCTCATAATCTCCGGTCCAGTCCCCAAGGGCGACGACCAGCTCTTCGACGAATACCGCCCGAACGTGGAGAAGGTGTTCGAGGCACAGAAGCGACTCGTCACCAAGATACTGGCCGAAGCTAAGACAAAGATCGCATCTGACGACAAGGATGTCCGCAAGGAAGGTGCGTTGCTGCTGTTCCGCGCCTTCAAGGGTCTGCCCAAGAACGGTGCCCTCATCAAATTCCTCTCGCAGGACGGCATGAAGAACCTCATGCTTGAGACAGAGGCATACTATCTTCAGGACAACCAGCGCGAGATGCCCGTCGTGACCGATCCGCTCTACTTCGTGATCGACGAGAAGAACCGCAGTGTCGAGCTGACCGACAAGGGCATCGACGAGCTGACCGGAAAGAGCGACGACCCGCAGTTCTTCGTGCTCCCCGACATAGCCGCACTTCTCTCGGAGGCCGAGACCATCGAGGATCCCGCCGAGCGTGCCCGCCGCAAGGACGAGCTGATGCAGGAATATGCCGTCAAGGCCGAACGTGTCCACACTGTGACCCAGCTTCTCAAAGCATACGCCCTTTTCGAGAAAGACGTGGAATACGTGATAGACGAGGGCAAGATCAAGATCGTGGATGAGCAGACAGGCCGTATCATGGAAGGCCGCCGCTACAGCGACGGTCTGCACCAGGCCATCGAGGCCAAGGAACGTGTGAAAGTCGAGGCTGCCACCCAGACATTCGCTACGATCACACTGCAGAACTACTTCCGTATGTATCACAAGCTCGCCGGTATGACCGGTACGGCAGAGACCGAGGCCGGAGAGCTGTGGGATATCTACAAACTCGACGTAGTCACCATCCCGACCAACCGTCCGGTGGCACGTATAGATATGGACGACAGGGTATATAAGACCAAGAAGGAAAAATATGCCGCCGTGATCGATGAGATCCAGGAACTTGTCAAAGCCGGCCGGCCGGTACTTGTCGGAACCACATCCGTCGAGATCTCCGAGCTTCTGAGCCGTATGCTCACCATGCGCCATATACCCCACAACGTGCTCAACGCCAAGCTCCACCAGAAAGAGGCTGAGATAGTGGCCCATGCAGGCGAGAAAGGCACCGTCACCATCGCCACCAATATGGCAGGCCGCGGTACAGACATCAAGCTATCTCCGGAGGTCAAGGCTGCCGGCGGACTTGCCATCATCGGAACGGAGCGTCATGAGAGCCGACGCGTGGACCGACAGCTCCGAGGCCGTTCCGGCCGTCAGGGCGACCCTGGCTCCTCCGTGTTCTACGTCTCCTTCGAGGATCAGCTGATGCGACTCTTCGCCACCGACCGCGTGATGAAGATGCTCGACACTCTCGGTCTGGAAGAAGGCGAACGCATCGAGAGCCGCATGGTGACAAACGCCATAGGCAACGCCCAGAAGCGCGTGGAGGAAAACAACTTCGGCATCCGCAAACGCCTGCTCGAGTATGACGATGTGATGAACAAGCAGCGCACATATATATACAACCGCCGTCATCATGCGCTGCTCGGCGAGCGTATAGGCATCGACATAGCCAACATGATGTGGGATGTGATCGAGAACTTCGTCAACAACACATATCCGGCCGCCTACCAGGATCTCGCCATGGATCTCTTCAAGACACTCACCATAGAAGTGCCGTTCACCGAAGAGGAATTCCGCAACCTCAGCAAGGAGGAAGCCATCGAGAAAATCCACACGGCCGCATCGGAAGCATTCGACCGCAAGCGCGACCGCATCATCGAAGTCGCTCAGCCCGTGATCACCGACTGTGTGGAGAACCGCGGGTTCAAAGGCCGTATAGCTGTCCCGATGACCGACGGCAAGCGATTCTTCAACCTCGTGGTCGACATCGACGAGGCCTATCGCACCGGATGCAAGTCAATCGTCAAGGAATGGCACAAGGCCGTGCTCCTCGTCACGATCGACGAGCTATGGAAAGAGCATCTACGTGAGCTTGACCAGCTGCGCCAGAGCGTGCAGAACGCATCATACGAACAGAAGGATCCGCTCGTGATCTACAAGGTGGAATCGTTCCACCTCTTCGAGGCCATGCTCGCCCAGCTCAACAACAAGGCCATGGCGACCCTCATGAGAGGACAGATCTACATCCAGCAGCAGGCACCTCAGCAGCCATCCGCTCCGGATGCTCCGGATGCACAGGCATCCGCATCCCGCCCCCAGCCCGAAGTGAAGCGCGCCATGCCGGAGCGTCCGTCGGACTACTCCCGCTACCGTACATCGCGCGAGAATCTGCCGGGCGAGAACGCTGCCCGCGCCGCCGCCCAGGGAGCCTCACAGCGTCAGCCGTCAATGCCGGTCAAGGCAGGTCCGCGCATCAACCGCAACGACCCCTGTCCCTGCGGATCAGGCAAGAAATACAAAAACTGCCACGGAAGAGGTCTCTGATGGGATAACGCAATAAATTGAGGCTGTTCACGTTATTTTTAATGATGAACAGCCTCTTTTTTTATCGTAAAGGAAGACTACTGCGGGCCATAATGCTTGCAGTGGCTGCTTTATGTGCGCTTGCCGCAGGGTCGCAGAACCTGAACGACAAGCTGCAGAATCGTCCTTATGCCGACCTTCGCCGCTGGCATCTCGGATTCTCATTCGGCATCCACACCCAGGACATCACATTTGTCCACAACGGACTCATCACCGACGATGGCGAACAGTGGTTCATGGAACAGCCGTCGTTCTCACCGGGGTTCTGCGTCAACGGGCTCTTCGATCTTCGTCTGAACCATCTGTTCAACGTGCGCCTCACACCCGGAATGTACTTCGGTAACCGCGACATAATCATGCGGGAATACAACACCGGGACAGAACAGCGTCAGAACCTCAAGTCCGCGCTCGTGGTCATACCTGTGGATCTGAAATTCTCCGGATTGCGCTACCGGAACTCTCGGCCATACATCACCGCCGGAGTGATGCCCACATTCAACGTGACCCGCCAGCGGGGCGATTATCTGCGCACCAAACCAATGGATTTCTATCTCACCACAGGCTTCGGATGTGACTTCTATATGCCATATTTCAAATTCATCCCCGAAATAAAATTCTGTTTCGGACTTTCGGACGTGATCGAACACGACCGGCCGGATCTTGAGGATGAACCCGGCAAGCTGAAAATGACACAGTCGCTCAAGAAAGCCGTGTCACGCATGGTGGTGTTCACATTTTATTTCGAATGACCGCCATGAGACAGATCAACGACATAACGCTCAGGATCGCACTCATAATCGTCCTGGCCATCGCAGCCGTCCCCTCACTGAAAGCCCAGGGAGATGCCATGCTCACCCACTACTGGGCTGTTCCCACCTACTATAACCCCGGAGCGGCCGGTGACACCGACAATATACGCATCCGTGGAGGCATGAGGGCGCAATGGGTGGGCATCGACGGCGCTCCGCGCACATTCCTTGCTGCCGCCGACACGCCATTCAAGTTTCTCAGCAAGAAATTCGGCACCGGAATCGTGATCCAGCAGGAATCGATGGGATTGTTCCGCAATCTTACCTTCAACGCCCAGATAGGCTATAAATTCAAACTTCTGAAAGGTGAACTCACCGGTGCGCTGCAGGTAGGATTTTTCAACGAACAGTTCAAGGGATCGGAAGTCTACATCCCTGACGATGATGACTATCACGAAAGCACCGACGACGCCATCCCACAGTCAGATCTCGCCGGCAACGCATTGGATCTCGGAGTGGGACTGTATTACGTCCACAAGCGATTCAAAGCAGGCATCTCGCTGCTCCATGCCAACAATCCCACCGTCACCTTCACCTCTGAAAACGGAACTGGAGCAGGCTCGAGCGCGACCGGTTCGGGGGAGACTGCTAAAAAATATCAATTCACGGCCCAGCGCGCCCTCTATTTCAACGCCGAGGGCAATATTCCGGTAAAGAACACGTTATTTGAAGTGATACCGTCCCTGCTCGTCAGGACTGATTTCAGTTTTACGGATGTCGCCGTGACCGGACGTGTACGCTACAACAAACTCTTCTCCGCCGGCATAGGCTACCGATACGACGACGCGGTCTCCGTGATGCTCGGGGCAGAACTCAAAGGCATATTCATAGGATATAGCTACGACTATCATCTGAGCGACATATCCAGAGCTTCCTCCGGCAGCCATGAGGTCTTTGCCGGATACAACCTGAAACTCGACTTCTCCGAGAAAAACCGAAACAAACACAAGAGCATTCGTATAATGTAACTTATGAAAAAGATTCTCCATATACTCATAGCCGTTATCGCGCTCGTCATAGCCGTAAGCTGTGCCTCCGGGAGCCGCAGCTCCATGGGTGGTGAAGTGACAGGTGTCGGCGGCACATCATGGACCGAGCCCACTCCCTACGGCATGGTGCTCGTGTCACGCGGATCCGTAAAGATGGGTCCCTCCAAGGAAGACTCATTGTGGAATCTCCGGGCTGACTCGCGCGGAGTGTCGGTAGATGCATTCTGGATGGACGAGACCGAGATCACCAACTCGAAATACAAACAGTTCGTGTTCTGGGTGCGTGACTCCATAATCCGTGAGCGTCTCGCAGATCCCCGCTGGGGTGGCAACGAGGAGTTCAAGATCGAGGAGGATCGCGAAGGCAATCCCATCACTCCCCGCCTCAATTGGTCCAAACCTATCCCCTGGCGCAATGCCAACGAGGATGAGCAGCGGGCCATAGAGAGCCTCTACCGCAACAATCCCATCACCGGCGCACGCGAGCTTGATCCCGACCAGCTCAACTATCGCTACGAGGTCTACAACCACACCGAGGCAGCGAAGCGCAAGAACCGTCTTGATCCGAAACGCCGTGACTACAACACGGACCGCCCCGTCCCGACAAATATGCCTGTCATATCAAAGGACACGGCTTATATCGACGATGACGGAGAAATACGCCGCGAGACCGTCACCCGCGCGCTTACGGGACCATACGATTTCGTCAACACATATATCGTCAACGTATATCCCGACACCACAGCGTGGATCAACGATTTCGACAATGCCTACAACGAACCATACGTGAGACTCTATTTCTCCCACGGCGGTTACAGCGAGTATCCGGTGGTAGGAGTGAGCTGGGAGCAGGCCACCGCCTTCGCCAACTGGCGCACCGACTTCCTGCGCAAATCGCTCGGACGTGAGGGCGTATATATCGAGCCCTACCGACTGCCGACGGAAGCGGAATGGGAATATGCAGCCCGCGCCGGCAAGAGCGAGAATATGTATCCATGGGACGGCGATCTGCCGCTCACCGAGGATCAGGGTTGCTTCTATGCCAACTTCAAACCTCAGGAAGGCAACTTCGTGCAGGACGGGCAGCTTATAACCTCCCGTGTGGGCACATACGCACCCAACGATTTCGGCCTCTACGACATGGCCGGCAACGTGAGCGAATGGACCTCGACGGCATATTCCGAAAGTATCTCCAAACTCACTTCGGATCTCAATCCGGAATACCGCTATGACGCGGCTCAGGAAGATCCGTATAAAATGAAGCGCAAGATCGTGCGCGGAGGCTCCTGGAAAGATGTGGCACATAATGTCCGTTCAGACCTGCGTATGTGGGAATACCAGAACGAACAACGCTCATACATCGGGTTCCGCTGCGTCCGCACCCAGATCGGATTTGCCAAAGGAACGAAAGCCAAGAAATAAACCCCTCTCTTCAAACGTCACAACAAGACAATCATGGAAACAGACAAAATCAAAGCCAAATATAAGACAATCATGACCTGGGAAGGCGGCCAGCGTCTTTTCAACTTCGCCTACAGCGTGGGTGCGGCTATCGTCATCTGGGGTGCGCTCTTCAAGATCCTCCACCTTCCCGGAGGCAACACACTCCTTTGCATCGGTATGGGCACCGAGGTCCTGATGTTCATCCTCACGGCCTTCGACCGTCCGCCCAAGGAGTATCATTGGGAAGACGTGTTCCCCGAGCTTGACCGAAAGAAAACCGGGGAGGATGCGGAAGACAACGACACACACTCACACCGCCTGTCAGGCAACGGCGGCAATGTCACCGTCATCGGAGGTGCGCCAGCAGAAGGATCCGGCACCATCGTGACAGGATCCGGAGCATTGAATCTGTCCGAGGCAGACACACTCTCGCTCAGCGAGAGCATAGCCCGCATGAGCAGTGCGGCCGAACAGCTGTCAAAGATGGCCGAACTCACCACCGCCACCCAGGAGTATCTATCCCAGATGAGCGCCATCTCGGAGCAGATGCAGCAGCTGCGGCAGACCACAGAAGCTCTCAACAACGTGTCCAACGTGCTTCTGCAGAGCTATGCAGCCATAACCGAGAATTCCGCCGGAATCACCGAAAATTCCCGTGGCTACATATCGCAGATGGGCGACCTCAACCGAAATCTCGGAGGACTCAACACCATCTACGAAATACAGCTCAAGAGCGTGTCGTCACAACTCGAAAGCATCGACCGCGTCAACCGCGGCATCAAGGACATACGCGATATGTATGAGAAAAGTGCCTCACAGAGCGCCCGCTACTGCGAGGAGACGGAGAAGATGGCCCGCTATATGCAGCAGCTCAACCAAGTGTATGAGAAGATGCTCCATGCCATGACCGTCAATATGTACCGGCCTATGATGAACGATATTCCGGCCGCTCAATCGTCAGGCACACTGTAAGGAAACCATATTCGATAACTACTCTAAACCCAGATACCATTGGCTGAATCAGTAGTCAGACTCTCACCGAGGCAGAAGATGATAAACCTCATGTATATCGTCCTCACCGCCATGCTCGCTCTCAACGTGTCGAGCGACGTTCTCGACGGCTTCGTCCAGGTCGAGGACGGCCTGGCGCGCACAAATGCCAATGTGGGTCGCCGCAACGATGCCATATATGCCCAGCTTGAAAGCTTCACCCAACAGAACCGTGAGAAAGGCACTCCATGGCTCGACAAAGCTTCCGACGTGCGCCAGCGAGCCGCGGCTCTGTATGAACTTGTCGATTCGCTCAAGAAGGCCATAGTCATCGAAGCTGACGGGCCCGGCGGGAAGGTGAACGACATCAACCGTCGCGATGACCTTGAATCCGCAGCTGTAGTGATGCTCGCACCCGGACATAACGAAGGTGCGCGCCTGCACTCGGAAATCGACTCCTACCGCGACTATATCACCGCCCTTGTCCCCGACTCCATCAAGCAGGCGAGCATCCGTGAGGCACTGTCAACGGCTCCGTTCCGCCGTCCGGGCACCGTCCAGGATCAGAAATGGGAAGAAGCCAAGTTCGAGAACCAGCCGGTCGTGGCCGCTGTCACCCTGCTCACCAAACTGCAGAACGACATACGGTATGCCGAGGGTGAGGCACTTGCCAACCTCCTCGCAGCTGTCGATGCAGGTGATGTGCGCGTCAACGAGCTCAACGCATTCGTGATTCCGCAGTCACGCATGGTGATGCGCGGCAGCCGCTACTCGGCATCAATTGTCCTTGCCGCTGTCGACACCACCGCGCGGCCTACGATTTTCGTTGGTGGCAAGCAGCTTCCCTCGGACAAGGGTCTTTATGAATTTGCCACCTCCACCACCGGCAATTTCGACTATTCCGGATATATTGAGGTGGCGCACGGCGACGGATCCGTCACCAAACACCCGTTCTCATCATCCTACACCGTGATGGAGCCTACCGCCACAGTATCGGCCACGATGATGAACGTGCTCTATGCCGGCATCAACAATCCCATGAGCATCTCTGTTCCGGGAGTACCCATGACCGGAGTATCGGCCACCATGACCAACGGCTCCCTCACCCGGCAGGGAGACCAATGGATAGCCCGTCCCAACAAGGTCGGGGAGAATGCGACGATCACAGTCACCGCCAATATCGACGGACGCCCACAGACAGTGGCGACCTCGACATTCCGCGTCCGCAAGCTTCCTGATCCCGTGGCATTCATATCCTTCACAGGGCAGAACGGCACCAAGGATCGCTACAAAGGTGGCAAGCCATTCTCCAAGACACTTCTCACGACAGCTCCCGGCATCGAGGCCGCTATTGATGACGATATGCTCAACATCGACTTCCAGGTGCTCGGATTTGAGACAGTATTTTTCGACCAGATGGGCAACGCTATCCCCGAAGTATCCCAGGGAGCATCATTCTCCCAGCGCCAGCGGGATCAGTTCAAACGTCTGTCGCGCGGAAAACGGTTCTACATCTCCCGCATCCGTGCCAAAGGGCCCGACGGCATCGAGCGAGTGCTGAGTCCGGTCGAAGTAATCGTAAATTAGTCATCTCTTAGAACCACCATATATGAAGAAATTTCTTCTCACAACCATAAGCCTGATCATCGCGGCCGGCGTGTTCGCACAGGACACCTCCACCTCCTCCGGCAGCGTGGTGCGCCGGCGTTCGGACGATCCTGCAGGCTCCAAGACGGCAACTCCCGGTGTCACCCAGCGTATGCAGTCGCACTTCGAGGAGACACCCACCACAGAAAGCGAGCTCCAGTGGATGCGCGTCATGTATAGGGAACTTGATCTCACCAAGGATGACAACGGAGCACTCTACTACCCTGACGAGCCGGTGGACGGACAAGAGAATCTCTTCCGCATCATACTCGGCAAGATGGCAGCCGGACAACTCGGCGCATACGAGTATCTCGACGGACGCGAAGTATTCACTGATGCCTACAAGGTGAAGATGCGTGACGTGCTCGACCGTTTTCACATAATATATTCCGATGCCAAGGGATCGACGGAGAAGAATCCGAAATTCACGATCGACGAGAGCGATGTCCCGGCTTCGGAAGTACTGTCATACTATATAATAGAGCGATGGGAATTCGACCGCCGCTCCAACCGTATGCGCAACCGCATCGAGGCAATCTGTCCGGTGCTCCACCGCTCGGGCGATTTCGGCGGGGAGGCTGTGCGCTACCCGATGTTCTGGGTGAAATATGACGATCTGCGTCCGTATCTGACCACACAGACCATATTCACGGACGATGACAACAATCTTGCCACCTGTACCTACGATGATTTCTTCCAGCTCGGGCTCTACAAGGGCGATATCTACAAGACACGCAATCTGAAGAACAAGTCGCTCATGCAGCTCCACCCGGATCCCGACGAACTGGCTCACGCCCGCGACAGCATACAGCAGCGCCTTGATTCATTCGAGAATAAGCTATGGGTTCCATCGCTTGAGGAACTTGCCGAGCGCCGGGAAGCAGCCGAAAAGGCTCTGGCTCAGGCCGAGGCCGCTGCAAATGGAGAAGAGGCTCTCTCCTCCGATGAGGAAAAAGCCACAAGCAGCACCCGGGCCACACGCTCGAAGCGAGGTGTGAAGAAAGAATCATCCTCCACATCAAAATCCAAACCGGCAAAAGTCAAGAAGGCCAAAGCGGCCACGACCTCATCTTCGGCCGCACGATCCGTGCGCAACCGCCGCCGCTGATGGAATCACCCATCACCATAGTCATACCGGTCTACAACCGTGCACACACGCTGCCCCGCTTGCTGCGCTCCATAGATGCGCAGACTCTCGCGCCGGCAGCCGTCGTGCTTGTAGACAACTCATCCACGGATACCTCCATACGCATTATGGAGGACTGGGCCATCGACAAGCCTTGGGTGCAGGTGCTTTCCCAGCCCATACCGGGAGCTCCTGCGGCCCGTAATCTCGGACTTAAAGCTGTCCGGTCCGGATGGACAATGTTTTTCGACTCCGACGATGAGATGCTGCCTCATCATATAAGCGATCTGTCGCAAGCGATAGCCGACAATCCCGATGCCGACATAATAGGCAAGGATGTGATCATCCGTAAGGACGGACACGACACACGCAAATATTACTCGACAACATCGCCCCTTTTCTCGCATCTTTTCAGATCTACATTATCAACCCTGCGATATATCGCGCGGACATCACTCTTCCGCAAAGCCGGCGGCTGGAACGAGAATCTTACCGGATGGGATGACTTCGAGCTCGGGGTGAGACTGCTGTTACAGTCGCCGAGACTGGTGACAGCCAAGGGTCGTCCCGGTGCAATAGTCCATCATCAGGACGAATCCATCACAGGTAATGATTTCTCATCCAATCCAGGGAAATGGGAAGGTGCACTTGACGCAATCAGGAAAGAGCTGACACTCGCCGGACGCGCGGACGCGCTCGCGTGGCTTGATGCCCGCACCATGATTCTCGCCGCGGAATATCATCGGGAAGGCTCGGACGATCTCGCCGCAGACCTCCGCGACCGGGTTATCTCACGCACACAACATCCCCGCAGAATACGGCTGATCTACACCCACAACCGCATCTTCAACCGCCTCACATGGATCTTAGCCAAGATCCTGCTTCCATGAGACGTCACAACATCCCATTCCTAATCATCTCTTAGGGTCGAAGCCTTTGCGCTGCATGGCACGGAGGATTCCGTGGCCGGAGGCTTCCCGGTAGTAGCCGAGGATATGTGTGGCCCAATCGTTGTCTGTCTTGCTTCCCTCGCGTGTGCGGTTATACTCGGAGATGGTGTCGTTATATGTCATGAGTTCCTCAGTCATCTTCTCGTCGTCCGTCCGGTAGCGGTTGCTGAAAATCACAAGATCGCGCGGAAGTTTCGGCTTGAGATCAGGTGTTTCCCGTGGTACTCCGATCGACAGTCCGCACACCACAAAAGTCTTCTTAGGCAGTCCCAGCAGGGTCGACACTGCTTCGGGAGCCACCGTGCGGGCATAGCCTATGGGACAGCATCCGAGACCAAGGCTATCAGCCATAGTGAGCGCGCTCATCATGGCGAGGGATGCGTCAATAATGCCTACGGCTATACCATCGATCGTATTGTTGAACTCCGGTACCTCCTCACCCAACTCCTCGGCAATGAGACCGATCTTGTTGTAATCCATCACGAACACAAGGAAATGCGAGCAGGTCTTGACCTGCTTCTGTCCGATCAGAGCAAACAGTTTAAGCTTCAGGTCGGGATCGGTGACATCTATGACAGAGAACTGCTGGCCGTTATAGCTGGTCGGAGTGTTACGGATAGCCTCATAGATCAGGTTCATGTCATCTGCACTGACATCCTCGCGCTCGTATCTACGGATGCTCCGGCGCTCTAAAAGTGTGTCCTTTACGCTTTTCATTGGTTAAATGTGTTGGGTTGAGAGGTAAGAATTATTGTATTTACATGACGTTACCAAGACTCTGCAAATATAGCGAAATTTCTTACAAAAAAGCAACATCTTGTTAAAATAACAAACAAGAGAGTGAAAAGTTTTCTCAACCCCTCAAAAATTCGTAACTTTGCACAGTCAATAACTCATCCCCATCACTGTATGCGACAGATTAAGCGCGCCCGTCTGATTCTTGCCGACGGCACCACTTTTGAAGGGAAGTCTTTCGGACATGAAGCTTCGACAGCCGGCGAGGTTGTGTTCAACACCGCCATGACAGGCTATCCTGAAAGTCTCACCGACCCCTCATACGAGGGACAGATTCTTGTTACAACCTATCCCATTCTCGGCAATTACGGTGTCCCGCCACGCAGAGAGAAGGACGACGTCAGCGAATACTATGAAAGCGATCATATCCATGCCCGTGCCATAGTGGCACAGGACTACTCTTTCGACCATTCCCACTGGCAGGCAGACCGCTCTTTGGCCCAATGGCTACAGGAGGAAAAGATCCCCGGCATTTACGGCATTGACACCCGAGCACTCACGAAACATCTGCGCGAACATGGCTCGATGCTTGGCAAAATCGTGATCGACGGATGCGAGGAACCGGACTTCTACGACCCCAACAAGGAAAATCTCGTGGCAAAGGTGTCATGCAAGGAGGTAGAGATACATGGCGATGGCGACAAGACCGTGGTGCTGATAGACTGCGGCGTGAAACACAACATCATCCGCTGTCTCACACGCCGTGGAGTGAAAGTGATACGCGTCCCCTGGAACTACGATTTCACCACCATACCCTACGACGGTCTTTTCATATCCAACGGACCCGGAAATCCCGATATGGCCGAGGAGACAGTGGTGCTCATACGCAAAGCCATGGAGAACGGCAAGCCAATCTGCGGAATCTGCATGGGTAACCAGCTGCTCTCAAAGGCCGCCGGAGCCAAGATATACAAACTCAAATACGGCCACAGGAGCCACAACCAACCGGTGCGCCGTGTCGGCACCGACCAATGCTTCATCACATCGCAAAACCACGGTTTTGCCGTCGACAATGACACTATTCCGGCCGATTGGGAACCCCTCTTCATCAACATGAACGACGGCACCAACGAAGGGATCCGTCATAAGACCAAGCCATATTTCTCGGCCCAGTTCCATCCCGAGGCATCATCCGGTCCGAAAGACACGGAATTCCTTTTCGATGAGTTTATAAATATGCTTTAATCCCCATCATTCCCATAATCATGCGTAACGAAAACATCAAGAAAGTCCTGCTTCTCGGCAGCGGCGCACTGAAAATCGGCGAGGCCGGCGAGTTTGACTATTCCGGCTCACAGGCACTCAAAGCCATGAAGGAAGAGGGGATCACGACAGTCCTCATCAATCCGAACATCGCCACCGTCCAGACCTCCGAAGGGTTCGCCGACAAGATATACTTCCTGCCCGTGACCCCATACTTCGTGGAGAAAGTGATCCGCAAGGAGCGTCCGGACGGAATATTGCTCGCTTTCGGCGGCCAGACCGCTCTCAACTGCGGCGTTGAGCTCCACCGGTCGGGGGTGCTCGAAGCATACGGCGTCGAGGTTCTCGGCACTCCGGTCCGTGCCATCATGGACACCGAGGATCGCGAACTGTTCGTCCGCAAATTGGACGAGATCGACGTAAAGACCATCAAGAGCGAGGCTGTCAGCACCGTCGACGGCGCCATAAGCGCGGCATCGGATCTCGGCTATCCGGTGATTGTCCGCGCCGCCTACGCCTTAGGAGGTCTCGGATCCGGATTCTGCGACAATGAACAGGAACTTGTGGCTCTCGTGGAGAAAGCACTCGCCTTCTCGCCCCAGGTTCTCGTGGAGAAATCGCTGAAAGGCTGGAAAGAGGTCGAATATGAGGTGGTCCGCGACCGATATGACAACTGCATCACAGTCTGCAACATGGAGAACTTCGACCCACTGGGCATCCACACAGGAGAGTCCATCGTAGTTGCTCCTTCGCAGACTCTCACCAACGAAGACTACCATTATCTCCGCAAACTTGCCATCAAAATCATCCGTCACATCGGTATAGTCGGCGAATGTAATGTACAATATGCCTTCGATCCCGCTTCGATGGACTACCGCGTCATCGAGGTCAATGCCCGACTGAGCCGCTCATCGGCTCTTGCATCGAAAGCCACCGGTTATCCCCTTGCGTTTGTCGCCGCCAAGCTCGGACTCGGCTACGGCCTCTTCGATCTGAAAAATTCAGTCACGAAAGAGACTTCCGCCTTCTTTGAACCGGCACTCGACTACATAGTCTGCAAGATTCCGCGCTGGGATCTCGGCAAGTTCCACGGCGTGCGCCGCGAGATCGGCTCATCCATGAAGTCCGTGGGTGAAGTCATGGCGATAGGGCGCACTTTTGAGGAGGCTATCCAGAAAGGGCTCCGCATGATCGGCCAGGGTATGCACGGATTTGTAGGCAACAACCAGAAAGAGATACCCAATCTTGACCATGCCCTGAGCGAACCCACCGACAAACGTATCTTCGCCATTGCGCAGGCCATGCTGAAAGGCTACACAGTGGAACACATCCACCAGCTCACTAAAATCGACCGATGGTTCCTGTACAAACTGCAGAACATTATCAATACCGCATCCGAGCTGCATGAGATCAATGAAATAAAGGAAATCCCCGAGGTTCTCCTCCGCCAGGCCAAAGAACAGGGATTCAGCGACTTCCAGATAGCCCGCGAGATCCTTCAGGAGAGGATGACCAATCCGGCCGTAGCCGCCGGGGAAGTCCGGTCATTCCGCAAGAGTCTCGGCATCGTTCCGGTGGTGAAACAGATCGACACCCTCGGAGCAGAATATCCCGCACAGACCAACTATCTGTATCTGACATATAACGGGCGGGAGAACGATGTGAAATATCTGCATGACCATCGTTCCATAGTGGTGCTTGGATCCGGAGCATACCGCATCGGATCATCCGTTGAATTCGACTGGTGTTCGGTCAACGCCCTCCTTACCGTGAAGCAGCAGGGATGGAGATCGGTGATGATCAACTATAATCCCGAGACTGTATCGACTGACTATGACATCTGCGACCGCCTGTATTTCGACGAGCTAACGTTTGAGCGTGTCATGGACATCCTCGAACTTGAGCAGCCCCACGGCACGATCCTGAGCGTGGGCGGACAGATCCCCAACAACTTGGCTACACGCCTCGACGCCGAAGGTGTCAATATCCTCGGCACGACAGCCGAATGTATCGACAATGCAGAGGACCGCAACAAGTTCTCCGCGATGCTTGACCGTCTCGGCATAGACCAGCCGAGCTGGCGGGAGCTCACAAGTATGGACGACATCAATGGCTTCATAGCTGAAGTAGGATTCCCGGTGCTCGTCCGTCCGAGCTACGTACTCTCCGGTGCAGCCATGAACGTATGCCACAATCAGGAACAGCTCACACGGTTCCTGCGACTGGCCGCCAATGTGTCCAAACAGCATCCTGTCGTGGTCTCCAAATTCATCAATGGAGCCAAGGAGATAGAAATGGATGCAGTGGCCAAAAACGGCGAGATCGTATGCTACGCCATATCCGAGCATATCGAATATGCCGGAGTCCACTCCGGAGACGCTACGATCCAGTTCCCGCCGCAGAAACTATATGTCGAGACCATGCGCCGCATCCGCAAGATCTCCCGCCAGATAGCCGACGCGCTCCACATCTCCGGTCCGTTCAACATCCAATTTTTGGCGAAAAACAACGATATAAAGGTGATCGAGTGCAATCTGCGCGCATCACGTTCATTCCCGTTTGTCAGCAAGGTCCTGAAAATAAACTTCATCGATCTTGCCACCCGCGTGATGCTTGGACTTGACGTGGAGAAACCGAATAAAAACGCTTTCGATCTCGACTATGTGGGCATCAAGGCCTCGCAGTTCAGCTTCTCACGCCTGCAGGGTGCGGATCCTGTACTTGGTGTAGATATGGCCTCGACCGGCGAGGTGGGCTGCATCGGAAACGACTCGTCTGAAGCTCTCATCAAGGCCATGATTTCCGTAGGCAACCGTATTCCCACGAAAGCTGTACTCATGTCGACCGGCACACCCAAGCAGAAAGCCGATCTGCTCGACGCAGCCCATGAACTGGCCAACAGAGGCTACACAATCTACGCGACGGGAGGCACACACTCCTATCTCAACGACAACGGCATCCCGGCCATCCGCGTCTACTGGCCTTCCCAGCCCGATATGCAGCCCCAGGCCATCGAACTGCTCCACGAGCACGCCGTGGACATGGTGATCAACATCCCCAAGAACTTCACCACCACCGAGCTTACCAACGGCTACAAGATCCGCCGCGCAGCCATAGACCTCAACATTCCGCTGATGACCAACGCGCGTCTGGCCTCGGCCTACATCGATGCCTTCACCACCCATCCTCTCGACGAAATCGAGATCAAGAGCTGGGACGAATACTAAGAGGTTTAAAGGAACAAAAACTCTTTTAAGCAATCCCAAAAGAATTGCATAAAATATAGAATTTCACTATATTTGTGCCCGCAAAATCAATTCTACCCATAAGAAACTCAACTCTATTCTTATATACAACTATGAAGATTGAAAAAATTATCGGTCGTGAAGTCCTTGACTCACGTGGCAACCCCACTGTTGAAGTAGACGTAATCCTTGAGAGCGGAGCACGTGGCCGTGCATCCGTCCCCTCCGGCGCATCCACCGGCGAAAATGAAGCTCTCGAGCTTCGCGACGGTGACAAGAGCCGCTATATGGGCAAGGGCGTCACCAAGGCTGTAGCCAACGTCAACGGCCCCATCGCCGAGGCTCTCAAGGGCATGAGCGCTCTTGACCAGATCAAGATTGACGAGACCATGCTCGCACTCGACGGCACCGACACCAAGAGCAACCTCGGAGCCAACGCCATCCTTGGCGTATCTCTCGCCGTTGCCAAGGCTGCCGCTGACTATCTCGACCTTCCCCTCTATAAATATATCGGTGGCTGCAATAGCTACGTGCTTCCCGTCCCCATGATGAACATCATCAACGGCGGCGCACACTCTGACGCACCCATCTGCTTCCAGGAGTTCATGATCCGCCCCATCGGTGCCTGCTGCTTCAAGGAAGGTATCCGTATGGGCACCGAGGTGTTCCACAACCTCAAGAAAGTGCTCCACGACCGTGGTCTCTCTACAGCCGTAGGTGACGAAGGTGGATTCGCACCCGCCCTCGACGGCACAGAAGATGCTCTCAACGTGATCATCAAAGCCATCGAGCTCGCAGGCTACGTGCCCGGCAAGGATGTCACCATCGGTCTCGACTGCGCTTCATCCGAGTTCTACAAGAACGGTGTGTATGACTACACATGGAAGCAGGGCGCTGACGCACCCAAGCTCACCTCCGCACAGCAGGCTGAGTTCCTCAAGACCCTCGTTGAGAAATACCCCATCGACTCCATCGAGGACGGTATGGATCAGAACGACTGGGAAGGCTGGAAGATCCTCACCGATCTCATCGGCGACCGCTGCCAGCTCGTAGGCGACGATCTCTTCGTGACCAATGTGAAATATCTCCAGAAGGGTATCAACCTCGGATGTGCCAACTCCATCCTCGTGAAGGTCAACCAGATCGGTTCACTCACAGAGACACTCCGCGCAGTTGAGCTCGCACAGCGCAACGGCTACACCGCAGTCATCTCCCACCGTTCAGGTGAGACCGAGGATGCCACCATCGCCGACATCGCCGTAGCCACCAACGCCGGACAGATCAAGACCGGTTCCGCAAGCCGCTCCGACCGTATGGCCAAGTACAACCAGCTTCTCCGCATCCAGGAAGAGCTCGGCGAGGCTGCCGCATACGGCTATGGCAAGAAGACCAAACGTCCCGAATAATCAGGTAGAAATACCCGCAAATACCTATAAGTCCTGCGAAACCCGACGGTTCTGCAGGACTTTTTTTCGTCTAAACCTTTCATACGGCACGGATGTTGATAATATGATAACTCATATTTCAACTAATCCGTCAGTAAGATGAAACTATCAGCTCTCCTGCCGTTAGCAGCGGCTATAATCTTAGGTGCCGGCATGAAGGCCGATGCCTGCTCCCGCGTTCTATATGTCGGGAATGACAGTCTCCGCATCGTGGGGCGATCCCTCGACTGGAAGACACCGATTCCCACCAACCTGTATGTCTATCCGAGGGGTATGGCCAAGGAAGGCAACAATATTGCCGGTTCCGTAAAGTGGACATCCAAATATGGAGCCATCTACGCAGTGGGCTACGACGGCGGTGTCACGGAAGGAATGAATGAGAAAGGTCTCGTGGTCAACGGACTCTTCTGCAAAGGCACAGTCTACGTCAACGATTCCACCATGTCACGTCCGCCTATGTCACTCGCCATGTTCCCGGCATGGATCCTCGATCTCTGCGCCGACACTCCTGAAGCAGTCGCACTTCTCTCAAAGCATGACTTCAACATCTCCGGAGCCACTTTTGACGGAGGAACCGTCTCCGCCCTGCACTGGGGTATCACCGACGCTGAGGGACGATGCGCCATGGTGGAGTTTGACCACGGCACGATCAAAATCTACGAAGGCCAGGATATGCCGGTACTCACCAACGACCCCAACTATCCGCAGATGACTGCGATCAACGAGTATTGGGAGAAAAAAGGCGGTGTCCACACCCTTCCCGGAACCGTGAGCAGTCCCGACCGTTTCGTCCGCGCGGCTTTCTTTGACAAAAATGTGGCCAAGACAGGCGATACGGATCTCGGATTCTCCATCATACGCTCCATACTCATGAATGTCTCCGTCCCATACGAATATACCGTGGAGGGAGAAGGCAACGTATCCTCAACCCAATGGCGGTCCTTTGCCAATATAAGGGATCTCCGCTACTACTTTGACGTGGTCACCAATCCGGGCGTATTCTACATAGATCTCAACAAGTGCGACTTCCGCAAAGGCGCATCCGTCATGAAGATCGATGTCTCCAAATCAGCAGGATACGTCGGTGAGGCAAACCATCATCTCTTCAAGACCCAACCGTTCACACCCATGTACTGATCAACCGGCAAACCATACGGCAGGATTGCGAAGACAGCCTTCTCTTTGTTAATTGTAGAAATTTTTACTACCTTTGCAAAGATATGAGAAAGATCCTCGCAATCCTGTTGTTGCTCCTGTGTATGACGACAGCCTCCATGGCCGCGCCGAAATGGGAGAGCGTCAATGTCACCGGACATACGGCGACACTGATCGAGCGCTCTGCCGAAAGCAACGACAATGTCGAGGTAAGCGTCGGCGACGGATATATATATGTGTCATGCCAGCGCCCCACAACGGTCAAGGTATTCACCATCCTCGGCCAGCTCATATCACAAGAGACACTTCCGGCCGGCACCCACAGGCTCCGTATGTCATCTAAAGGAATATACATCCTGAAAGCAGCCGACGTGACGCGCCGAGTGACGATATAATCTACCGCCACCTACGAACTCTAATGAAAGCACGCCTCATCATCAATCCTATTTCCGGAACGCACAACAAGGACGGACTGGCTCAAAGCGTCAACGACTCTCTCGTGCCGCTCGGCTGGGAGGTTGAGACCGTTTTCACTCGCTGCCGCGGTGACGCCACTCGCCTTGCCACTGAAGCTGTGCGCCATGGGGCAGATGCAGTCCTCGCAGCCGGTGGTGACGGCACGGTCAATGAGACAGCCAATGCTCTCTGCGGGTCTACAACCGCCCTCGGCATAATCCCATGCGGCTCTGGCAACGGCCTGGCCCGACATCTCGGCATTCCTATCGATCCACGCGAAGGGCTGAAGATCATAATGACCGAGAAACCGAGAGCCATCGACTACGCCACGGTGAACGGACGTAAATTCTTCTGCACATTCGGGGTGGGTTTCGATGCGGCGGTGAGCGACGCATTCGCCCGCAAAAAGACACGTGGCAAGCTCACCTATCTGCAGAGCACGTTCGAGACCTACGCTCATTTTGAGCCTGAACTCTACAAGATAACAGCCAACGGCCGGACAATGACGGAGAAGGCATTTCTGATAGCAGTGTGCAATGCGTCGCAATATGGCAACAATGCCTACATCGCACCGAGCGCACGGATTGACGACGGGCTTCTCGATGTCACGGTGGTTCATGCGGGCAATCCGCTTTCAACAGCCCTCGTGGGCTTCGACCTTCTCGCCGGAATGATCGAACACAATGTGCTCATACGGCAATTCCGCACCAAAAAACTATCCATCGAACGCACCATCCATGGGATCACCCATGTCGACGGCGAGCCTGTCAATATGCCGTCACATCTCGACTTCGAGTGTCATCCCGCAATGCTCAATGTTTTCGCTCCGGAAGCTGAAAAGGCCATAAAACCGTTCATCACCCCGGCGGCATCGATGCTTGCCGATTTCAGGCTTGCAGTCAACAGGGTTTTCCAGAAAGAATGAACATACGATAAAAAATTTCCTTCCGATAAACTTTTCAACATAGTTGGACGTTCTTAAAGTGAACGTCCAACTATTGTTTATGAAAGGGAAAGCAAGATTGTTAATGGTGTTAGCAGCGTTTTGTCCCTTGGGTCTGTCGGCCCAAGGGATTGCTGGTATCATAAAGTCACTCCGTGAGGTAGACTGCTACCGCGCGCGTGCGATATATAATGTGACACTTCCGCAGAACAATGCGGATGTAACATATAATCTCGATCTGACGGCATCCAAAGCTGCAACCGACACACTCTCTCCATGTGACTATCTGATTGATTGGACTCTCCAGACCCCATCCGGCCCGGCCGACGGCTTTTCGGCTTATTTTGACGGAAACCACTACCGTTATCGCGGGGACAGGCTTCAAGAATATCATCTGTCATGGGATCCCACACCGTTTCAAAGCAACGCTGCCAATCCGGGAGTCCAACGCATGGCTCAGTTCACCGAACTTCTGCCGGCTTTCATAGCCGACAGACTCGAGTCGATGGAACAGGATCCGGCATATACCGTAAAGGTTGAGCCTGACAGAATTTTCGACGGTATCAAAGTGATACCGGTAAGTGCCGTGATGACCTTGAAAGGCGAGGATGTGATGGAACAGGAGTATCTATTTGACGCATCCACCCTCCTTCCGGTCAGAATCACCACTGAAAGCAATCCCGGATCCATAACCGAGCAGAGCATCTCAGCCGTATTCTCGGATATTCCGTCAGGCAAATGCTCTGATCTGACCGAAGAATCCCTGATGGCTTCATATCCGGAAGTGTTTGACAAGTATCGCGAAAGCAACTTCCGCATAGAGAATCTCCGCGGTATGTCGCTTCCCACATTCACTCTCCCGAGTGTCGGTGGTGGGGACCGCTACACATACCACCGGGGTGAATCGCTCAATGCTCCCACAGTCATCGCCATACTCGATCCCTCCACCGGCATGAATTCAGGCATGATCAACGCCCTGCGCAATGCGGTGGATCAGATGGAAGTCCCGGCGGAACTGATCATGGCATTCACAGGCACAAACACCGACATAGTGGAGGAGACTGTGCCCAAACTGCGTCCGGGCGAACATCTGCTGCTCAATGCCCGGTCCCTCGCCCGCGACTGCGGCGCTGCATCGCTGCCGGTAACGATAATAGCAGGCAAGGACGGGACTGTGAAAAATATCGTGCTCGGGTTCAACAATGACCTTACCGATATTGTTCTACAATCAGCCATCCTCGCCAATTGAAAACCTGGCGAGACACTAACTGAAAACATAAAAACTACAAAAGATTCTATATATGGAAACCGTATTTTTCAAAGGCCAGGCTTGCCATACCTGCGGCACAGTCCCCGGCATAGGCGAAACTGCTCCCTGCTACCATCTCGCCGGTCCTGATCTCTCACAGGTGCTATGTTCCGACTTTGCCGGAAAGCGTGTGGTACACAATGTCTTCCCGAGTCTCGACACTCCCGTATGCGCGGCTTCCGTGCGACGGTTCAATGTGGAGGCAGCCAAACTTGAAGATGTGACAGTGGTGTGCGTGTCCATGGATCTCCCATTCGCCATGGGACGTTTCTGTACTATCGAAAACATCAAGGATGTCGTATTCGGCTCCGCATTCCGCTCACCGCTCTTCGGCCAGAAGTACGGATTGCAGCTCGTCGACGGTCCTCTTGCAGGCCTTCTGACCCGCGCTGTCATCATCCTTGACGAGAACCGCCGCGTCATCTACCGTGAAGTTGTCGAGGAGATCACCAACGAGCCGGACTACGACGCTGCCCTGAAGGTGCTCCGTAAGGAAGTCTGAACATTGTCCGTAAATACCTCGCAACGTAAGCCGGGGAATTTACTCGGATCGAATTTTATCGCTAAAAAAGGTGGCCGACAGCCACCTTTTTATATTAAAGCGAGACTTCGCCGCAGAGATCGACTCCGAAACGTGTACGGACTGCCGATGGAGTGAGGCCGAGTCCGAAGAGATACATCAGTTTTGTGATGGCTGCCTCGGATGTCATGTCATGACCTGATATCACCCCGCAATTCAGCAATGTCTCACCCGACGCATAACGGTTGGCATGAACGCTTCCCGAGATGCACTGCGTGACATTCACTATCACCACACCGCTGTCGACCGTCCGCTTGATCTCTTCGAGAAACCACGGATGTGTCGGGGCATTTCCCGCGCCGTAGCTTCTCATTACTATACCCTTTATGCCCGGAGTATTCAGAACATGGTGGAGTATCGGCTGGGTGATACCCGGATGAAGATCAAGAAACATCACATTGCGGTCCATCGCGGTGTTGACATGAAGCGGACGGCGCTCATTGGGACGGCGCAGAGCCTTCTCCGTGAAATGTATGCCGAGACCGATCTTTGCCAACTCCGGGTAGTTGTAGCTTTTGAACGCATTGAAATTGTCGGCGCTCTTCTTTGAGGATCTGTTTCCGCGCCATAGATAATTTTCAAAGAGTATGGCCACTTCCTGCACCATCGGATCACCGTTGAATGTAGTTGCCGCCGCTATCTGCAAGGCTGTGATCAGATTTTCCTCACCATCAGTCCTCACCTCACCTATGGGAAGCTGGGATCCTGTGATTATCACCGGCTTGTCGAGATGAGCCAGCATGAACGACAATGCCGAGGCCGTGAAGGCCATGGTGTCCGTACCGTGAAGCACCACGAAGCCGTCGTAGTTCTCATAATTATCCGCGATGGCAAGGGCTATGTCCCGCCACCCGTCAGGATCCATATCGGAGGAGTCAATGGGTGTGAACTGGATATTGTCGATATGGTAGTCGAGCATCTTCACCTTAGGCACATTGTCCATAAGATGAGTGAAGTCGAATGGTCTGAGAGTCCTGGTAGCAGGATCCTCTATCATGCCTATGGTTCCTCCGGTATATATGATCAGTATGCGCGGGCGTCGTGTCTTTGCCATGCGGAGAATTTATTTGGTTTAACCTATTTTCGATCCCGGTGCCACCGGTGAGGATGGAGCGAGAAGCACAATGGAACCATCGGAATTCTCGGCGGAAAGAATCATACCCTGCGACACGATTCCCTTGAGTTTGCGGGGCGGCAGATTTGCGATGAAACATACCTGCTTGCCCACGAGATCCTCCGGATTGTAATACTTTGCGATTCCCGACACTATGGTCCGCTTCTCCAAACCATCATCTATAAGGAAACGCAGCAACTTGTCAGCCTTGGGCACTTTCTCACACTCCAGAACAGTGCCGACCCTCATATCCGAACGGCAGAATGTGTCGAAATCCACATCCTCAGCCTGCGGAGCCGGATGCCATGCCGCAGCCTCGTTGGCTTTCTTAGTTTCCTGGAGACGCTTCACCTGAGCCTCGACAACCGAATCCTCAATCTTCTCGAACAGGAGTTCCGGCTGTGCGATTTCAGTTCCCGCGGGCAGAATATCCGGACTTCCGAGCATATCCCACGAAAATTTCTCCCCGCCGAGCATCTTCACCAACTTGCCAATAGTGAACGGAATGAACGGCTCAAAAGCAATGGCTATATTCGCACATAGCTGCAGAGCTGTATTCAGGATTGTAGCCGTCCGGAGCATATCGGACTTCGCCACCTTCCATGGTTCCGTCTCCTGCAGATAGCGGTTGCCAAGACGTGCTATCTCCATGGCCTGTTTCAAAGCCTCGCGGAAATGGAAGTTCTCAAGGGCATCGGTCAGGGCTTCCTTGATTTTCCCCACCTCACTCCATACGGCTTTCTCCACTGCGGTCTGTTCCGCCGTGGCGGGCACGGTCCCTCCAAAATATTTATGCGTCAGAACCACAGCACGGTTCACGAAATTGCCGAGGATCGCCACAAGTTCGTTGTTATTTCTCGCCTGGAAGTCAGCCCAGGTGAAGTCATTGTCCTTGGTCTCCGGAGCATTGGCGGTCAGCACATAGCGAAGCACATCCTGCTTACCCGGAAATTCCTTGAGATACTCGTGGAGCCACACGGCCCAGTTGCGCGAGGTCGAGATCTTATCGCCCTCGAGGTTGAGAAATTCGTTGGCCGGAACATTGTCGGGCAACTGGAATCCGTCTCCATAGGCCATCAGCATGGCCGGGAACACGATGCAATGGAACACGATGTTGTCCTTGCCAATGAAATTGATGATTCTTGTTTCCGGATCTTTCCACCATTTCTCCCATGAGTCAGGCAGAAGTTCCTTGGTGTTGGAAATATAACCTATCGGCGCGTCAAACCACACGTATAGCACCTTGCCCTCGGCACCTTCCACCGGAACCGGAACACCCCACGAAAGGTCGCGGCTCACTGCCCGCGGCTGCAATCCGGCATCAAGCCATGACTTGCACTGGCAATAGACATTGGTCTTCCACTCCTTATGTCCGTCAAGTATCCACGACCGTAGTTTCTCCTCCCACTTATCGAGAGGAAGATACCAGTGTGTTGTCTCGTGCATCTTCACCGGCTCGCCTGTGAGAGCCGAACGCGGATTGATGAGATCCGTGACATTGAGCGATGTTCCGCAGGCTTCACACTGATCGCCGTATGCGTTCTCATTGCCACAACGGGGGCAGGTTCCCACCACGTAGCGGTCAGCGAGAAACTCCCCGCCCTTCTCATCGTAAGGTTGGAGAGCCGTCTGCTGGATGAACTCACCTTTTTCGTACAGATGGCGGAAAAACTCTGAAGCAGTCTCGGCGTGGAGCTTAGATGTGGTACGTGAATATATGTCAAACGACACACCCAGTTGCTCAAGAGAGTCCTTGATGATGGCATGATAACGATCCACTACTTCCTGGGGCGTGATCCCTTCCTTACGGGCGCGCAGGGTGATGGGCACACCATGCTCATCACTGCCTCCCACCATCACAACATCCTCACCTTTCAGGCGGAGATAGCGGGCATATATATCAGCCGGGACATAGACTCCGGCAAGATGGCCGATATGAACCGGGCCATTGGCGTAAGGGAGAGCGGTGGTTATGAGTGTGCGTTTGAATTTACTTTCCATTGTTCTGATTCTGTTTTGATTGCAAAATTAGGATTTTCACGCCATATATCAAAACAAGAGGCCGTTAAAATAACGGCCTCTTGCGATTCCTGAGAATCCGTTTTTATCCGAACGTCACCGGTAACATCGTAGAGACAGGTACTACGGCCGACAGCACCCTGGCACCTCCACTATTCAGTAGCACGAGCGCGGCTATGACCAGCACAACCTCAATCACAATGCCTGCGATCACCATAGGCCGGCTCATCGACGGAGCCTTGAACAGCACCACACATCCGGCCCATAGGAGCGCGAGCATAGGCAGCGCGATAGCGAGCATAAGCAATGTCATTCCCCAGCCTTGGGTGTAAGGATTAAACATCGATATGTCAAAAGCCTCGAGCAATCCACCCGCTCCGGCGGAGAAGAGCCCCACCATACCGGCTATCAACGCCAGCGCGACCATGACGGTGACAAAAGCCACGATTCCGCCTATGAACGCCACAAATCCGAGCATACACTTGCCGAGGATCTGAAATGAGGTGTTGATGAAGTTGGCGAATCCGTTGTTGCTGTTGGGGACAGGAGCCGGCGGAGGTGTGGAATTATCGATCACGGTATGTCCCACTGTCTCAAGATTGACAGGACGTCCCTGCATCTCGAGAATCTCACGCGTAGTGCGTGCCGGCGGTATCACGAGCCATGCTATCAGGTAGATAAGCACACATGGCCAGAAATATGTGCAGACTGCAAGTATCACCGCAAGGATCCGGAGCACCGTGACATCCCAGTTCATGTATTGTCCTAAGCCGGCAAGCACGCCACCGAACACATTGTGACGCACGTCGCGATAGAGCTTCTTCACGACCGGCACGGGAGGAGGCAACGCCGCTCCCGACTGCGAATTTGACGGAGGCGGAGGTGGTACCGGCGACGGATCTGTCCGGTGATCGGTGTCCTCGCCAAGTTCCTCAGGACGCCCCATGATTCCGATCACTCCATTCACATTCTGCAGCACTATCACATTGGCTCCGTGGCCCATGCGCTCATCGAAAAGCTCGGATATACGGCTTTCTATATCAGAGAGGATCTCCGCGCCCTCATCGCCCGGGAATGTCACCCGGAGCTGCGACAGATATTTCTGCAGGAGGATATATGCGTCCTCATCGATATAATAAATCTTTCCGTTTATGTTTACGGGAAATGTCTTTTTCATTCTTCAGGAGTAAATTTTTGGAGATAATCGTCGTTGAGTATATTCACCGCCGAGGAGATCTCATTCCATGAAGCCTGAAGCTGTTCAAGGAACTGATGTCCGACAGGGGTGATGGAGTAGTACTTCCTCGGAGGACCCTGCTGGGATTCCTCCCAGCGGTAAGAGAGCAGTCCGTCATTCTTGAGGCGCGTGAGAAGAGGATATAGTGTCCCCTCCATCACTATGAGATGCGCATCCTTCAGCCTTGCTATCATCTCGGAGGCGTATGCATCACCGCGACGGAGAATAAGCAGGACGCAGAATTCAAGCATCCCCTTGCGCATTTGGGATTTGAGATTGTCGATGTTCATTACTATACCTTACATGGATGCGTCTTTATGTGCCGGCTTCACATCCACGCCACAAAATTATACATTCGTACAGTACTATGCAATACAAGGTACTATGATTTAACATTTATTTGCAAAAAAAGACAGACTCCGGAAAATTCGGAGCCTGTCCAAGGTGATCGTGTGTATTTTGATATTAGAGATTCTACTTCAGCTTGTCGGCAAGATGGCCTATGGCATCCGAAAGAGAACCGAGTGCCTTTCCCGTGGCCTGTTTGGCCTTGTCGATATAAGGCTGAGCCTTATCATGAAGATCATCGACCTTCTCATTGATGGTATCGGCAACCTCGGTAGCCTTGTCGACTACCTTGTCCTGCAACTTGGCAGCCTTGTCGGAAAGATCCTGCTTAGCACCTTCGGCACCGGCCTTGGCAGCCTCTGCGGCAGCCTGTGCGCTGAGTTTCGCACTCGCCTGCGAGAGCTTCTCGGCGCTTTCCATTTCTGTTTTATGCAATGTATCCATAATCCGTAAAGAGTTTTATTTTCAATTATACTTTCCTAAGTAAAACATCTTTACGAATCCATAGGTTGGCCTCTTAATATAGTTTAAGAGGTTATCCGATTCCTTTTAACACTTCCCGGCCAATGATTTGGCAAGCTGGCGGAGCTGAGCCACACTTTCAGCCGACAAGCTCCCTTTCAGAGTCACCATCGGCTCCAGAACCTCCATATCCTTCATCGCTGACAACTCGTCGCGCATCAGCTTTCCGGCTATGGGAGCCCAGGCTCCATTCTCCACGAGACCAACCTTGCGGCTCCTGAGATTTTTCGACTGCAGATGATGGATGAATTCCGCCATGGCAGGAAACAGAGCCGCATCGTATGTGACACTGCACAGTGCGAGCTTACTGAGGCGGAAAGCCTCGGCCACGGAATAGGACACATCATGACGGCTGAGGTCCATAAGCACCACTTCCGACTCTCCTTCCTCCTCCAGCATGGCAGCCAGGCGACGCGCGGCCGTCGCAGTTCCGCCATATACGGACGCGTATGCCACAAGCACACCCTCCGTCTCCGGCTCCCAACGGCTCCACTTGTCATAGAGTGTCCAGTAGTGCGCGAGATTCTCCTTCAGAACCGGTCCGTGGAGCGGGCACACCGTATGAAAGGCTTTACCTGTCAGTTTCTTCATCACAGCCTGCACATTCGCGCCATATTTGCCCACGATATTGCAATAATATCTACGGGCTTCGTCGTCCCAAGCCTCCGTGCTCGACGGCGTGGCGAATGTGCCGAACGCATCCGCAGAGAACAGCACTCCGTCCGCTGCGTCGAGCGTCATCATGACCTCCGGCCAATGAACCATAGGAGCTGTGAAAAACTCGAGAACAGCCCGCCCGAGCGAGATGGTACTTCCATCTTTCACGGCTATTGTCCGGTCCGAGAAGTCGAAATCCCTGTTGAAATCGCTCATCATGGATATGGCCTTGGCCGTCGCCACCATCTTCATCGACGGATAACGGCGCAAAGCGTCGACCACCGAGGCCGAATGGTCAGGCTCGACGTGCTGTACTATGATATATTCCGGCTCCCGGCCTGCAAGTACATCGTGGAGAGCGGCCATCCAGTCGCTACGTCTGCGCTTGTCCACAGCATCCACAATGGCCACGTGCTCGTCAAGAATCACATACGAATTATATGAAATCCCTTTAGGTATGGGATACTGGCCTTCGAAAAGGTCAAGATTGTCGTCAATCGCTCCGACAAACTTTATATTCGGATTAAAACCAAGCATAATTATTTTTTTACATTTTCTACTATTGAACGGACCACGCCATCAAGCAGCGTCGTCTCTATCTCACAACCTTCCGGGAGTCCGGACACCGAAGACACGGCATGACCGTTGACTCTCGTTATCGAATATCCTCTCCTGAGCGTCGACACCGGCGACAGAACCCCGATCAGCTCCTCGCGCGAGTCAAGCCATGTCCGCCGGTTGTCGACACATCGCATCGCGGCCTGCGACAGACCGTCCTCATCAAGAGCAAGGCGGGTAGTTTCCGGATGCAACTTCCGGGAAGCCCTGTCACTCAGCGTCACCGCAAGCCGTCCGATCCGCGTATCCGCAGCAGCAAGAGCCGCCATGGGGAGATGTGGCAGAGAGGCCGATGCGTATGCAAGTTCCTCGCGACATCCGGAGAGAATGGACGTGACAGATCTGAAGATCCCGTCGGCCATCATGTCGAGCCGCGCAAGCGACTCCTCTCCTCTCGCTATAAGCCATTCGGCTGCCGCCGTAGGGGTCTTGACCCGCATATTGGCCACATAGTCAAGCACCGTGACATCCCGTTCATGACCTATGCCGATTATGACCGGAAGAGGGAACTGCGCTATGTTGGCGGCAAGATCATAATTGTCGAAGGCAGCAAGATCGCTCGTAGCTCCGCCACCACGGATTATGACCACACCGTCCCACTCATCTTCCCTCGAAGCGATCACTTCGAGAGCCTCTATCACCGTAGGGACGGTCGATGCTCCCTGCATCAGAGCCGGGAACAGTTCGACCTTGAATCTGAGTCGCGACGGAGTAGTGAAAAGTTGGTTCACGAAGTCGCCGTAGCCCGCTGCACCGGGAGCAGAAATCACGGCTATCCTCAATGCCGGCTCAGGCCATTCGAGTTCCTTGTTGAGCTCCAGGATACCATCCTTCTTCAGTCTCGCCACAATCTCCATGCGCCGGCGCAGCAGATCGCCCATGGTATATGACGGATCTATATCCGTTATGTTGACGCTCAGACCATAGGCCGGATGGAATGAGGCCGTGGCATAGACCATCACCTTCATACCGCTGTCAAGACGGCTGCCGGTGGCGGCCATGAAATCCGATTCTATGCGGGCAAAGGCAGTGCGCCATATCGTGGCACGCATACGCGCCACCGGCTCACCGGTCAACGGATGTTTCTGGACAAGTTCGAGGTAGCAGTGACCCGATCTACGCACATCCGAAGTCTCGGCCGTGACCCACACCCCTCTCACGGAGGGAGCGGCGTTGATCACCCCGCCAAGCCTTGCGGCAAACTCCTCAAGTGTAATCGACCGGTTCATGCCTTTTCTGAATTATCATGCAAAATTACGCAAAAATCCTGACACCGCAATAATCCGGAATCGTGCCACAAAATATTTATACTCTATATTTGGCACACCCGCATTTTTTTGTAATTTTGCGTTTTAATTTATCACAAGCGTGGAAACAAAATATCTATTTGTGACCGGAGGAGTGGTCTCGTCACTCGGCAAGGGCATCATCTCCTCCTCGCTCGCCTATCTGCTCAAGGCAAGAGGCTATCGTGTCACCATACAGAAATTTGACCCATATATCAACATCGACCCCGGAACGCTCAACCCCTACGAACACGGTGAGTGTTACGTGACCGTGGACGGCCATGAGGCAGACCTTGACCTCGGCCACTACGAACGGTTCACAAATATTCGCACAACCCGCGCCAATAATGTCACCACCGGACGCATCTATCAGAGCGTGATCGACAAAGAACGCCGTGGCGACTATTTAGGCAAGACCGTACAGATCATACCCCACATCACCGACGAGATCAAGCGCAATGTAATGGCTCTCGGCAAGACCGGACAGTATGACTTCGTGATCACCGAGATCGGTGGAGTCGTAGGCGACATAGAGAGCCTTCCGTTCCTCGAAGCTGTCCGCCAGCTCCGGTGGGAGCTTGAGAATGACTGTCTGTGCATACACCTCACATACGTCCCCTACATCGCAGCGGCCAAAGAGCTCAAGACAAAGCCTACACAGCACTCCGTGAAGCAGCTTCAGCAACTCGGCATACAGCCTGACGTGCTTGTGCTGCGCACAGAGCATGAAGTGCCCGCCTCGATGCGCCGGAAGATCGCTCAGTTCTGCAATGTGTCGCCCGATGCCGTCGTGCAGAGCCTCGATGCCTCGTCGATCTACAAGGTGCCGATGCTTATGCATGAGCAGCACCTTGATGAGATAGTGCTCCGCAAGGTAGGCGTGACACCGGAAGGTGATCCTGAGATCGGTCCCTGGCGCGACTTCCTTGACAAGATGGATACCGCTACCGAGGATGTCACCATCGGACTCGTCGGGAAATATGTGGAGCTTCAGGATGCCTACAAGAGCATAAACGAAGCACTCTTCCAGGCAGCCACATATCTCGGCCACAAGCTCCGGCTGAAATACATACATTCGGAGAAAGTGAGCCATTCCAATGTGGACGAGCAGTTGCGCAGACTCGACGGGGTGATCATAGCTCCCGGCTTCGGACAGCGCGGCATCGAAGGCAAGTTCGTGGCTCTCGAATGGTGCCGCACCCACGATGTCCCCACATTCGGCATCTGTCTGGGTATGCAGTGTATGGTCATCGAGTTTGCCCGCAATGTACTCGGACTCCGCGAGGCCAATTCGACAGAAATGGATCATTCCACTCCCGACAATGTGATCGACCTCATGGAAGAGCAGAAAAGCATCCACAATATGGGAGGCACCATGCGTCTCGGAGCATACAGGTGTGATCTGCGTCCGGGATCACGGGCCGCACAGGCATACGGATCCACAACTGTCGAAGAGCGTCATCGCCACCGCTTCGAGTTCAACAACGACTATCGCTCCCGTTTCGAGGCTGCCGGCATGATGTGTGTCGGAGAGAATCCCGAGACTCACCTTGTGGAAGTCGTGGAGATCCCCGGTCTGCGTTGGTTCATCGGCACACAATACCATCCTGAATACTCCTCAACAGTCCTCTCCCCCTCACCTCTCTTCATGGACTTCGTCAAAAACGCCATTTCTTACAAGCACGAAAAAGAACAACACTGATAATGGATAGGAACACTCTGACGGGCCTGCTGCTGATGGGCCTCGTGATTTTTGGCTTCATGTATCTCAACCAGCCTTCCGAGGAGGAGCTGGCACGCCAAAGGATGGAAAAAGAGCGCGTGGAAGCCGAAGCCACCCGCAAGGCCGAAGATCCCGGCCTGCTGAAACTTGACTCTATTTCTCCCGCCGAGGTGGCCCAGATAGCCGCCACCGTGAGGGAACTCGGCAATACCGACACCGCCACAAACGTATCCACCCTCAAGGTCGACAAGATCAACCTCACAGTCAATGCCGAAGGTGCGGTCAGCGGCACCGTAGAGGCTGATGCCCAGGCTATAGCCGTGGCTCCGCTTCTGGCCAACGATATCGCATCATTGAAACCGTCATTGGCAGCCAAGGCCATGTCCAATCTCCGCACCGGTCTGGCCACAGCCGCCCGCTACAAAGGCTTCGCCCATTATCTGTCCGGCGACAGCGTGACCCTGAAACTCGAAAACAAATATCTCTCGCTCGAACTGTCCAACAAGGGAGGCGTGATATCACGTGCAAGCCTGCGCGACTACAACAGTTACGACTCAACAGCCGTCACGCTTCTTGATCCGGCCACCGACACATACGGATTCACACTCACATCCGCCACACAGAGATTCGACACCCGCGAATTCTACTTCAAACCCATACAGGAAAACGACTCCACCATCTTCATGGGTCTTGATCTCGGCGACGGCGCCACATGGGGCATACGCTATACACTGCCATCTGACAGCTATTTGGTCAATATCGACGTCGTGCAGCAGGGGATGCAGTCTGTCATACCGACATCTGTGGCCACCATGGACTTTACATGGGATCAGAAGATGCGCAGGCTCGAGACCGGACGTGTGTTCGAGGAGCGCAACTCGGCTCTATATTATATGTATGCCGACGGCGATGTCGATCACCTCTCGGAGAACGGCGACAACCAGAAAGAGATCACCCAGCGTCTGAAATGGGTGAGCTGCAAGAACCAGTTCTTCTCCGCGGTGCTGATGGCACGCACAAATTTCGCCGCCGCCGAGCTGACAAGCCATGAGATCAAGGAAAACCCCGACTACATCAAGGATATGAACATCGCACTGACCTGCGACTACTCATCTTCGCTCGCCAATCCGGCATCATTCGTGATGTATCTCGGCCCCAACTCATACCCCTTGATGAAATCTGTGGAAAAGACAGTCTTCCCGGAGGAAAATATGCATCTCACCAAGCTGATACCTCTCGGATGGCCCATATTCCGGTGGATCAACACACTTATAATCATACCGGTGTTCACATTCCTCGGCAGTTTCATCTCCAACTACGGTATAATCATACTCCTCCTCACGATCTTCATAAAGATCATTCTCTACCCGTTCACCTACAAGAGCCTCATATCCCAGGCCAAGATGCGCCTGCTCGCTCCCGAGCTGAAAGCCATCAACGACAAATATCCCGGCCAGGAAAACGCCATGAAACGCTCGCAGGAATCCATGGCGCTCTACTCACGCGCCGGTGCCAACCCGATGTCGGGCTGTCTGCCCATGCTGCTCCAGATGCCGGTGCTCGTGGCGATGTTCTGGTTCTTCCCCTCGGCCATAGAGCTGAGAGGAGAGTCTTTCCTCTGGGCCAAGGATCTTGCCGCACCTGATGCGATAGTGTCGTGGACTGCCAACATCCCCTTCATTTCATCGACGTTCGGCAACCACATCTCGCTCTTCTGCCTCCTCATGACAGTCACTAACATCATATATTCATATCTGAATATGCAGACCCAGGCATCATCCGGTATGCCCGGAATGAAATGGATGATATATATGATGCCGCTGATGTTCCTGTTCATATTCAACAACTATGCCGCCGGTCTGAGCTACTACTACTTCCTGTCTCTGCTCATCACCATCGCCATGACATTCATCTTCCGCAAGGTCGTGAGCGAGGATAAGATGCGCGCCAAGATGGCAGAAGCCGCAAAAAAACCGCGCAAGAAAGGCTGGATGGCTCAGAAACTTGAAGAAGCCCAGAAACAGCAGCAGGCCATGATGCGCGAGCAGCAGCGCCGTGCCGGCAAGAAAAAATAATGGGAAAGAACAAGCTCAAGAAATTCGCTGAGATGGAGACGCTCCCATGCGTCTTCCAATACCCTTTCGCCACTCTGCGCGATGGGGAGGGTTGTCCGTTGCGTGGAAGATGGAACGTTGACGTATTCCACAACTCCTCGCCGATCACTCTTGAACTTGGATGCGGCAAGGGTGAATATGCCGTGGGCATGGGACGTATGTATCCCGACCGCAACTTCATAGGCATCGACATAAAGGGTGCGAGGATGTGGACAGGGGCAAAACAGGTATGCGATGATGGTCTCAATAATGTCGCCTTTCTCCGCACCTCCATTCACCTTCTGCCGGAATTTTTCGCGCCCGGCGAGGTCTCGGAGATATGGATCACCTTCCCGGACCCGCAGATGCGCAAAGTCAACAAACGGCTCACCGGCACCCACTTTCTTGAGATATACCGCCGCGTACTTACCCCCGGAGGTTGCATCAGGCTAAAGACCGACTCCCCGTTTCTCTACGCTTACACCATGGCTATGATCAGCCACAACAGTCTGCCACTGCTCGCGGCAACTGACGACCTCTACCGATCCCCGCTGTCGGAAGAAGTACCACCCATAACCACATACTACGAACAGCAATGGCTGTCGCGCGGTATACCGAGCAAATACATAGCATGGCAGATCCCCGATGATGCCGTTCTTTCCGAGCCTGACATTGAGATCGAGCCTGACACTTACCGTTCGTTCGGACGCGGGACACTCCAGGGATTCTGAACTTTTAAGATTCACACTATGCAACTATATCCGTCACTAATCACCGACGCACTCTCAAAGGTGCGCTATCCCGGCAACGGCAAGAATCTCGTGGAAGCCGACATGATAGCCGACGACATCCGCATCGACGGCTCAAAGGTGTCATTTTCCATTGTATTCGACAAGCCCACCGATCCTTTCATGAAATCCGTGGTCAAGGCTGCCGAAACCGCCATTCACACATACATCTCTCCGGATGTGGAAGTGACAGTCAACACCCTCACCCGTCAGCCACTCCCGTCCAAGGAGGCTCCGCTACTGCCGGGAGTAAAAAACATCATAGGAGTATCGTCCGGCAAAGGTGGTGTGGGCAAATCCACGGTGGCCGCCAACCTTGCTGTGGCTCTTGCACGCGAGGGCTACCGTGTCGGTCTCCTTGACGCCGATATTTTCGGGCCGTCAGTCCCCAAGATGTTCGGGATCGAGGACGAGCAGCTGTATATTCATGAAGTAGACGGCCGTAGCCTCATCATACCCGTCGAACGCTATGGAGTGAAGCTCCTATCCATCGGATTCCTTGTCGACAAGGATAAAGCCGTGTTATGGCGCGGATCCATGGCATCAAACGCCCTGAAGCAACTCATTGCCGAGGCCGACTGGGGCGAGCTCGACTACTTCCTCATCGATATGCCCCCCGGGACGAGCGATATCCACCTGACACTTGTCCAGACTCTCGCGATGACAGGCGTTGTCGTTGTGACGACCCCACAGGAAGTCGCGCTCGCTGATGCACGCAAAGGCATCGCAATGTTCACGGACGAAAAAGTCAACGTCCCCATTCTCGGTCTCGTGGAGAACATGGCCTATTTCACTCCGGCCGAACACCCCGATGAGCGTTACTATATATTCGGCCGTGAGGGTGGCGTGCGACTCGCAGAAAAACTCGGCGTAAGACTTCTCGCACAGATTCCGCTTGTAGCATCCATCGCTGATTCCGGGGATTCCGGACAGCCCATAGCAATGACCGACACCATCACAGGTCATGCTTTCGCCCATCTCGCCCACGAAGTCACTGATGCCGTGGCCGAGAGAAACAACTCATTACCTCCCACACAAAAAGTAGAGCTTAAACATTGATACCATGAAGAAAATCCTCACACTCCTCATAGCCACGGCTATCTCATACAGCGCATCCGCCGATATCCCTGAAGGCTACTATAACCGCATGGACGGCAAGACCGGTGCCGAACTCAAGCAGGCTGTCCACGACATCATCAATCCTCACACAACGATATCCTCATATTCCGCACTTCCGCAATACTTCCAGCAGACGGACGTATATCCTGAATCGGACCAGTGGTGGGATATGTACTCCAACGTCGTGCGCTACATACCGTCGTTCACAGGACTCAACCGCGAACACGCATTCCCCAAGAGCTGGTGGGGAGGTCTGACATCTGTCCCGGCTTACATTGACCTCAACCACCTGTATCCGTCGGACGGCCCCGCCAACCAGGCCAAGAGCAACTATCCGCTCGGAGTGGTCAACGGCACACCCACCTTCAACAACAATGTCACGAAGGTAGGCTATCCTGTCAGTGGCCAGGGTGGCGGCGCGCAATATGTGTTCGAGCCGGACGATGAGTACAAAGGTGACTTCGCACGTACATATTTCTATATGGCCACCTGTTACTCCAATCTCACATGGTCCACCAAGTACCTGTGGATGGTTCAGCAGAACGATTATCCCACCCTGACCTCTTGGGCTGTGGATCTACTCCTGAAATGGGCATCAGAGGACAAAGTCAGCCAGAAAGAGATCGAGCGCAACGAGGTGGTCTACGGTTATCAGAACAACCGCAACCCATTCATCGACTTCCCCGACCTCGCCGAATATATCTGGGGCAGCAAGATAGGTGAAAACTTCCAGGTATCAATCGGATCCACCTCCGGAGGCGACCCCATACTTACAGCCCCGGTGGCAGAGACAACCCTTGACTTCGGGCAAGTGGCCGTCGGTCAGTCCGTCAAATCACAATTCTTCTTCAAAGGCGAGAATCTCACCGGCTCGCTCTCCCTCAGGATGGGCGGAGAGGACAAGGATATGTTCACCATGGCCACCAGTTCCATCAACAGCAAACTCGTCAACGCCGCCACCGGCTACTATCTCGAAGTGACATACTCCCCGACGGAGACCGGGGAGCATAACGCCCGTATCCTCATATACGACGGAGGACTCACCGGCAGCATCTATGTCAACTTCCGCGGAGAGGCATTCCCCGAACCTACACTCTCCACCCTCACCGCCTACGAAGCATCCAACATCACATCCGACTCCTACACCGCATCCTGGAGCACCGCTCCGGAGGTAATCGATGCCTATATCCTCACCCGCACCCGCTATGAGAACGGAAGCACAATCGAGGAGGAGATGGAACTCGACGGTGAATATACCTCGGTCGACATCGACGACTTCGGATCATCCGACTCCGAGAGCTATTTTGTCCAGAGCACACGTCTCGGATTCCGCTCACCCGCGAGCAATGTAATCTTCGTCTCCCACAGCGGCATCTCAAACGTCGAATCCGACCGTCCGCTCATAGCCACCTGCTATCCGGGCGTGATCCGCCTGCAGTGCTCCGAGCCGCAGACAGACGGACGTATCTATGATATGTCAGGACGACTGTTCATGGAACTTCCGGTCATTGAAACTGATATGGAGGTCACACTTCCCACCGGAGTCTATCTGCTCACAACCCGTCAGCATCACACTCCGGTCAAACTCATTGCGTATTGACAGGGCCGGCGTCCGGTCAGTTGGTGACGGTGACTGTCTCGTAGTTGGACTGCGGGATGGAATAGCCGTCACGACGGGCTTCCTGACGGGTCTTTCTCATCTGAGCCTGTGCGTCGCGGAGATTCTTTTTTAATCCGACATATTTCTGCTTCCAGTAGCCCTCGGACGTTCCGCTGGTGTATTCGCCATTGGTTTTGGTGCGTG
Source organism: uncultured Staphylococcus sp. (assembly GCA_964552825.1). Taxonomy (GTDB): domain Bacteria; phylum Bacteroidota; class Bacteroidia; order Bacteroidales; family Muribaculaceae; genus Duncaniella. Next base: position 16,365 of record CAZKIE010000003.1, on the reverse strand, counting down.
TGCCCTGGCGGGTAAGGCTTTCATACAGATCTTTGGCACGGTCTTCCCACCGGCGGTAGGTGTTCTGGTAATAGCTTTCGGGTAGTTTGTTCTTGCCGGACGAGGATGAGGCGGAGGGTGTGGTGGAATAGTCGTCATCACCGGCCGACATCGGGACAGAGCCTAAGCCGGCACCGCCGTATTGTCCGCCGCCGGAAAGTCCCGCTCCGAACCCGGAGGCGAAGCTGTTGCCACCACCTATTGTGGATAGACCTTCGGCCAAAGTGCTAAGGGCGCCGCTCACGGCCTGCCATCTCTCGCTGCGCTCCTGCGACTTTATGCCGTCGAGATTGGAGGAAGCCACAGAGTTGCCATAGGAGGCAGCCTTCTGATAGAACTTCTTTGCAGTATCGCGGTCTCCCGCATTCATGTATATCACACCTATATTATTATAGCAGGCACCGATTACGTTGCGGTCATCCTTGCCGCAGAGTTCGAGGCTCTTGCCATAGGCGGTTACTTTCTCTTCGGGAGTGCCCTCGAGCGCTACGGCCTCATTGTAGGCAAGCTCGCCGATCGACGGATGCTCCTTGCCTTTGGAGTCCACCTTGGTCTCGTAGCCGAGACGTTTCACCGGTATCATGCCTTTCTGCTCAAGGTGTGTCTTAATCTCGTCGTAGGGAGTATTGTTGATAAGGCGGCCACGCTGTCCGTCGAGGAGATAGCACATACCGTCGCGCTTGGCACAGACTACATTGGTGGTCTGCGAAGTTATATCGATTGATTCATATTGCGGAGCCAGAACCTCGTCGCCAAGGACATTGACGATGCCCCACTCCTTGCCATCGCGGACCAGAAACATGGCGTCATTTTCCTTGTTATATCCCCACATCTTTATCTCGTCATACCCCTCGAAGGTCATCTGCTCGCCATAACTGTTATAGAGATTATATTTCTTGCTGCCGGGCTTACGGACATAGAAATAGATGAGGTTGTCGATGATTTCGGGGAAGCGCTCGTCCGACAGGGGTGTATAATGAGCACTATTCTCAAAATAGTAGGTAGTCGTGGAGGTCGCCTTCTTCGCCTTCGAGGAACCTTTCTTCCTGCTTGCGGTGCCGGCAGACTTTTTTGTCTCGCTCTTCACAGAGACATAATGCCGTATGCTTGGCAGGCTCAGGGGATCAATGGGTTCCACACCGAGCTGCGCCATGTTTTTGGCAGCCTGGGCGGAATAGTCTTCGTTGATTTTGGTTACACACTCAACCATCTCCCTGCCGAGACTTCCGTCGGTCACGCCCGGGACAAGAATTTTCTTGATATTTTTAGCTAATGCATTCAGAGCCTTCTCGGGACTTCCATATTTGGGTTCGAGGATATTCCGGCCGTTGAGCAGGTACACACCGTATTTCTTGCCACGATTTGGACTCGCCACAAACATCCATGATTTCAGCACGAGGCTGAGACCGTTGTCAGTGATGGCTCTGTCGAGCGCACGTGTCTCACTGTATGACAATGAATAGAGACTGGATATATATGTCAATCCCTCCGACACAAGGCTCTTCCCCGCGGCATCGACATACATCGACTGCTTACTGGGGAAAGTGACGTAAAGCACGTTCGCACGATATGTGGAATCGGGTGTAACCACTATGACAGGATAATCCTTCACATACTCATAGCCCTGGTAATTGAATTGCTGCATGGTTCCATCATACAGATGCCGCTGTCCGGTGACTTTGTCGCGGGCCACTATCAATCCGTTGATGATGGCGAGATCCTCGTATGGTTTGTCGAGGAGCTTCCGGCCGGTTATATCGTAGAGATCCGACATTCCATCGGAGCCTTTGATGACGAATACCCCTTTCCAATAGCCTGAAGGCGGACCGGGAAATATGAAGTCTGATACCGTTGCACCGTATTGATTTATAAACGCATAGTTCCGGCCGTCGAACGAGACTGCCGCCAGGCCATCGACAAACGGGGATGCAGCCCTGTAGACCTGCAACAACCCCCATTCACCATCGGGCGTCTTATAACCCCACACACCCATAGGCGACTTGCTCGGACTCAACTTGACTTCGGCCCACGAACCGGACACTCCGGTCATGACCATCAAAAGTGCTAACAGAATTTGTCTCATTGTAAGAATGGTTAGATTGGTCTGTAAAATTAGTGATTTTTTCTGAAATCAAAGGAATTTTGCGGGAATATCAGGGCAGGCGGATGAAATATGGAATTATCGGATTTGTAAAATAGGGAAAATGTTTTTACCTTTGTGAATATATTAGAAACCTTAAATTTACAATATCCAGGATTATGGCAAAATTTGACAAAATCGCGGTTCTGGCCAAGATGGGCGAGACCGGTGTTGTCCCCGTTTTCTACCACAAGGACGCCGAAGTGGCCAAACAGGTGGTTAAAGCCTGCTACGAAGGCGGCATCCGTGCTTTCGAATTCACAAACCGTGGCGACTTTGCCCACGAAGTTTTCGCTGAGGTAGTGAAATTCGCCGCCAAGGAATGTCCCGAACTGGCAATGGGTGTAGGATCCGTAGTTGATCCCGCCACCGCCGCTCTCTATATCCAGCTCGGTGCCTGCTTCGTCGTAGGCCCGCTCTTCAACCCCGAAGTGTCACGCGTCTGCAACCGCCGTCTCGTCCCCTATACCCCCGGCTGCGGCACTGTCAGCGAAATCGGCGCCGCACAGGAGACCGGATGCGATCTCTGCAAGTGCTTCCCCGGCGATGTCCTCGGCCCGAAATTCATCAAAGGCTTCATGGCTCCCATGCCTTGGTCGAAAGTGATGGTGACCGGTGGTGTAGAGCCTACCAAGGAGAACATCGAGGGTTGGATCAAGGCCGGTTGCTACTGCGTCGGCATGGGTTCAAAGCTCTTCCCCAAGGACAAGGTGGCCGCACAGGACTGGCAGTATGTCACCGACAAATGCCGCGAGGCCCTCGGCTATGTGGCCGATGCCCGTAAATAAGAGCGATATTTCAACGTAAAAACGCAATTCCGAGGGTGGTGCGTCACGACTTCTCACCAGAATCTGTCATGACGTAACACCCTCTTTATTTTTTTAACGATATCATAATGGAAAAAACTTGGCGCTGGTTCGGCCCAAACGATAAAATCACACTCGATATGCTCCGTCAGATCGGTGTCGAAGGCATCGTCACGGCTCTCCACCACATCCCCAACGGCGAAGTCTGGTCCCTTGAGGAAGTAGAGAAAATGAAAAACTACATCGAGGACCACGGTCTGCGATGGAGTGTGGTCGAAAGCCTTCCCGTATCCGAATCCATCAAATACGCAGGTCCCGACCGCGACGAACTCATCGAGAAATACAAGGAAAGCCTCCGCAACCTCGGCAAGGCCGGTGTGAAGACTATCTGCTACAACTTCATGCCCGTCCTCGACTGGGCCCGCACCACCCTCGACTACCCCAACCCCAACGGCACATCCAACCTCTACTTCAACATGGGTGAGTTTGCCTACTTCGACATCCACATCCTCAAGCGCGAGGGTGCCGAAAAGGACTACGACGCCGACACCCTCCGCCGCATGGAGGAGATCAAGGCCGGAATGACACCCGAAGGTGAGAAAAGGCTTGTCGAGAACATCATCGTCAAGACCCAGGGATTCGTCAACGGCAACATCTCCGAGGCCGACCTCGACCCCGTGCAGAAGTTCCGCGAGCTGCTCAGTCTCTACGACGGCATCGATGCCGACACCCTCCGCGCCAACATGGCCTACTTCCTCAACGCCATCATGCCCGTATGCCGCGAATACGACATCAATATGTGCGTCCACCCCGACGATCCACCCCGCCCTATCCTCGGACTTCCGCGCATAGTCACCTCCGATGCCGATATCCGTGCGTTCCTCGACGCGGTGCCCGACCCCCACAACGGCCTCACGTTCTGCGCCGGCTCGCTCAGCGCAGGCGCCCACAACGACGTGGTCGAGCTTGCCAAGAAATACGCCAAGAACACCCATTTCGCCCACATCCGTATCTGCAAGACCCTCCCAGGAGGCGATTTCAAGGAGTCATCCCATCTCGACCCGCGTCTGATCGAAGTCGTCAGGATCTTCGAGGAGCAGAACCCCGATGTCCCCATGCGTGTCGACCATGCCGAGCTGATGCTTGGCGACGAGAAGATGGGCTACAATGCCGGCTACTCCTTCCACGGCCGTATGCTCGCCCTCGGCCAGATCGACGGTGTCATGGCAGCCATAAAAGCCTCCAAAGCATGACCAACTCACGTTAACAAACCATCATTTCTAAAAATATGAACGATTTATTTTCCGTAAAAGACCATGTCGTAGTGATCACCGGCGGCACCGGTGTCCTCGGCCGCTGCATAGCCGAGCACCTCGCTCATGAAGGCGCAAAAGTTGTCATCCTCGGTCGGCGCAAGGATGAAGGCGACGCTATCGTCGATGAGATAAAAGCTCAGGGCGGCGAAGCCATGTTCCTCGTCACCGACGTGATGGACGAAGCGAAAGTTCAGGAAAACTGCGACGAGATCCTGGCCCACTACGGCCGCGTCGACGCTCTCCTCAACGCCGCCGGAGGCAATATGGCCGGTGCCATCATATCTCCCACCGGCAACTTCTTCGACCTCAACACCGAGGCCTTCCGCAAAGTCCTCGACCTCAACCTCACCGGCACCGTAATCCCCACCCAGGTATTCCTCCGCCCCATGGTAGAGGCCGGCAAGGGTGCGATTGTCAACTTCTCGTCCATGGCCGCCTTCCGTCCCATCACCCGAGTGTGCGGATATGCCGCTGCCAAGGCCGGCATCTCCAACTTCACCGGATTCATGGCCACGGAGATTGCCACGAAATTCACCCCCGCCATCCGCATCAACGCCATTGCCCCGGGATTCTTCGTCACCAACCAGAACCGCGATCTACTCACCAACCCCGACGGATCCCTCACCGCCCGTGGCGAGTCGATAATCCGTCAGACACCCTTCGGACGCTTCGGCAAGCCCGAAGAGCTGTGCGGTACCATCCAGTATCTCATCTCCGAGGCTTCGTCATTCGTCACCGGAACGGTAGCAGTGGTCGACGGCGGCTTCAACGTTTTCGCAATGTAAAATTCCCATGCTCATGAAAAAAGTCATCACCTTATTATATATAGCGGTTCTGCTCCTCGCCCCGGCATCTGCCTCCGGCCAGTCCCTATCCAACCTCCTCAAAGGACTCGGCAGCAGCTCCTCCTCTTCCTCATCCTCCGATTCCGGCAGCAGCCTCACCGACCTGATCTCCGGTGTGGCCGGCGCACTCGGCTTCGGCAACTCCGGTGCTTCCATCGAGAGCCTCGCCGGCACATGGACCTACAAGGCTCCCGCTGTGGCATTCAAGAGCGACAATCTCCTCCTGAAAGCCGGAGGTGCGGCCGCGGCTTCAAACATCGAGGCCAAACTCGCCCCCTACTACAAGACCGCCGGCATCGACCAGCTCGTCCTCACCATCAACGCCGACTCCACCTTCACATTCAAGACCCGCACCACCCTCAGTGGCACCATCACCCACGACGAGGAGTCCGGGCTCTACGTGTTCCACTTCCAGGCGCTCAAGAAGATCAATATCGGATCGATGGAGACCTACATTCAGCTTTCCGGTTCTAACATGGAGCTTACTTTCGACGTCTCCAAGCTCATGACGATTCTCCAGAAAGTCAGCGCCATCACCAACAACTCCACTCTCAAGGGTGCATCCGCCCTGCTTGAACAGTACGATGGCCTCACCGCCGGCTTCGAGCTGACACGCTCGTCCGACACCGCCTCGACCTCGACCGTCGACGCCACCACCGGAGCGACATCTAAAAACTGACACCTCTTGATCTCAGTAGTCATACCGGCCTACAACGCCGAACAGTTTCTCGCCGAATGTCTCGACAGCCTCCTGGCCCAGACATTCGGCGACTGGGAGGCTGTCGTGGTCGACGACGGCTCCATCGACTCCACTCTCTCCATTGCCCGCAGCTACTCCGCCCGCGACCCGCGCATCCACACATTCTCCAAGCCCAACGAAGGCATATCCAAAGCCCGCAATTTCGGCGTCAGCCACTCCGCCGGCTCCCACATCACATTTCTCGACAGCGACGACTGCCTCTATCCCGACGCACTGATGATCTTCCACCGCGAGTCATCCCGCGCCGACATCATATCCGCCGGAATCTCCCGCCGATACTCCACCACACCGTCCGCTGCCAACTACCGGCGCCGGCTCACCACATCCTCCGAAGCTCTCGAAGGCGGCCTCTATCAGACATCCTTCGTCATGTCCGCCTGCGGAAAGCTCTTCAGCAGATCCTCCCTCATTCTCACCCCCTTCAACCCCGGGCGCTACGAGGATCTCGACTTCATGTACCGCATCCTCTGTTCCGTGTCCACAGTCCTCACCATCGGTACACCCCTCTACTTCTACCGTACCAACCCCGCGAGCTTCATCAACACCTTCACGCCCTCGCGGCTCCACGTACTCCGCGTCACCGCCGGCATCGAGGCCTCCGTCGCAGCCACTCGTCCGCAGCTCCTCCCCGCCGCCCGCGACCGTCGGCTCAGCGCCAACTTCAATATGTTCAGCCTTCTGAGTGTCCACCGCGCCGATCCCGCGATAGCCGCCTCCTGTTGGGCACTCATCCGCGCCTACCGCCGCGAAAGCCTCATCAATCCCAAGGTCCGGCCCAAAAACAAGCTCGGCATACTCCTCAGTTTCCTCGGATCCCGCACATTCGCCCTCATCTCACGTCTCATCGCCCGCTGACATCCTAAATTTTACCCGAAACGCCCGAAAAGAACAGAAAAAATCAGTTTTATATGAATTTTTTCTCGTTTTTTTCTTTTGTTTCGTTTATTTTTCCGTATATTTGCAAACATTACTGAATGTCGCGCAGGAAATACACATATATTTGCGTCTATCACATAGCCGATATTTTCCAAAACGACTTAAATCAATAATACCAATCAATATCAAATTAACTAATTATGAGTAAAAAACCAAACGCTATGTCCGTAGCAAACTGCATTGCTACGATTGACAGAAGATTGGCTTGCGGTATCATCGCCGTCGCTCTATGCAGCCCGACAGCGCTGACATCCTACGCAACCGAAACTTCGGGGGGGGTAGAACTCTCTGTTTCTCAGCAGGTTAGCCAAAAGCACAGTGTCAGTGGTACCGTGGTCGACGAGAACGGCGACCCTATGATCGGTGTCTCTGTCACCATCGTCGGTACAAAAGAAGGTGTTGCCACTGACCTCGACGGCAACTACACCATCAAAGCCGATCCCTCTTCTACTCTCCAATTCTCCTATATAGGATACAACACCCAGACGGTCAAGGTCGGTTCGCAGTCAACCGTCAACGTCACCTTGACCATGGACAACAACGTGCTTGACGACGTGGTGGTCGTCGGCTACGGTACAGTCAAGAAACGCGACCTCACCGGTGCGGTCGCTTCCGTCAAGAGCGAGGATCTCACCATGTCGCCCGTTGCAAGCGCCACCCAGGCTCTTGAAGGTCGCGTGGCAGGTCTCGACATCACCCGCGAATCCGGCCAGGCCGGTTCCGGCACCAAGGTTCTTCTCCGAGGCAACCGCTCCCTCACCGCCGACCAGGAGCCTCTCTATGTGATCGACGGTATCCCCGGTTCAATCGATAACCTCAACCCCAACGATATCCAGTCCATCGACGTCCTCAAGGATGCATCCTCAACCGCTATCTACGGTTCTGCAGGTGCCAACGGCGTCATCATGATCACCACCAAGCAGGGCGAGGCAGGCAAGGTACAGGTTGACCTCGATGCCTACTACGGCTGGAACGGCTTTGCCAAATATCCCAAGACTCTTTCCGGTGAAAACTGGCTCAACTACCTCCGCGAGGGCTACTATGCCACCACCGGCACCCAGGCCTCGAGCCTCACCGAGCTCTTCAACGGCTACGGATTCAACGCAAGCGCCATCGTACCCTACGTGGAGCAAAACAAGTGGGTCGACTGGGTTGACGAGACTCTCAAGACAGGTACACAGCAGAACTACAACCTCTCCGTCCGTGGCGGCAACGACCGTTTCCGCGGCCACTTCTCGCTCGGCTACAACCGCACCGAGGGCATCTACCGCGACGACAAGGCCGACCTCTACACCTCACGCTTCGGCATGGACCTCACCGTCAACAAGTGGATTACCGCAGGTATCCAGGGCGGTCTGACTTTCCGCGATGTCGACAGCCGTTCCACCCGCCTCAACCGTGCTTACAGCTACGTTCCCGTGGGTGAAGTGTATGATGCCGACGGCAACATCAACATCTATCCCGTCGATGGCCTCGTGGATCAGGTCAGCCTTCTCGCCGACGAGCGCGACGGTGTCTACTCCAAGAACACAAAGACCTTCGCCTTCACGGCCAACCCCTATCTCGACATCACCATTCTCCCGGAGCTGACCTTCCGCACCATCCTCGGAACTTCCGTCACCTCCAAGCGTTCCGGTGAGTTCAAGAGCGACGACACCTTCATGGCTCTCACCGGCTCCGAGACCTCTACCCGCAAGGCTACTTACGGAACCGACCTCAGCTACAGCTACACATGGGAGAACATCCTTAACTTCAAGAAGTCATTCGGCGGTGTCCACAACCTCGGACTCACGCTCATCACTTCCTACGCCTACAGCCAGAACGAAGGCAGCTCCTCCTACAACGAAGGCTTCCTCTACGACAACTTCCTCTGGTACTCCCTCTCATCCGGTACCCTCCCCAGTGTATCGACATACTACAACCAGAAGAAACGTATGTCCTACGCTGCCCGCGTCAACTACGACTATATGGGCCGCTACCTCTTCACCGCTTCTGTACGTCAGGACGGTGTGTCACAGCTCTACAACCATTGGGACACCTTCCCCGCAGCAGCCGTGGCCTGGCGCCTCTCCGACGAGTCCTTCATGGAATCCGCACGCGGATGGCTCGACAACCTCAAGCTCCGTGTAGGTTGGGGTGTTTCCGGCAACCCCAACGTGGACGCCTACGTATCCCGCACGGAAGTTACCTCCACCGGTCTTGATAACATCAACTTCGGTTCCGGTGCCGTCACAACAAGCGTTCTCTCACAGGCCATGGGTAATACGGCCATGGGCTGGGAGAAATCCTACAACTGGAACATCGGTCTCGACTTCGGTGTGATCAACAACCGCATCGACGGCTCTCTCGAGTTCTACGACACCGATACCAAGGACGTGCTCTATTCCCGCTCGCTCCCCTCGACCGACGGTCTCTTCAACCCCAAGAATGCCTATACTATGGTCTGCAACGTCGCCCGTATGCGCAACACCGGTTTTGAAATGACCATCAACAGCCGCAACATCGTCACCAAGGACTTCCAGTGGACATCCACCCTCACATTCGCCGCCAACAAGGAGCGCGTGAAGTCTATCGACCTCGGTAGCGGTACAAGCGTTGACGACCTTATCTCCCTCGGTCTCTTCATGGGTCAGCCCAAGAATGTGGTCTATGGCTACAAGAAGACAGGTATCTGGCAGAAAGGCGAGGCAGCCGACGCCGCTGTGTTCGGCCTCCTTCCCGGCGACTGCAAGGTCGAGACCCGTCTTGAGAAAGTCAGCGACGGCGTATGGACCCTCACTGACGAGGACGGAAACGTCACACAGTACACCGCCGACAACCCCTATACCATCAATGCTGAGGATCGCGTGATCATCGGTCACAACTCACCCTCCTGGACCGGCGGTTTCAACAACGCCTTCTACTACAAGGGCTTCGACCTCAACATCTTCATCACCGCCCGCTGGGGCCAGACCGTAAGCAGCCCCATCCTCGGCTACTTCGGACGCACCGCCATGCCCGCGTTCTACAACTACTGGACTGAGGACAACCCCACCAACGACTTCCCCCGTCCCTATATGTCACGCACCACCGGATACTCATCCAACACCCTCGGTCTCGGCATCGTAGACGGTTCTTACTGGAAAGTCAAGACTATCTCTCTCGGCTACTCTCTGCCCAAGTCAGTCCTCACGAAGTCAGGCATCTCCCGCTGCCGCTTCTACGCCACTGTTTCCAACCCCTTCGTATTCGCCAAGGACAAGCTTCTCCGCGAGGTTGACCCCGAAACAGGTGGTACAGACTCTTTCCCGATGTACAAGCAGATCGTACTCGGTGTTAACCTTTCTTTCTAACTCCTTAATTTAGAGACACAATATGAAAAATATAATAGGAAAAGCACTCTCTGCAGTCCTCTGTCTGGGAATGTTTACCGGCTGTGAGCTCGATGAGTGGAATCCCTCGACCGTCGACCTCGAGACAGCCTACGCCGAACGCGACGGCTTTGAGAGCCTTGTCAACTACTGCTACGACGGTTATTACTATCTCTACGGCAAGGTTGACGGTGTGGGCGCCATGGAACTCGGCTGCGACCTCTGGTACAGCGAGAGCTACGAAAGCTCCTTCTCACAGTACGGCTCCGGCCTCAACACCGAATCCGGAACCCTCAAGACTCTCTGGAACACCTTCTATACCACCATCAACTACTGCAATACTGCCATCCACTACGCTGAAAACGTCACCGGCTACAGCAGTGAGGCCGAACTCAAGGCCAAGCTCGGCGAGGTATATTTCTTCCGCGCTTGGGCCAACTGGCACCTCGTAGAGCAGTTTGGTGGCGTAGTGCTCAACACCACATCATCTGCTGTTGCCGGAACCAACTCCAATCCGGTGAGAAGCTCTGAGACTGAGTTCTATGATCTCATCATCTCCGACCTCAAGTATGCGGTCGACAACCTTCCCTACTCCCAGGGGGCTGACCGTGGCCGTGTAGCCAAGAAAGCGGCTCTCGCCATGCTCGCCAAGGTATATCTCCAGCGCACACGTCTCAACGAGACCAATGCCACCGAGTATGCCCGCCTCGCCCTCTCCACTGCCGAGGAGCTGATCAACAACCAGGCTACCTACAACTGCGCTCTCTACACCAGCGATGCCGAGAAATCCGGCTACGCCAAGGTATGGGACGGTGACAACAACAAGGACAATACCGAGTTCCTCTTCCTCGAGGCCATCGACCATGAAGGTTTCAAGAATCCCGAAAGCAGCAACCGTGGCCGCACACGTCAGTTCTATGAGATGCGTCTCCAGAACTTCACCGCATGGGGTCTCGCCGAGAAGAACTGCTACTGGTATGGCCGTTCCAACAACCGCGGTCTCAAGCCCACCAAATACCTGCTCACCACCATCTTCGAGCCGGTCAAGAATCCTGCCGATACCCGCTTCGAGAACACATTCTTCACCGAATACTACAACTCAACTTGGGGCGACGTGACAATCAGCCAGGCCATGATTGATGACTATGGTAAGGATCAATCCCTCCTGGGTCACGTGATCAAAAACACTGCCGGCACATATTCCCCCGGAGACGTTTACTACGGCGGACGCTCCGTCTACTATACGATCAATGGATCCGGCCAGTGCAATATGGTCGATGAGGATGGCGACGGATATCTCGACGGTATCTCGGTGCTCACCCCCAACTACACCCTTACCGCTGCCGAGAAGGCTCTTCTCCCGTTCGTATGCGTGGATCCCTCCGATATGTTCACCTCCGACGGCAAGTGGGTCGATGAGACCTCCAACCCCACGAAGGGATCTATCTACAAGGATACACACCCCTCTCTCAACAAGTATTCATCCATCAAGTGGATCTACTCCAATCAGACATGGGAGGGTGACTATCCAGTGATACGTCTCGGTGAGATCTACCTCGTGGCCGCCGAAGCTGCCCTGCGGGCAAACAACGACCAGGCCACCGCACTCAAATATGTCCAGGTCATCCGCGACCGTGCTGCCGTCACAGGCCGTCAGTCAGAGATGAAGGTCAACCAGAGCGACATGACCATCGACTTCATCCTCCAGGAGCGCGCCCGCGAGCTGGCAGGAGAGCAGGTTCGTTGGTATGACCTCAAGCGTTGCGGCAAACTCACCACCGAGTTCTTCGCTCAGACCAACCCGGACATCAAGTTCTTCGACCCGAAGAAACACCTTGTTCGCCCGATTCCGCAGTCGTTCCTCGACGCCATCGCCAACCCCGATGAATTCGGCAACAACGGATATTGATTTCCCGCTCATTAAGGTTAAGTAGAATACATAATTGACACAGATCGACCCCGGCAAGCTGTTGAAGCCCGCCGGGGTTTTTATATCACCCGTGTCAGAGATAAAAGAAAAGTATTAAGTACTGAGTAAAGAGTCAAGAGAAATGATCTATCGAAAAAACATATCTCCATCCACCTTAACTATTTACTTAAAACTTTTTACTCCTCTCACCTCCGCGTGTCGGAGACACGCATATAATGAGACAACCCCAGGCAGCCTGCGCCTGGGGTACACATCTACTCTCAACCCTACGGACTCGGAGAGTCCGCTTATGCCCACATCATCCGACACCTGCCCTCACCACGAACCCCGGGCGCAGGCTGCCCGGGGTTATCTCATGACACCGCGTCTCCGACGCGCATCCCTTTGCGCGAAGCGCATACATCTGCCTAACCCCACGATCATTCGTGGGGTACCCGCCTCCCCCCCCAACCCGCCTACCGCGAAGCGGTTGCATCTCGTCCCTCTTGCCTTTCTTGCCTCTATACTCTCTCCCCTCCCTCATCTCCCTCACCTCTTTACTTTTTACTTTTAACTTTTTCCTCCCTCTCACCCGCCTTTCTCGCTTTTTTTCACTACTTTTGCGTGGGCTATTATATCCCCGCTCATACACATGAAGATTTTCACTACCGAAAACATACGCAACATCGACCGCATCACGATCGAGGAAGAAGGCGTGAGCCCCATGGCGCTGATCCACCGAGTGGCCGACGGTGTGGCCGCAGAGATCCTCTCCCGATGGAACCCCGCCACCCCGACGGTCATATTCGCCGGTTCCGGCAACAACGGAGCCGACGCTCTCATCGTCGGCAAGCTCCTCATCGAAGCCGGTTTCCGTCCGCTCATACTCCTCTTCAACTTCAACGGCAATTCCCTGTCGCGCGACTGCAAGGCCGCACGGCGCGAGCTCCTCGACCTCCCCGAGGTCAACCTCGTGGAGATCATCAACAGCGCCAACCTGCCGGTTCTCACTCCCGCCCACCTCGTGGTCGACGGACTCTTCGGCACCGGCCTGCGCGATCCTCTCGAAGGCGGATTCATGATGCTCGCCCGCAACATCTCCGAGAGCGGAGCCTCCGTGGTGTCCATCGATGTCCCCTCCGGTATGTTCGGCGACTGGAACGCCCGTGTCATCGGCCGCAACGTGGTTCACGCCACCGTCACCATGGCCGTCCAGTTCCCTCGGCTCTCGTTCTTCCTTGCCGACAACGCCGACCTCGTGGGTCAGTGGAAACTCATCGACATAGGCCTCAGCCGCCGCGCCATCGAGGAGACTCCGACCAAATACTACCTCGTGGAGCGCGAGGACGTGAAAGCCGTCCTCCGGCCCCGACATCCATTCTCATCCAAAGCCGACTACGGCCACGCCCTCCTCATAGCAGGATGCTACGGGATGATGGGAGCGGCAGTCATGGCCGCAAAAGGTGCCATCCGCAGCGGCGTAGGCAAAGTCTCCGTCCATTCTCCCCGCTGCGGCTTCCCCATCATCCAGAGCCGGGTTCCGGAAGCCCTTTTCTCCCCCGATCCCAACGAGATCGTCATCTCCGACATGACTCCACGCTTCGGCTGGACAGCCATAGGCGTAGGTCCCGGCATTGGCGTCAACGATGCCACCCGCGGGGCCCTCGAAACCCTCATCAAGACCATCAAGCGGCCCATGGTGATCGATGCCGACGCGCTCAACATCATAGCCCGCTCGCCCGGCCTAATGGACCATCTGGCTCCAGGAAGTATACTCACCCCCCACGCCGGCGAATTCGACCGTCTGTTCGGCACACAGACCTCCGCCGAGTCCCGCCTGCTTAAAGCCATTGAAGTGGCCCACAACTACCGGGTGATAATCGTCCTCAAAGGCCGCTATACCGCCACAGTGCGCCCGGATGGCAAAGTGTTCTTCAACTCCACCGGTACCCCCGCCATGGCCACGGCCGGAAGCGGCGACGTGCTCACCGGAATCATCACCTCGCTACTTGCCCAGGGCTACAAACCCGAGGCCGCGTCAGTGGCCGGTGTCTACATCCACGGCCTGGCCGGACAGATAGCCGCCGAGTCAGAGGGCGACTACGGCCTCTCGGCCCTCGACATCGCCGCCGCCACCGGAAAAGCCATCAAATCAATCATGAACTAACCCCCAAACCGATCTCTCTATGAAACGATATATCCTTCTCCTCCTCGCGTCCGTGGCCGTCATCTCATCCTCAGCCCAGAAGACCACCAAACTCACCGCCACAAAGGACAACGAGTACGGCCTCATCTACACCCTTCCGCTCACCGAATTTGAAGTCACCGTAGCGGCCGAGAAGACAGTCAGGACTCCCGGCGAATTTGCCGCCTACGCCGAGAAATACCTCGGCGACAAGCCCATCCTCAACGCCTCCACATCCTACTCCATCACCGGTGTAGTGGTCAATCCCATCGCCTACGCCGACGACGAGCAACGCTACCTGATCACACTCAAAGGCACCGGCGCACCCTCCGTCATCGTCAACGACAACAACTTCCCCATCTCCATCAACGACGAGGAATACTCGCCCGATCTCAGCCTCACCCCGCTGCCGCAGGCCGTGGAGCCTGAGCCCACCATACTCGAGCGCCCCGAGGCCAAACGCGCCGTGACCCCCGAGATGATACAGAGCAAATCGTCGGCCAAGCGCGCCCAGCTCGCAGCCGCAAAGATCTACGAGCTCCGCACCGTGCGCAACGAGATCATCTCAGGCCAGGCCGACGGAATGCCATCCGACGGAGCAGCCATGAAGCTCGCCCTCGACCAGATCAGCCTTCAGGAAGAAGCCCTGACAGCAATGTTCCTCGGGACAGTGCAGAAATCCGTCGAGGTCTCGACCATCAGCGTCCCGGTGCCCGCCGAGGGTGAACCCTCGCGCACCATCTTCGCCCGTCTCTCCCAATCGCGCGGCATAGTCTCGCCCGACGACCTCTCCGGAGCACCCATATACATATCCATCACTCCCGCCACTGTCGCCGAGATGCCAATGTCAGAGAAAGGCACACCCAAGACGTTCCCCAAGGGAGGCGTGGCCTACCGCATCCCCGGCACAGCCAACGTTTCCGTCACCTACGACGGCAAGACTCTATTCGATCAGGAATTCGACGTGGCGCAATACGGTGTGGTCTTCGGACTCGACCCCACACTCTTCACATCCAAGAAATCACCCTCATATCTGCATTTCAATCCCCTCACAGGAGCCATCCGCGAACTCGGCACCCTCTCCACCCAGGAATAATCACAGGTCCTATAAGGTATTGCATCGAAGCAATGTTGAAATTTCAGATATAATTTCCACCGAGGTCATCAGCGACAGATATCATTGAATTTTCGGAAAAAGTGTAAATTTTACACAATTTTCGTACTTAAAATGTGATTCACTTCACACTATTCGTACTTAAAATGTGATTAAACCTTGGATTTTAGTCCTATTTTTGTGTATCTTTGCACTCGGTAAGTGAAAACTACAACAGGAAATTTTTGAGTATATCATGTATAGAGAGGCCATAAATGAACTGATCAAGTGGAAGGAATCTCATAGACGGAAGCCTCTGATTATAGAAGGTGCACGCCAAGTAGGAAAAACATGGCTCGTAAAAGAGTTTGCCAAAGCTCACTACAAGAACCTCGCGTATATAAATTTTGAGGAGCAGGTCTTCATGAGGGAACTTTTTGCGACCGACTACGATGTGAATCGCATAATCGGGGCAATCAGCGCGTCGACTCATGAACAGTGCACGCCTGATGATACACTTATCTTTCTTGATGAGATTCAAGAGGCTGTGAATGGAATCACAGCATTGAAATACTTCTGCGAGAATGCACCGCAGTATCATGTGATAGCTGCCGGTTCACTGTTGGGAATTACCCTCCATAGGCAGCAGTCTTTCCCGGTTGGGAAAGTACAAATGATGACGCTCTATCCCATGAGCTTCAGCGAATTTCTGATAGCCATGAACGAGCGTTCGTTGGCAGAATTCATCCAACGACAAGACTGGTCCAACATCAACTTGTTTGCTCCAAAACTTCAGGACCTTCTACGCAAATATTATTTTGTGGGAGGTATGCCCGAGGCTGTACTTTCATTCAGTGAAAACGGCGACTGGCAGGAAGTAAGGGAGATCCAAAACGAGATATTGGAGGGTTACAGCAGGGACTTCTCCAAGTATGCGCCCAACGACATAGTGCCACGAATAAGAATGCTATGGGACTCCATACCTT
>CAZKIE010000002.1:135576-164188 GCA_964552825.1 uncultured Staphylococcus sp. | reverse complement strand
GCCCTGGAAGGGTTACAACTATGAGGACGCCATCGTGCTCAACGAGCGCATGGTACGCGAGGACATCCTCACATCCGTCCACGTAGACGAGTACACCCTTGAAGTCCGCGAGACCAAGCGAGGCATGGAGGAACTCACTTCCGACATCCCCAATGTCAGCGAAGAAGCCACCAAGGATCTCGACGAGCGCGGCATCGTGCGCGTCGGCGCACACATCGAGCCGGGCGACATAATGATCGGAAAGATCACGCCTAAAGGCGAGAGCGATCCCACACCTGAGGAGAAACTCCTCCGTGCCATCTTCGGCGACAAGGCCGGCGATGTGAAGGACGCCTCCCTGAAAGCCACCCCCTCGCTCAAGGGTGTGGTCATCGGCACACATCTCTTTCAGAAGGCCGAGAAGAAGAAGACCAAGAAGGCATCCAGCGCGGTTCTTCCGAAGCTCGACGAAGAATACGAGGAGCGTCTCAACGCCCTCAAGGATCTGCTCGTGTCAAAACTCATGATCCTCACCGAAGGCAAGACATCACAGGGTGTCAAGGACTTCCTCGGAAGCGACATCATACCCAAGGGTGCGAAGTTTACTGCCGGGACACTCAAGGAGATCGACTATGACACGATCAACCTCTCCAAGTGGACCACCGATGCCCACAAGAACGATCTTATCCGTGCCACCATCGTCAACTACCTGCGCAAGAGCAAGGAGATCGATGCCGAGCTCCGCCGCAAGAAGTTCGACATCTCGATAGGCGATGAGCTACCCTCCGGCATCATGAAACTCGCCAAGGTCTACATAGCCAAGAAGCGTAAGATCTCCGTGGGCGACAAGATGGCAGGACGTCACGGCAACAAAGGTATCGTATCCCGCATCGTCCGTCAGGAAGATATGCCCTTCCTTGCCGACGGAACCCCGGTCGACATCTGCCTCAACCCGCTCGGTGTGCCCTCTCGTATGAACCTCGGTCAGATCTTCGAGACCGTCCTCGGATGGGCAGGCCGCGAGCTTGGCGAGAAATTCGCAACACCCATCTTCGACGGAGCTACTCTTGAGAACCTCAACGAGTGGACCGACAAGGCCGGACTCCCCCGCTACGGAAAGACCTATCTCTACGATGGCGGCACAGGCGAACGCTTCGACCAGCCCGCCACGGTCGGTGTCATCTATATGCTCAAACTCGGCCACATGGTCGAGGACAAGATGCACGCACGCTCCATCGGCCCGTACTCACTCATCACCCAGCAGCCTCTCGGCGGTAAAGCACAGTTCGGTGGCCAGCGTTTCGGTGAGATGGAGGTCTGGGCGCTCGAAGCATTCGGCGCATCACACATCCTGCAGGAGATAATCACTGTCAAGAGCGACGACGTCACAGGACGTTCAAAGACCTACGAGGCCATCGTCAAAGGCGACACCATGCCCCCGGCAGGAATCCCCGAGTCCCTCAACGTGCTTCTCCACGAGCTGCGCGGTCTCGGACTCAGCATCAATCTTGAGCCGTAACACACCTCTCTTCCTATCTCTCCTCTACCCACTTTTTTCAAAATTGCTTTTAGACAATACCATAATATGGCTTTTAGAAAAGACAATAAACAGAAAACCGGTTTCTCGAAGATCTCCATCGGACTCGCTTCGCCCGAAGAGATCCTTGAGAAGTCAAGCGGCGAAGTATTGAAGCCCGAAACCATCAACTACCGCACGTACAAGCCCGAGCGCGACGGCCTCTTCTGCGAGAGGATCTTCGGTCCCGTCAAGGACTACGAATGTCACTGCGGCAAGTACAAGCGCATTCGCTACAAGGGCATCGTCTGCGACCGCTGCGGTGTGGAAGTGACCGAAAAGAAGGTTCGCCGCGAACGCATGGGCCACATCAAGCTTGTCGTTCCGGTTGCCCACATCTGGTACTTCCGTTCACTCCCCAACAAGATCGGTTATCTGCTCGGACTCCCCTCCAAGAAGCTCGATTCCGTCGTCTACTACGAACGCTACGTAGTGATCAACCCCGGCATCGCGGCTGACCTCAACCCCGAGAAACCCATCGCAAAACTTGACCTTCTCACAGAGGAGGAATACTTCGACATCATCGATTCTCTTCCCAAGGAGAATCAGCTGCTCGACGACTCCGATCCCGACAAGTTCGTGGCCAAGATGGGAGCCGAGGCTCTCTACGACCTTCTCAAGGATCTCGACCTCGACGACCTGTCCTACTCGCTGCGTGCCCAGGCCAACGCCGAAGGCTCACAGCAGCGCAAGACCGAGGCTCTCAAGCGCCTTCAGGTAGTTGAGTCGTTCCGCGCGTCACGTGACCGCAACCGTCCCGAGTGGATGATCCTGCAGGCCGTTCCCGTCATTCCCCCCGAACTCCGCCCCCTCGTTCCCCTCGATGGCGGACGCTTCGCCACATCCGACCTCAACGACCTCTACCGTCGTGTCATCATCCGCAACAACCGACTGAAACGCCTCATCGAGATCAAGGCTCCCGAGGTGATCCTCCGCAACGAGAAGCGTATGCTTCAGGAAGCTGTGGATTCACTTCTCGACAACTCCCGCAAGTCATCTGCGGTCAAGACCGAGGCCAACCGTCCCCTCAAGTCTCTGTCCGACTCCCTCAAGGGCAAGCAGGGACGCTTCCGCCAGAACCTTCTCGGTAAGCGTGTGGACTATTCCGCACGTTCAGTCATCGTGGTAGGTCCCGAGCTGAAGATGCACGAATGTGGCATACCCAAGAACATGGCTGCCGAGCTTTACAAGCCGTTCGTGATCCGTAAACTCATCGAGCGCGGCATCGTCAAGACCGTCAAGAGTGCAAAGAAGATCGTCGACCGCAAGGAACCGGTCGTATGGGACATCCTTGAATACGTGATGAAAGGTCATCCCGTACTTCTCAACCGTGCCCCGACACTTCACCGTCTCGGCATCCAGGCATTCCAGCCCAAGATGATCGAAGGAAAGGCAATCCAGCTCCATCCCCTCGCCTGTACGGCTTTCAACGCTGACTTCGATGGCGACCAGATGGCAGTCCACCTTCCCCTCGGCAACGAGGCTGTGCTCGAGGCCCAGCTTCTCATGCTCGGATCCCACAACATCCTCAACCCCGCCAACGGCGCCCCCATCACCGTCCCCTCGCAGGACATGGTGCTCGGTCTCTACTACATCACAAAGCTCCGCAAGGGCGACAAGGGCGAAGGTCTGAAATTCTACGGACCCGAAGAAGCCGAGATAGCCTACAATGAAGGACGTGTCACACTCCACGCTCCGGTATCAATCGTTGTCGACGACATCGATGAGTTCGGCAACCCCATCAGACACCTCGTCGAGAACACCTCCGTCGGTCGTGTCCTCGTCAACCAGTATGTCCCCAAGGAGATCGGCTACGTCAATGAGATCCTTTCAAAGAAATCTCTGCGCACCATCATCTCCAAGGTAATCAAATACTGCGGTATCCCCCGCTCCGCACAGTTCCTCGACGACATCAAGAACCTCGGATACTACATGGCATTCAAGGGCGGTCTGTCGTTCAACCTTGGCGACGTGCTGATCCCCGCTGAGAAAGAGCAGTATGTGCGTGAAGGCTACGAGCAGGTACAGGAAGTCCTCAACAACTACTCGATGGGCTTCATCACCAACAACGAACGCTACAACCAGATTATCGATATCTGGACACACGTCAACTCTCGTCTGGCCGACACGCTCATGAAGCAGATCTCCGCCGACAAGCAGGGCTTCAACCCTGTCTATATGATGCTTGACTCCGGCGCCCGTGGTTCAAAGGACCAGATCCGTCAGCTTTCCGGTATGCGTGGTCTTATGGCCAAGCCTCAGAAGAGCGGTGCAGAGGGTGGTCAGATCATCGAGAACCCCATTCTTGCAAACTTCAAGGAGGGTCTTTCGGTGCTCGAATACTTCATCTCGACCCACGGTGCACGAAAGGGTCTTGCCGACACCGCGCTCAAGACAGCCGACGCCGGTTATCTGACCCGCCGTCTGGTCGACGTGGCCCACGATGTCATCATCAATGAAGAGGATTGCGGGACACTCCGCGGACTCGTTTGCACCGAGATCAAGAACAACGACGAAGTCGTGGCTTCACTCGGCGAGCGCATCCTCGGACGCGTTTCCGTCCACGACATTGTCGATCCCTCCACCGGAGAGATCATCGTCGCTGCCGGCGAGGAGATCAACGATCTCGCTGCCGACCGCATCAACGAATCCCCCATCGAGAGCGTCGAGATCCGCTCAGTCCTCACCTGCGAGAGCAAGAAGGGCGTATGTGCCAAGTGCTACGGACGCAACCTTGCCACCCACCGCATGGTACAGATGGGTGAGGCTGTCGGCGTGATCGCCGCACAATCCATCGGCGAGCCCGGTACACAGCTCACACTCCGTACATTCCACGTCGGTGGTGTGGCATCCAACATCGCCGCCGTCAACGCCCTCACCTCGCGCTACGACGGCATCCTCGAGATCGAGGAGCTCCGCACCGTGCGCACCGACGAAGTCGATGCCAAGGGCCGTAACGTCGAGGTTGTCATCGGACGTCTGGCCGAGATGCGTATCATCGACCCCAAGACAAAGATGATGCTCACCAACGCCGCCATCCCCTACGGTGCGAAACTGTACTTCGACGACGGTGCCGCTGTCAAGAAAGGCGATGTCATCTGCGAATGGGACCCCTTCAACGCAGTCATTGTCAGCGAGGCCGGTGGTCACGTGCGCTACGCCAACCTCGTCGAGAACGTCACATACCGTGTGGATGCCGACGAGCAGACAGGTCTGCGCGAGAAGATCATCATCGAGTCCAAGGAGCGCGGTAAAGTGCCCGAGGCCCAGATCATCGACGAAAACGGCGAGATCCTGAAGACCTACGCTCTTCCTGTGGGCGCCCACCTCATGCTCGACGAGAACGCCGAGGTAAAACCCGGCGAGATCTTCGTCAAGATCCCCCGCGCCTCCGGCAACGCCGGCGACATCACCGGCGGTCTGCCCCGTGTCACCGAGCTGTTTGAGGCCCGCAACCCGTCCAACCCGGCCATCGTGTCCGAAATCGACGGAGAGGTTCACTTCGGCAAGATCAAGCGCGGCAACCGCGAGATCTCCATCACATCCAAGATCGGCGAGACAAAGAAATACCTCATTCCTCTGTCGAAGCAGATCCTCGTGCAGGAGAACGACTACGTCCGCGCCGGAACCCCGCTTTCCGACGGTGCGATCACACCGGCCGATATCCTCAACATCATGGGTCCGACAGCCGTCCAGGAATACATCGTCAACGAGGTTCAGGATGTCTACCGTATGCAGGGTGTGAAGATCAACGACAAGCACTTCGAGGTAATTGTCCGCCAGATGATGCGCAAAGTCAACATCATCGAGCCGGGCGACACCAACTTCCTCGAGCAGCAGGTGGTCGACAAGCGCGACTTCATGGACGAGAACGACCGCATCTGGGGCAAGAAGGTGGTTGTCGATGCCGGAGACTCCGAGACCGTCAAGCCGGGCATGATCATCACAGCCCGCAAGCTGCGCGACGAGAACTCCACCCTCAAGCGCCGCGACCTTCGTCCGATCGTTGTCCGTGACGCACAGCCCGCCACATCCGAGCAGATACTTCAGGGTATCACCCGCGCGGCTCTGCAGACAAGCTCATTCATCTCCGCCGCTTCCTTCCAGGAGACGACAAAGGTTCTCAACGAAGCCGCCATCAACGGCAAGGTCGACTACCTCCAGGGCATGAAGGAGAACGTGATCTGCGGACACCTCATCCCGGCCGGTACCGGTCTGCGCGCCTACGAGCGTCTCGTCGTCACATCCAAGGACGATGTCGACCTCTCCTTCGACTCCCGTCTCGCCGACGATATCGAGACACGCGATGTAGAGGAAGTGGCCCACACTGAAATCTGATCCTTTCCTTCCCTAAGGAAAACATAAAAACATCAACAGATCCGCAGGAACCGGAATCACACGTCTCCTGTGGATCTGTTGATGTTTCATTATGCCGTTTGGACAAAAAAAGCTAACTTTGCGTCATGACCGTCAACGAATTTGCTGCATCCGTAATCTCAAACCTCCCCTACCGTCCCAACGGGCAGCAGGAGTTGCTCATCGCCGCGTTAGCACGCTTCTGCTCATCGGCCACACCGAGCGATTCCGTTTTCATAATCAACGGTTATGCCGGCACCGGCAAGACCTCACTGACGGGAGCACTCGTCAAAAGCCTGCTCGCTGTCAGACGTGAGGTGGTCCTGCTCGCGCCCACCGGCCGGGCGGCCAAAGTATTCTCCGGCCACGCCGGACTCCCCGCCTACACGATCCACCGCAAGATCTACCGCGGCCCTACCGGCGACCTGACCGGAGGTAACACCATGATGCAGCGCAACACCCTGAGCAATGCAGTGTTCATTGTCGACGAGGCATCCATGATCGGCGATTCCTCCTCCGAGGGAAGCACAAGTCTGCTCGAGGATCTTGTGGAATACGTGTTCACCGGCGACAACTGCCGCCTCATCCTGCTTGGCGATATCGCACAGCTCCCACCCGTTGGGTCCACCGACTCTCCGGCGATGCAACCGGCCACATTCAAGCGGCTCGGTCTGCACGTAAGCCGGGCCACGCTCACCGACACCGTCCGCCAGTCGCGTACCTCCGGCATCCTGTACAACGCCACATGGCTGCGCCGCGCCATGCTCATCAATCCGCTGCCGGCTCCGAGGCTCGTCACCGATGTGTTCGACGATGTCTATGCCGTCGAGGGCGATGATGTGGCAGATGTCATAGGCGAATGCTACCGGGCAGACGGTCCCGGCGAGACTATCGTGGTGACGCGCTCCAACAAGCGCGCCACAGCGTTCAATCTCGGCATCCGCACCCGCATCCTCGACCTTGAGGAGGAACTGTGCAAAGGGGAGCGGCTTCTCATCGCCAAGAACAACTACACATGGAGCGCAAAGATCAAGGAACTCGACTTCATAGCCAACGGAGATGTCGGCATCGTCACCGCCATTCACTCGACCGAGCAGCGCTACGGATTCCGGTTCGCCAACGTCACACTCCATCTTCCCGACCGCTCACTGGATGTGGAATGTCGCATATTCCTCGACACCCTCACCGACGAGAGCGCATCGATCGACCGGTCGCGGATGCAGCAGCTTGCCGAAGCCTGTATGGCTGATCCGGAGCGCAACTCCCCCGATCTGACATGGGACCAACGGCTCCGGCGCCTGCGCACCGATCCCTATTTCAACGCCCTGCAGGTGAAATATGCATACGCCGTGACGTGCCACAAGGCCCAGGGCGCACAGTGGGCCAACGTCATCATCGATCTCGGAGGAATCCCTGCCGAAAGTCAGGGCATGGACTTCTACCGGTGGCTGTACACGGCCACATCCAGAGCTACACAGCGCCTCTTCTACCTCAATCCCGGGGAGATGGCTCAATAACCCGGCTCATCTTTCTCCTTTTTCCATAATTTTCACTATCTTTGCATAATATATTATCCAATCAGAGAGCTATGTCCGACAACCCTCCCGCAACCACTGACCAGAAATGGACCGAGATCGAGCACCTTCCCGAGTGGGACGAGGAGTTCTATCACGTCTACACGGCAAAAAAGCATGGCAAATGGCTCATGCTGAAGACCCTCCGCCCGGAATTCAAGGACGATCCCGAATACCGCAAGATGATCGAGAAGGAATTTGAGGTACGCTACAACCTTGCCCATCCCAACATCATAATGATCAACGACTTCGAGGAAGTGCCCGGACTGGGGATGTGTATCATCACCGATGACGTCTACGGCGACTCCCTCGCCAAGCTCATCAAGGAGAAAAAAGTGACTGAAGAGCATATCCACAAGCTCAACCACCAGCTTCTCGACGCTCTCGACTACATACAGACCAAGCATCTCGCCCATCACCCCCTCAATGCTTCCCGGGTGATATTCACCGAGAATGTAGGCAACCTGAAACTGATCGATGTGGGCTTTGACCAGAAAACATTCCTGACCCACACCGACACGAGCGAGGATATCTACAACTACGGCATCCTGCTCAACCAGGCTCTCGACGCCATCGACACACCTCACCCCAAGCTGCGCCGCATCGCAGCCCGTTGCATCAACCCCGATCCATCGAAAAGATACCGCACACTCAACGCCCTGCGGCTCGCCTTCGTCGACCACCGGGAGAGAGTTCTGTATATCTGCATAATAGTATTCCTGCTCGCCATGATAGCTCTCCTCCTATGGCTCAACTCCCCACTCCGCCCACTTCCAACCGTATAAGAGGCAAGGATATGTCAATCAAGATAGTACCAATAAAACACAACAAGAAAGAGCTGACCGGATACGTGAAATTCGGCATCGACCTCTACAAGGACAACCCATGCTTTGTCCCGCCGCTGATTTTCGACGACATCAACACCCTCACCCCCGCCAAAAATCCCGCCTTTGACTTCTGCGAGGCGCAGGCTTTCATGGCCTACCGCGACGGCAAGCCCGTGGGCCGCATCACGGCCATCATCAATACGCTTCTCAACGAGAAGACCGGCCGCAAGGAAGCCCGCTTCGGCTTCGTAGACTTCGTCGATGATCCCGAGGTATCCACCCTCCTGTTCACCGCAGCGGAGCAGTGGGCACGCGACAGAGGCATGACCGAGATCATCGGACCGATGGGTTTCTCCGACATGGATCACGAGGGTATGCTCGTCGACGGCTTCGATGAGATGGGAACAATGGCCACCATATACAACTATCCCTACTATCCCACCCACATGGAGCGTCTCGGCTACAAAAAAGACACCGACTGGGTGGAATACCGCATAAAAGTCCCCGCGACAGTCCCCCCGAAGATGGCGCGCATAGCCGAAATCGTGCTGAAAAAATACAATCTGCGCATCGTCAAATACACATCAGCCAAGAAGATAAAGGCCGACTACGGCGAAGCCCTGTTTGAGCTGATCAACGAGGCGTATGCGGATCTCTACGGATACTCCGCGCTCACCAAGCGGCAGATCGACTACTACATAGACGTATATCTTGGCCTCCTACGCCTCGACTACGTAAGTCTCGTGGTCGATGCCGACGACAAGCTCGTAGGAGTAGGCATCGCTATCCCATCCCTGTCCCAAGCTCTACGCAAGAGCGGTGGCAAGCTCTTCCCGTTCGGATGGTACCATCTGCTCAAGGCTCTGCGCCGTCCCAACGAGGTGGTCGATCTCATGCTGGTAGCCGTAAGCTCCGAATATCGTGCGAAAGGGGTCAATTCACTGTTCTTCTACGACCTTATCGACATTTTCAACCGCAACGGAGCAAAATTCGCAGAAACCAATCTCGAACTGGAAGGCAACCAGAGCGTCCAGTCACAGTGGGAATATTTTGAACGCCGCCAGCACCGCCGTCGGCGCGCCTTCCGCAAAAAACTTTGAACAGACCGCTGAAAATACTTCTCCTCGGCGATGCCAGCAACTTCCATCGCACTCTTTCCACCGGACTCCAGAGGCTCGGCCATGATGTTGTGGTCGC
Organism: uncultured Staphylococcus sp.; assembly: GCA_964552825.1. Classification (GTDB taxonomy): domain Bacteria; phylum Bacteroidota; class Bacteroidia; order Bacteroidales; family Muribaculaceae; genus Duncaniella. The sequence continues at coordinate 154,679 of CAZKIE010000002.1, read as the reverse complement.
TTCCGAGGGTAGCCGATGGATGAATACCGGACGGGACATCGACATATCGCGCCCGCCACTTCCCGGCAAGCTCGGCGGCCTTGCTCTATGGCTGAGGCTACGCACCGGCCTGCAGCGCAAATTCACCGGTTTCGACATAGTCTCGATCCATTCCCCCGGCTTCCTGTCCCTTCGGCCCGGACGCACAAAAGCCATCTACGACTATCTGCTCCCACGCAACATGGGTGTCTTCCACTCCGTGCTCGGGACAACACCATCCTATGTCCGCGAGTGCATATCGCCTGACTCGTGCCTTCCCTACAACGAATTCCGCCTATATGGCCGGCCGTCACCCTACTCACTCGCCACACCAGGCATCGAGGATGAATGGCTTGCCGCTCCGCTCACCGATCTTGAGCAGAGGGTCAACTCCACGATACTCGGTGGTGTCACCGCACTCTACGAGTATGACCTCGTGCTCCGCAAGGTTCTTGCGCCCGACAGGATCGCATACGGGGGTATTCCCATCGACACATCATCCATCACTCCGGTGGAGATACCCGACAGGATCGACAGAGTGCGCATATTTCTCGGTCGCCATAATTACCGCATACTTGAGAAGGGTACCGATGTGCTCGAAGCTGCCGCACGCGACGTGGTCAGCCGGCACCCGGACAAAGCCGAACTTGTGATTGTGGAAAACCGTCCCTATTCCGAATATATCTCCCTGCTCCGGTCCGCCCATATCGTCCTTGACCAGCTTTACAGCTACACTCCGGCCACCAACGCCCTCCTTGCCATGGCCATGGGGCTCAACACCGTATCCGGAGGTGCCGAGGCTTACTATGACTTCATCGGAGAGCGCGAGATGCGGCCGGTGCTCCACATTGAGCCTGATTTTGAGAATGTGCGCAGGGTGATCGAGGATGCGGTCATGTCGCCTCATCTCATAAAGCCGCGGGGTCTGGAGGGTCGCCGGTTCGTGGAGAAGCACAACGCCTGTGAGGTCGTGGCGCGCCGCAATGTCGACTTCTGGCTCCGCCGGCTCGGAGAGGAGGGACGGCTATGACCCTCGACGTACTCATAGCCACCCACAAGCCCGAAGGGATCCTCAGGGTTGCCGACATGGATCTGCCTGCGGTCGACGGTGTCCGCTACATCGTGACATGGCAGATGAGCGGTGACACACCGGTTCCTCCGGTACTGTCAGGCCGCCCGGATGTGGAGATCCACCGTGTCAGCTCCACCGGACTGAGCCGCAACCGCAACGAAGGTATCTCCCGCGTCGGAGCCGACATATACCTGATAGCCGACGATGACCTGCACTACACCGCATCCCAGCTCCGGGAGGTCATGGATGCCTTCCGCGACCGCCCGGAGATGGACATAGCGGCGTTCATGTACAATTCCGGCGGCGGCAAGAAATATCCCGCCTCCGAAACGCCTCTCTTCCCTTATCCCAAAGGCTATTTCCCGTCATCCGTGGAGATAGCCGTGAGAATGTCGCCACGCACATCATCGCTGCGTTTCGACAGCCGGTTCGGTCTCGGGTCCGGAGTGTTCCACTCCGGCGAGGAGGACATATTCCTGCTCACAGCCCGCAGCAAGGGTCTCGATATGCGGTTTGTCCCCATCCGGATCACACGTCATGACGGACACTCCACCGGCACCGGACGGATCGCCGACAGCAAAGTACTCCACGCCATGGGAGCCTTGATCCTCTACCTTCATCCCGCCACATTCCCACTCCGGATCCCGCTCAAAGCCATGCGTCTGTCGCGCGCGGCTCAGGCTCCGTTCCTCCGGGCACTCTCAGGATTGACGAAAGGAGCGATTACCGCAGCATTTAAAGTAAGAAGCCCATGGAAGTGATAAAGGACAGCGGCCACACCACCTCCACATCGCGTGCCGTATTCAAGGCCATGGGTATATTCGGAGGGACACAGGCATTCTCAATCATCTGCGGTGTGGTGCGGATAAAACTGATAGCGATTTGGCTCGGTACTGCCGGTGTGGGACTGTTCGCCATATTCAACTCCGCCCTGACTCTTATATCAGGACTCACCCAACTCAACGTGCGCACAAGCGCAGTCCGCACGATCGCCTCCTCCACGCCTACTTCCCCTACCTTCCCATCCCTCCTCTACTCCATCCGCCGGCTCGGCATCTGGCTCGGTATCCTCGGGGTTCTTGTCATGCTCCTCACAGCACCCGTCTTCAGCATACGCACATTCGCATCCTTCGACCACACCGCATCCTTCGCGCTCCTTGCCATCGCCGTCATGATCATGTCGCTCACCATGACCGAGCAGGTCATCCTTCAAGGTCTCGAAAGGATGCAGCCGCTTGCCCGCAGCACTATAACCGGTGCGGTTCTCGGACTTATCGTCACCATCCCGCTGCTCTATTTCTTCCGGACAGCCGGTGTCGTATGGGTCATCATAGTCTATTCCGTGGCCAACTGGATAGCCGTGAGGCGTGTGCGCGTGGTCTCACCTGTTCCCGTTCCCACGCCATCCATGAGCGACATCCGGGCAACGAGCCGCCCCATACTCGTCATGGGATTCTATCTCACTCTTGCCGTCGTCACCACCGAACTCTGCTCCTACATCTTCATAGCGTTCCTCAACAACGCCGGAGGCACATCCGAAGTAGGTCTTTTCCAGTCGGGCTACACGCTCGTCAACCGCTATATGGGCATGATATTCTCAGCCATAGGCATGGAGTTTTTCCCCAGACTCTCCACGGTGGCATCCTCCTCCCGCCGCACGGCCACATTCGTCAGCCATGAGATATATCTGCTCACCGTAGTACTCCTCGGCGTCATATCGCTCTTCATTCCACTTGCTCCCGTAGGCGTCCGTCTGTTCTACTCTTCCGAATTCATCGGCATAGTCCCGTTCATACTGCTCGCCATCCCGGGAGTCGTGTTCCAGGGCTGCAGCTGGAGCATGGCCTACGTACTTCTTGCCCGCGGCGACGGACGTCTCTATATGTTCACCGAGATACTGAGCGCGCTGCTCACCATCACCCTCAACATACTTTTCTACCGTCTGCACGGACTACCGGGTGCCGGTCTCTCATTCACCGCAGTCAACTTCCTCTATCTGCTCATCATAGCCTTCGTCTACCATCGCTGCTACCGGATGCCGCTCTCACCATCAGTCATACTCACTGTCTGCATCGTCCTCCTCGCTGTCATCGCCATGTCGGCTCTCGCCCTCGCATTCAATCCCTGGTGGTCACTGCCCGTCGCTGTTCCCGCGCTCCTCATCTCAATCCGCCTCAGCAGAAAAATTCTCAACCGCTGACTCCCGGCATCGGTAATAAAAAAGACTGCACCGTAAAATCTAATTTACGGTACAGCCGGATGTAGATTGAATCGTAGGGGCGTGCGACAAGATCACTCGGCAGCCAGAGGCGACGGAGTGGTGTACGTGCGTGTGGCAAGCTCGCGGTCGATCATATAGAGACCCATACCGTTGTCGCCGATGAGGGTCAGCTTGTCGATAAGCTGACGACAATTATCCTCCTCCTCTACCTGCTCGGTGACAAACCAGTTCAGTCTGTCACGTGTGGCGTAGTCCTGCTCCTCCACAGCCAGATGATAGAGCGCATTGATCGAAGCCGTCACCTTCTGCTCGTGCTCAAGAGTGGCACGGAACGCATCAGCCGCCCCGGCCCATTCCGTCGGCACCGCATCGATGGCCTTTAGAATCACTCGGCCACCCCGCTGCTGGACATAGTTCATGAAGATTGTGGCATGATCCTGCTCCTCCTTAAACTGGATCTTAAACCAGTTGGCCACTCCGGGCAGGCCCGCAGCCTCGAAATGGGCACTCATCGAGAGATAGAGATATGCACTGTAAAATTCTGCATTGATCTGGTCATTCAGTGCGTCCTGAATCTTGTTGTTCAACATATTTTTTACTTAGTTTTGTGGAATTGATGATTTCTACATTACAATATGCAAAAATAATGCTTTTCGACACACGCCCGTTCTGATTATATAAATTTTACACTCGTTTACACTTATTAACCTGCCGCATTGACTAAAAATCTGAACTGCATTTTGGGTTATTAACAAAATGTACTACCTTTGCAAAGTCCCGATACGGGGATTGTTATACCGTTGCGTCTTTGATTGATAAAGATGTACCGTCACTCTGACAGATATACGAGATTTCATTCATCACTCATATCATGGCCTATTGGATTATCAATTCTTTGATAGTTTTTGCATTATGCGTTCTTTTTGCCGGTGTTCTCATACCGCAGATCCTTCTCATTGCTTACCGTCGCAACCTATTCGATGAAGTCGATGAGCGCAAGATCCACAAGGGACTCATCCCACGTCTCGGCGGCATCGCTTTCGAGCCGGTGATCCTTTTGTCCCTCGCCCTCCTCGCCGGAATAAATCTCGTGATCGGCAATGGCCTGTTTACTGCTGAATTCACATCCAATCCCGTCCTCCTTCTCGCCGGTTTCTGCTCAATCCAGATGCTGTATCTTGTCGGTATGGCCGATGACCTCATTGGTATAAAATACCGCGCAAAATTCGTGGTGCAGATTATATGCGCAGTACTGCTCATCACCGCCGGATGCTGGTTTGACACCCTCGGAGGTGTCCTCGGTATATACCACTGGTCGCCGTGGGTAGGTATGCCGTTCACCGCCATAATAATAGTATTCATCATCAATGCCATCAACCTCATCGACGGCATTGACGGTCTCGCGTCCGGTCTCAGTTCGATCGCTACCGTGATCTACGGAATCTCGTTCTTCCTGCTCGGCGAGTATGCCTACGCACTCATCTCGTTCGCCACATTCGGCGTCCTCGTCCCGTTCTTCTACTACAACGTGTTCGGTGATGTGAAAAAACACTCCAAGATATTCATGGGCGATACCGGCTCGCTCACCATCGGACTCATTCTCGCGGTGCTCGGCACAAAACTTTTCACACATCAGCCGGACAGCTCAGTGGATTTCAATCCCGTGGTGCTCGCATTCTCACCTCTCATCATCCCCGCATTTGATGTATGCCGTGTCTACATGGTGCGCATCCGTCACCACCGTTCGCCGTTCCTGCCTGACAAGAACCACATTCACCACAAATTTCTTGCCGCAGGCATGAAGCCCCGTGTGGCCATGGTGTCCATCATATCCATTTCCGCACTCTTCACCCTTCTGAACCTCTTCCTGTCGCTCTTCATCAACATCAATGTCATAGTTATCCTCGACATCTTCATCTGGATCGCGTTCAACGCTCTGCTCAACCGCAAGATCAGCGTGGAGAAGGAAGTCAGGGAATAATCACCAACGTTTACCATCCACAAGAAATGTCCGGCAGCCAAGACCTGCGGCCGGACGGATATCCTTGTCCTCACTGTCGCCTACCACGAGAATCCTCTCAGGCGGAATTGCAAGACGTTTCAGAGCCAAGCGGAATATCGTGGGGTCAGGCTTCCTGACACCTGCCACAGCACTGTCCACCACGACATCAAAAAGCTCCCGGATACCATAGTCGCTGAGCACAGCATCCAGATTGCCATAGAAATTCGACACGACAGCCATCCGGTATCTACCACGGAGCCGTCTCAACTCCTCGGCCGAACGAGCCACACACTCCCGGCTGCGTGCATAACATAATTCAGCGATACCGGCACCGTCCACACCCAACGCCGCAGTCTGCAGCGCCACTTTCTTACGCAACAGGTCAAGCATCGTATCGTCCGGAGCGACAAGCGGTGTTATATTGCGCTCGCCGTATATGTAGGCCTCGCGCGAAAGTTCTTTCCCGACATCCTGATAAGCCCTGCTCATGAAATGATACCAGTGCTCGCCATGAGTGTCGAGAGTCCCCCCGAAGTCAAATATGATGCCGTCAATATCGTCCATCCCTGAGTTGGTCGGCAAGCCTCCGGCATATACGTTCGTGACGCACGATCATGTATAGGGCGATGATATTCAGAATCGTCAGCTCATACACGAAGTACAGCCACGGAAGGCCGGCGAAAAGTGTGACAAACAGGCCTATCGTGCGCCAGTTGAAAGTGAGGATATTGGTATATTTCATCAGCGGGAGGGACTCGCGGCGAAACTCGTCACGAAACGCAGACGAAACCCTTCCGTCGGGAAATCGCCTGTGCAACTCCCGCCGCAACCTCTGCATGGCCGGAGCGCAAGCCTCCTGCTGCAATGTGTAGTTGAGATAGACACGCATCGTCAGCCGCTTCCAGAATCCTCCGCCGGATTCCTGCATCTGACGCTTCAACTGCGCGGCACTGTCAAGCTCACTTCCCTCCTCACCCTTGAGGAAATAGAGGTGGAACTGACGGTAATAGTCAGCCATGGCCGACTGCTTGGCATGGCATAACCCGGCGGCTGCAGCCATGACCCACAGGATCCAATGGTGGGATTCGAAAAGCGGTATATCACGGTTCTCGCGCAACACAATGGCTATGTAGATCGCTACAAACCAGAAGTCGCCGCTCAGACCGTCGAGGATCCTGCCGAGACGGGAATACTGCCGGGTCATCCGCGCAAGCTGTCCGTCGGCACTGTCAAACGAATTGGCCCACACGAGCAGTACCATCCCTACCACATTGATCCACAACTGCGGATAATAGAAGAGCACACCTGCCGCAACTCCGAGAAATATCGAGGCTATGGTGATGGCATTGGGACTCACGCCGAGCTTCGCGGCGATCTTGGCCCAGACGAAGCCGATGGGACGGTAGAAAGCCAGATCGATGTGCTCCTCAGTGTCCATCGATTTGAGCGATGCGCGATATTCCTCCCTCCAGCCAGTCATCTATCGTGATATATAGCCCCTGTATGCGCCGAGAAAACGCCTGAAAGCACCGATGCGCATGAGAAGCTGCTCGAATATAAGCCATCCGACAAGCGTCACAGTGATTCCGGCGAGCACATCTATTATATAATGGTGGGATGTGTAGACGGCGGTCCACCAGATACCTATGCAGATGAATCCGAACAGTCCCCGGAGCCACCATGAGCATCTCGCCCGCAGCGAATAGATGAATGCTATGAGCATATAGGCGGCATGGAGCGACGGAACGGCCGCAAACACATTGGAGTTGCGGGAGTAAAGGCCGTCGAATATCCCGAGTCCGGTCATCGCATCCCAGGCTCCGAGACCGGCGGTCTCGCCGTGAGTCCCGGGAATGAATTCGAATCCGTGCATGGCCACATACCACGGCGGAGCTGCCGGATGGATATAATAGCCGGCGAATCCAAGCAGGTTGACAAACAGGAACACGAGCGAGAAATGCAGATACACCTCATACTGCTTGCCGAAATATAGCCATAGGCCGAACAGTATCGGCACAGGCACCCAGCACAGATAGAAACATCCGGCCATGAAGTCAAGAATATCGGCTCTGTGCAAGGCCCACCACTCGTTGGGAGTGGATCCGGCTATGCCGAACAGTCCTTTCTCGGCCTCATACAGTCCCTGTATGTCCACAGGATTCACCTCATAATTGGGGCAGATGTTCATCCAATCGTATGAGATACCGAACACGATGAACGGCAACAGAGCCACCACCATCCTGCGTGTGGCCCTGGCAGCGAAAAGCAGGATGGATAGAAACGCAAGTATATATATATGCTCCGTCCGCAAGCCGACAAAAATGCCTGTCACGAACATCCACAGACCCAGAGCGGCTATGATTATAGCGCTCTCGCGGGTTGTGGCGGAGGTTGTGGTAGTGTCTGTTGTCATTTGCTGATCAGTTGGCGGCGGGCATGATCCACTCGGGCAAACGCAGTGATATTGGCAAACACGGCTATGACACCCATGGCCACGATCAGAACCATAGCAGCGTCAAACCCTCCGGGAGCGACATTCATTCCTATGATACCTGTGGCAAGACATCCGACAGCCGTGACAACCACACGCTCCGGCCTCTGCATGAAGCCTATCTTGCACTCCAGACCCAGACCTTCCGCCCGAGCTCTGACATAGCTCACCATGATCGAGCCGACAAGAGCCACAAACGTGATCAGCGCACCGGCCACATAGCCCTTCTGGAGCAGATAGTAGGATATGCCGCCGAGCGTGAAGAGCTCACAGTAACGGTCGAGCACCGAATCGTACATGGCTCCGAAGGTCGACACCATGTTGCCGAGACGTGCCACCTGGCCGTCAAGCATATCGAACAAAGAGAAAAGGATGATGATGGCTCCGGCCCAGGTCACGAGATCGTAGTTCATTTCGTAGCTCGCCCCGGTATATCCGGCATAGACCAGGATCGCCGCGGCGGCGATGTTACCGAGAAGACCTATGGTCGTCACCATATTAGGCGTCACACCCATCCGGATGAGGAGTCTCACAAAGGGATTGATCACACAGTAGATCCCCTGCTGGAGTGCATCGCGCATTTTCTTGAATGTTGAGACCTTATTTTCCATTGTTATTTCTGATTGTGCCATTTTTTCTATTTCTTACGGGGAGTTATGGCATCGACCATACGGATGGCCGTAGCGTCGAACCTGTTTTTACGATATACGAAGTTTTTCTGCATCAGGAAGTTCCAGAACAGCGACACGATAAGCGACACGCTGAGTCGGGCAGCCGCATAGAAACCGTTGGGCTTGAACCCGAGATCCTCGACCAGGAAATGGAATTGATTGAGCAGCTCATAGACAAGCTGTGTGCCGTACACATTGAGCAGCAGACTCCCCAACCAGATCATACTGTACTTGACCGCTACAGCCTTCACCGGGACGTCCGAGGCATGGAACGTGAACCGGTAGTTGATGCAGCAATTGACGATTCCTCCACACACCGCACCTATGGCAGTCGAGAGCCAAGGAGCAAGATGGATAAATGCGAAGAATACGAAACCCACACCCATGTCGATCCACGAGGCTATCTGCGAGGAGATTGACGAGCGCAGGAAAGTGGTGACGATGTCACCTCCGTTGAGGAGGCGATCTTTAAGTCGTGTAAGATTTTCCGGCATAGACTGGATTAATGAGATGGTTGTTGACATAGCCTTTCTGTTTTATCTGTGGCTTTTGACCTCAGCAAGTACCACACGGGCGATGACCGCCGCCGCTTCAACGCGGCAAGGGGCAAAACTGGGCCAGTCGTTGAAATCAATTATATGAAATGTGCCGTCGGGCGCGACTATCGCATCTCCTCCGTAGAAACGGATGTCGAGGATATCGGCGGCGCGGGTGCAGGCATCCTTGAATTTGTCGAGATCAAATCTCGGGGTCTGCGTGTTTGTGGCGGCAGTGTCGCTGCCATCAGTCGAGTAGCTTTTCTCGAAAGGATAGAACCACTGGAACCATGGAGTCCCGGTGATTCCATAGAATTTCACCTGCTCACCATCAATATGGCGCACTATCACCGCCCGCTTTATGCCTCTGAGGAAGTACTCCTGCAGCATCTCCTGTGCCTCCTGCGGATGACGCACGTATGTCACGTCCTCCTTGTGCTGCGCATACAGGTCGCCACGCTTTATCCACGCCCGGTCCATCCCCGCAGCTTCCATCTTGGCCGTGACAGTCTGATTGGTATTGACCATGAGACAATCCGGATAGGGGATTCCGGAGCCGAGGAGAATACGTGACAGACGCTCGCGGGTGCAGTTTTCAACGCCGTATGCGGAGTTGAACACAAGGCAACCGTCGTCCTCCATGGCCTGAAGGATGGGAAACGAGCGATGGTCACGACACATATGTATGATCACTCGCTCCTTCACGGCTCCTGCAATGAGCTGCTCCTCGCTGTATGTCTTCACCTCGCAACCGCGCTTGCGCAGCTGCTCGGCTGTGAGATTCATGATGGCTGCATCGTTGCCTATGTGGTTGGGGGAGTAAGCCCCGGCTCGCAGAATGGCGGCAATCTTAATTTCGGCCATTGTGATTGGGTTGGTTTATTGTTTTATCAGATCCTCCGCAGCGGCAATATCCGCAACGTGGTCCACATCTATTATCTTCCGGAATTCGAACGGACGGAGCCTGAGTCCGGCTGCCACAAGTGCCCTCTGGAAGTCACGCATCCGCGTGTGTCCTGATTCCATACAATCAGGCAGAATGGAGAGCGCATCCGGAGTGAGGATATATATTCCTCCCGACACGTATGCCACTCCGTCGGCGGGAGTGTCGAAGTAGCCCGTGATCAGGCCTTCCCGGTTGACCGACACATAGAGAGGCTTCTCATCGTCCACAAACTTCGTCACCGCCATAAAGGCATCGGCATCGTCTGTGTCACGCCAGGCCTGCAGATAGGCGTCGAACTCCTCCGGCCGGAACACGGCATCGACCGTTGCCACACACACATCACCACCTTCGATCCGAGGCATCAGGGCTGCAAGGGAGTGCAGGGAACCGGGAGTGGTTTTCACCGTGACATTCACCGGAAGCGTGTCAAGCAGCGACCGGACATCCTGAGCCTGTCCGTTGATGATCACTTCTATCCGCTCACAGTCAGGCTACGAGGCCATAATACGCACCAGACGACCGATAAGCGTCTCCTTCCCCACCCTGACCAAGGGCTTGGGGAACGAGATTCCCTCACCGGCAAGGCGCGAGCCTTGTCCTGCTGCGATAATGGCGTAGATCATCAGTCCTTCGGCTCCTTTTGTTCTTTAGGCACACGGTCGGATCCCCTGTCGAAGTTCTGCTTCTTCAAGGGGTTTCTCGTAGCCTCGGCCTCACGAAGGCGGTTTCGGTATATGTCCATCGCTGCATAGATAGCCTCGCGGAGCGACTGGGGATCAGCCTCTCCCTTTCCGGCTATATCGTAGGCCGTCCCATGGTCGGGCGATGTCCGCACATAGCGCAGTCCGGCGGTGAAATTCACACCGTTCTCTCCGGCTATGAGCTTGAACGGAGTCAGTCCCTGGTCGTGATACATCGCCAGGATGCCGTCAAACTTCGTATATGTCCCGCTTCCGAAGAAGCCGTCGGCGGCGTATGGTCCGAAAGCGAATATTTTTTTTGCGTAAACATCGGCGATGGCCGGTGTGATAATATCGCGGTCCTCAGCGCCGATCACTCCGCCGTCACCGGCATGGGGATTAAGCGAGAGCACAGCTATGCGGGGTGAATGGACTCCGAAATCCTCGATCAGAGACCGGTTGAAAGCCACAAGTGCTTCGGCAACAGCCTCACGCGTCACTTTCGGAGCAACCTCAGCGAGAGGTTCATGAATAGTGACGAGCGCGACCCTCAGACCATCGGCACACATGATCATCATGGCTTTGTCGTGATCCTCTCCAAGCTCGGCCTCAAGGTATTCCGTGTGGCCTGTGAACGCGAAGTCATCGCCATGGATGGCATTCTTGTTGATGGGACAGGTGACGAGCACATCTATCTCGCCCGCTTTCAGGTCCGCGACAGCCCTGCGGAGGGCGGCAAGAGCGGCGGCACCGCTCTCGGGTGTGATCTGACCGGGATCTACCTTCGTATCCTCCGGAACGACGTTGATCATATAGATCCGTTCGCCTTCCGGTTCGGTCTCGGAGGGCGAGGAGATCTGGGTAAGCTTCACCTCGGGCAGATTCATGGCCTTGCGGTAGAAGGACGCGATCTTGGCTGAACCGTAGATCACGGGCGTGCATATCTCACCGAGCCGGGAATCCTCGAACGCCTTGAGCAGGATCTCGTAGCTGATACCGTTGATGTCGCCGTGGGTGATACCCACTTTTATCTTTTTTTCTTCCAAGTGAAATTCAGTGTTGGTGTTTTTTACTGATGTTGTCCGTCGATTATCTGAACGATGCGGTCGAAATTTACACCCATGGCAGTCAGTTCATCGACGATTGCTTCGGGATCCCCACCGAAATCGGTGTAGTCCTGAAGGAGATATACCATATAATATGTCTCTATGAAGCGGTCGGTCTGCGGAAGTGTGGAATACTGCCAAGGCGACAGACTCTGATAGTACTTCACGTTTGACGCGTAGCGCCGCAGCTCATCCTCGATCAGCTTCAGCGCGCGGGCGGATGCCTCCTTATTACCGGTAGCCAACCCGACGCGGGCGTAGATCTGAGCCATCTTCTGCGGGATCTGGATAGCGTAGGGTGACGCGGCCTCAGGCAGTTTCGCCTCCATGAGCTTGACGAGTTCGAGTGCCTTGGCATAACGGTCAGCCTTGTAGGCTGCGAGAGCGGCCTTTTCCTCGGCCGTCACGACGGTAGTATCAGCCCGCTCAGCCATGACCGCCTCATTGACAAGTGCTGTGGCCGCGCCAAGGATATAGGAGCGTGTGGTTGTAACCATCCTGCGGACAGTCTCGTCAAGATAGACCTGACCCGGCTCCGTCACCTTATCCAGACCGCCCCAGCGGAACTTCTCCGTGATGTTGCGGTAAGCCTTGTCGGTATTGACGGCGGAGACATCATAGTCCGAGTTCTCCGAATTATATACGGGAGTGATCTCGTAGGCCATGCCTGTGGAACGCATATAGGGCTGAAGGCCGAGATAATATTCGCTCGGGACAGTGGACGCGAAGTAGATGGGACGATCCCATCCGTTCTTGACCGATGTCGCAAGCATATCGAGCGAGAGGATCTGGCTGAGCGACATTCCTCCGTGCGACATTGCCCCACGGTCGTTGTGCATATTCGCACTTATCACCGTGTCAGCCGTCCGGGCCTCCTGCTCCGTGATACGTCCGGCCTTGACTGCCGCATCAATATCGACAGGGATAAACATATTGGAATATTTTATCATCGGCGCACCCCATGCGTTCTGACTCGACTTGGGATCATAGACCATACGCAGGGAAGCGTAGACATTGGTGGCCGTTGTATCCTCATCGACTCCGAAATAGCTGAAGTTCATGCGGTCGTAGGCATAGTCCTCCGGCTTGGCGAGGGTCTCGATGCCGGGAGCCTCGTATGAAGCATGGCGCACCTGGTTGGCATACCAGTCGGTGGTCAGATACGATAGATTGACCACCTTCACATCCGTGCGGTGTCCCTCGACCTCCTGCGCATACCAGAGAGGGAAGGTGTCATTGTCACCGTTGGTGAATATGATGGCGTTCTCATCGAGCGAATCGAGGTAATTCATGCCGAAATCGCGCGTGGTGTAGCGGCCGGAGCGGTCATGATCATCCCAGGTCTGCGATACCATCTGGAGCGGCACGATCAGACCGATAACCGCTGCGACAACCGCTGCCGGGAGGCTGTCCGGAACATCGCTCTCAACAGATTTCTCCTTTCCTGCCTTCTTCTTGTTCAGGAAAGAGGTGAGAATCCACCACAATCCGGCCACACCCATGCCGATCCATATCGAGAAGGCATAGAATGATCCGGCAAACGCATAGTCGCGCTCGCGGGGCTGGGTAGGAGTCTGATTGAGATAGAGGACAATGGCTATACCGGTCATGAAGAACAGGAAGAATATGACCCAGAACTGCTCGATGCCGCGCTTTGATACAAATGCCTGCCATCCGAGACCGATGATGCCGAGAATAAGAGGAAGCATATAGAACACATTGTGTCCGGGATTGCCCTTACCCTCGGAATCGGGGAGCAGACTCTGGTCGCCGAGTCGGGGATTGTCGATGAACGGAATGCCGGATATCCAGTTGCCGTGGTTAACCTCGCCGTTGCCCTGGATATCGTTCTGACGGCCGGCAAAATTCCACATGAAATACCGCCAGTACATATGGTTGAGCTGATAGACGAGGAAGAAGCGGAGGTTCTCGCCCATCGTGGGCTTGATACGGTCAGCAGACTGTATGACATTACCGTCCTCATCCACATACTGTGTGGCTTTCACCGGATAGCCTTTGAGGCCACCGATCCAGTCGGAATAGGCCGCGGCATGGGCACCGCTGTATATGCGCGGGAAGAGCATATTCAGCTCCGGATTCATCTTGTAGTTCTTCTTGTAGCCCACAAGACGGTATTCGTCCTTCTGATCGGGAGAAGTCTTGGCAACCTTTGAATATATGGGTGCACCGGGCGTGAACAGGGGGGTGAGCTGATTGCTTCCGTCAACCTGATAGACCACGCTCGAGCTCTGTGTCTGTCCGTAGAAGAGAGGACGCTCGCCATACTGCTCGCGATTCAGGTAGGACGCGAGCGAAAAGACATTGTCGGGCGCATTCTGGTTCATGGGCGGATTCGCGTTGGAGCGTATAAGAAGAAGCGCGTATGACGAATAGCCTATGAAGATGACGAATATGCTTGTCACCACAAGGTTGAGGATGCGCACCGGGAGGCTCGTTGTCTTGAAGAGGTATATGAGCAGAGCGATCATTATGACTGCCGGAATCCACATACTGTCGCCGATGAAAGGTATTCCCGAGAGAAGGATGCTCAGGGCGACGCTCCAGCGGATACGGCTCACATTGTTCTGGACATAAAGTTCACGGATGGCCCAGATGAACGTGGCCACTGCAAGCACGGCATATATTATCACACCGGTGTTGTAGCTCATGCCGAGCACATTGACACAGAAAAGCTCGAAATACTGCGAGACCTCGATGAATCCCGGAACAAGTCCGTAGAGGATCAGGCCGACAACAATGGCAGAAAGCGCGAGGGTGATAAGCGAACCTTTCGCATCAGTGTCCTTCCACAGACGGTAGTAGATGACCAGACCGATGGCCGGGATGCAGAGGAGATTGAGCAGATGGACTGCGATGGATATGCCTATGACGTAGGCTATGAGGACAAGATACTTGTCGCTGTGCGGACGGTCGGCGCGGTTCTCCCACTTCAGGATGAGCCAGAACACCAAGGCCGTGCAGAATGATGAGAATGCATATACCTCACCCTCGACAGCCGAGAACCAGAAGGTGTCGCTCCAGGTATAGGCCAATGCTCCGCATATGCCGGAACCGAAGATCACGAGCATACGCACGGGACTGATGTCGGCGGCATCATCCTTGACTATCAGGCGGCGCACAAGATGGGTAATGGTCCAGAAGAGAAGCAGGATAGTACCTGCGGAGAGGAGCGCCGACATGGCATTGACCATTATGGCCACCTTGCTGACATCTCCGAAAGCGAAGTTGACGAAGAAGCGGGCTGCAAGCATGAAGATAGGGTTGCCCGGCGGGTGTCCGACTTCAAGTTTGTAGCCTTGGGATATGAATTCCGGGCAGTCCCAGAAACTCGCTGTCGGCTCGAGTGTGAGCATATATGTCACAGCCGCTATCAGGAAGCAGAGCCAACCAAGAGAGTTGTTTATAATATTGTATTTTTTCATACCGTCAATGGTGCGATAACGTCGTCACATCAATAGAATTTGATTATACCCATAGCTTTCTTCACCTCCGAGAGAGTGCGGGCCGCACGTTCGCGGGCACGTTCGGCACCCTGACGCACCACCTTGCCGATATAAGCCTCATCGGCGCGTATGGCCTGATACCGCTCACGGATGGGAGTTGTCACCTTGAGTATATCCTCGGCGAGCTGCTTTTTCATGTCGCCGTAGCGTATGGAGCAGTCGGCGTAGGCATCGCGGTAGCTCTTGACGATCTCGGGCGACGAGGTCAGCTCCATGAGGGTGAAAAGATTGCCGACAGGCTCGGAAACCGGTTGGTTCGGCTCCTTGGGACCCTCGTCGGTCACGGCACGCATCACCTTCTTGCGGAGCACTTTCTCATCGTCGGTGAGATATATGCAGTTGCCCTCACTCTTGCCCATCTTGCCGGAACCGTCGAGACCGGGGACCTTCACGGCGTTGTGGCCAAAGTTGAAATTCTCAGGCTCCGGGAAAAGGTCGACATTGTAGAACGAGTTGAAACGACGGGCAAAGCGGCGGGTAAGCTCCAGATGCTGCTCCTGATCCTTACCGACGGGCACTTTTCTGGCCTTCTGGATAAGGATATCGACAGCCATGAGGGTGGGATATGTGAGCAGGCCGGCGTTGACACGCTTGTTGGAGTCGGATCCGACGATCTGTTTCTCGATATCCTCGTCGCTGTCCGCGGATATGCCGAGCTGCTTGCGGGCTTTGTCCTTGAACGACGTGGTGCGGAGGAGCTCGCCGATACCGACGTGCATATTGAGGAGAAGATACATCTCGGAAACTTCGGGGACATCGCTCTGGACGAATATTGTGGCCTTCTCGGGATCAACACCGGCTGCGAGATACTCGGCAAGGATGTTCTTCACATTTTCGTGAAGCTCCTTGGGATCAGGATTGGTGGTGAGTGCATGGAGGTCGGCTATGAAGTAGTTGCAGTCGTAGTCATCCTGCATCTTGACAAAATTCCGCAGGGCACCGTAGTAGTTGCCCAAGTGGAGATTGCCGGTAGCACGGATACCGGATAGCACAATTTCTTTTTCGTTCATGATGAAATAGGTTATTTGGGTACAAAGGTATAAAATAATTTTGAAATCATGACGAAAACAGAGCAAATTAGGCTAACGTAGGAACCGCTGTCCGGTTGTATTCCATTGATCCGGCAGAGACATTAAGAAACCTGCCCCGGCTGAACACACAGCCGGGGCAGGCGCTTCGTATTGCACTTTTTCCTATCCTTGGAAAAATGGGAGTGCCGCTATCGCTGTCGCAGAGAGGGCGACACTCTTGGGAATTGTTTACCTAATCTATCGTTTATCAATTATTCTGACCCTTTACAGTGAACGGGATGTAGCACGTTACCTCAGAGAGATCCTGGAAGGTCACGGTGGCCTTGATCATGAGGTTGTAGGTCGGCATAAGATTCAGACCGAGGTTATCGTAGGTGACGATACCAGAGGTAGAACCAACTCCGAACTGTGCGCCGTTGTTGATGTCAAGGTTTCCGTAGAACGTCGCATACGCATTGGCATAAGCAGTGTATGCCGGATCGGTGTTGTTCTGAGGTGTCACGAACTCGTAGGTGACGGTCGGAGCAGCAACCTTGTAAGTGCCGGTAGCGAGAGATGAGAGAGCGAGGGCGGATCCGTTCCAGGAATAGATCGTACCGGTGCCGCCATTCTCAACCACGTTCACAGACTTGCGGACATCGGCTGTCTGTGCGCCGGGGGTAGCATTGGCATCAAGAGTGATGGCTGCTGAAGTGCCACTGGTGAACGGGTTGTTGAACTTCACATTGAAGTAGAATGTGCAGGTCTCACCGTTGACGAGGGTGACAACATACTTCATGCTTGCGAACTTATAGTCCTCCGTGAGAGCGGCATCAAGCTTGATGGTACCCTGGGTTGCAGGAGTGCCGGTCTGAGTATACTTTATGCCGGGCTGTGTGGCAGGATTTAGCGAGAAGTCAATCTGCGAAGCATTGTTGACAGTGTTGAAGTAAGAGAAGATGTTCTGGCCGTTGATCATCTCGAATACCTCAGAGATGTTCATCTCGAGAACCCACTGGCCATTGACAAGCTTACCCTTGGTGATCACGACATTGTCGCGGCCATCCACGCTTCCGGCATAGAAGTTGGGATTGTAGGTGTAGGACTTGCACTCTTCCTTGACATAGAATACCTGCTTGATGACAACGTCGCCGCGCGACAGATTGTTGTCAGACTTGATGGTGAGGGTTACGGTGTATTCTGCACCCTTGCCATCAACATTCTTGTAAGTATTCTGGGTCTTGACATTGTTGTTGACGCTGAACGTGATGTTTGCGGTCTGGGTGTTGCCGTTTCCGAGTGTAGCATCACAGGTGACACCCTCGGATGTAAGCACGATCGGAGTGTTGGCGGATGCTGTCTGAGAATCAAGCTGGCGATCATTACCGTTGTTGTCCACGACGGAGATAGCTACGGTGTATTCATCGTTGCTGCCACCATAGTAGTTCCAGAAGTTGTTGGAGCTGAGGCCGGTCTTGCCATAGATAGCATTGTTGACATCCGTCCAGAGCATCTGGTTGATGAGTGTGTTCGACGCATTAAGGTCATGATATTCATACTCCTTGGTTGCGAGTGTGGTCACGATAGGAGCTTTCTCATCGGGAGTAGCTGCTGCTTCCTGAACGATCTGAACCTTGATATAAGCGGAACCTACCATGTGCTTCACACCACTGTTGTCCTGAAGGAAGGCATCCACGCGCACTACGGGAGTACGGCCGATGGCAGGAGTGAGACCGTCGGTGAGGTTGGCGCTGTTGGCTTTGAGCACGCTGCCGTCAAGCTGTACGAACCACTGCTGGTTGGTGCCCTGTGCGTCGTTGGAATTATAAGCTGCGGGGAGCGAGTACTCATAAGTCATGGTCTTGAAGCCAAGATCCACAAGCCACTCTGTCTGTGACTCACAATACAGGCCGGGGAGCTTGCTGAGATCAAGAGATCCGTTGTAGACCATCTGTACATTGGCTGCTGCGTTGAGTCCGCAGAACTGCTGGATGAACGCGGAGGTCTCGCCTGAACCAACAATAGCCTGTGTACGGTTGTAGAAAGTCTTGACACCGGCAGTGGGGTTAGCCTTCATTGAAGCTGAGTCAACGAGAGAAGCCGTGATGCTGCTGTATTTTACATATACATAGTCAGAAGTGGTGACATCCTGACCGTTCCAGAGCTGGAGGGCTGCGATGTTCTCCTTGCCTGACACAAGATTCGACTTGTTGATCTTGGCATTGATGGAGATCTCGCCATTGGCCACGGGCTGCCATTCACCTACCGGCTGAAGAATGCTTTCCACATCACCGTCAGCACGGCTCACAGTGATGCCACGGCCGATAAATGCAGCGATAGCTGTATTGGCCACATAAGCATTGCTCGGATTGATGCGGTAGCGGAGGTTCACGATATTGGATGCATCCCAATTAGTCATTGGAGTGAAGAACAAATCGTCATCATGTTCCGACTCAGAATAGTAGGTAGAGATGCTGAGGAAGTCGGTATCGGTGGTGGGATATGTAGAGAAGCTGCCGTTCACACGCGAGGGTATGAAGTTGATCGAGCCGACAGCCTCACCCAAGGATATAGTTACCGTGGTATCATTGCCATCAGCATCCTTGACACCGGAGATTTTAAGCTCTGTTCCGGTATATACGGCGGTCAGACCCTGAGCGATCCAGCTGATGCCTGAATTCTCAATAGCCACACCATTTTCATAGATCCAGAAGTAGCCATCCTCTTCGGGCACATAGTACTTGCCGGGTTCACCCTGCTCGCCTTTCTCGCCCTGGATGCCTTGCTCGCCTTGTTCACCCTTTTCGCCTTGGATGCCCTGCTCGC
>CAZKIE010000002.1:72012-135476 GCA_964552825.1 uncultured Staphylococcus sp. | reverse complement strand
CTTGTTCACCCTTTTCGCCCTGGATGCCCTGCTCGCCTTGTTCACCCTTTTCGCCCTGGATGCCCTGCTCGCCTTGTTCACCCTTTTCGCCTTGGATGCCCTGCTCGCCTTGAGGACCTTGAGCACCCGTAGCGCCGGTTGCACCAGTAGCACCGGTTGCGCCTGTTGCGCCGGTCTCACCCTTTTCACCCTGCGGGCCCTGTGCACCGTCCTTGCCGTCGATGCCTATGGCGCGGTAGTCGGTCTTCACACCGTTCTCATACCAGTAGCCGTCAGAGCCGATGGTCCAGGCTGTGCCGGGTGCACCGTCCTTGCCGTCGAGACCGTTCTTGCCGTTAGTAAGGGCATAGGTCTTCCCATCGCTGAGTGTGATATTGATACCGTCGGAGGATGAGGTGACATCCGTGATGACGGAGCCGCTCTTGATGAGCTGCTGGAGTTCTCCGAGGGTTACGTTGATGCTGTCAATCTGGCTTTGCAGATTGTTGATGTCATCATCGTAGTCCGTACAGGAGGTCAGGCCGAATGACTGCCCCACGAGCAGCGAGGCAATCACGAGACCGTTGATGAATTTTTTGTTCATAAATGAATGAATTAAGTTATAACTTTAATTGGTTATTGTGTTATATTCGTTTTGAGTTGATTTCTACTGTGTCCGTCCACCCACAATGTCGGCAGTGGAATCGGAAGAAAGGTACTGTGTCTTGATAAACTACTGATACAAAATGAGATACCGGCAGTTTTGTTTAGGCATAGGCATACTGATTTATAGGTTGGAGATATTTTGTCACAAAATTAGGTCAAAGAAACCGAACGGAATGTTAACGCATATTGCGGGAATGACACGGAAGTGTTTCTATTTTGCCACAGTGTCGGATGCAGATGCGTCGCGGTCGGGCAGATTGCGGCTCAGTTCGGCAAAGAAATCGCGCCCGAGAATTACAGAAATGCGGGTAAGGAGGGCTGTGTCGATGGAATGTTTCTGAAACAGCCGGTATATGTTGGACCGGTCGCAGCTGAGTTTGCGTGCGAACCAGGAGATAGAGCGTTCCTGACGTTCAAGCTCCTCACGTATGATTGTTCCTATTGGTTCCATGTGTCAGTCTCGTCAGTATGCAAAAAAATCCCCGCCGGGGAGCCGGAACAGGTTCCGGTTCTCCGACAGGGGAGTAGATAAAAAGCGTTAAAATTGTTCATATAGGGATGGGCAGGAGATATTCCCCGCATCCCCGGGAGAAAAAAAGCGAAAACCTTCAGAAGCAAGATGTGGGATGCAGTCTTCACGATGTATCCACTCTTAGAGGTCTTCGCATTACCTATGGTCAAGACACATCATTCCCGCAGCCCACATGGAATTATTGTGTGTCTATCCATAGTACGGACGACCACAGACATTCCAACCGGACGTATCACGGAATCTGACTCTTCTGACCTGAAAAAGTTGCGAAGTTTTTAAGAGTAAAGAGACGAAACGTAAATTACGCCTTGCTTGCCAGACTGCTCCCCGATAGGGAACAGTCCGAACTATGTAATGTGGCTATCTGAGCCACTATAAACCACCCGCGCCTCTGCGGGATGATGTATTTGATGGACAAAGTTATGTTTTTTTTGTGAAAAAGGCAAATTTAGGTTAAAGAGGTTAAAGAGGCAAGGGCGGCTAAAGAGGTGAAGGGGAGGTGCAACCGCTTCGCGGTAGGCGGTTTGGAGGTGAGGGGGTTACCCCACGAAGGGTTCGTGGGGTTAATCAGATGTATGCGCTTCGCGCAAACGCCTCGGAGAGGCGGTGTTATGGGATAACCCCGGGCAGCCTGTGCATAGGGGCAAAAAGCAACCGGGCACTGCTGCATTTTTGTGCAGGTGTGCCCGGTTAGTGGGATGATCAGTCCGGAAGCGACCGCTTAGATGCCGAGATCTTTCTTGAGAGCCTCGATCTTGGCGTGTGCCTCAGCCTGACAGGCGTTGTAGTCCTCAGCCTTGGCCATGGGGATATGTACCTCCATGTAGAATTTGATCTTAGGCTCCGTGCCGGAAGGACGGATGGAGATCTTGGAATTGTCGGCTGTGAAATACTGGAGGACATTGGATGTGGTGGGGAAGTCGAGCTTGTCCACGCTGCCGTCTGCGGTATGGAGCGCGGTGAGTGAGTCGTAGTCCTTCACGATCTCGACGGGGCTGCCGGCGAGGGTCTTGGGTGGATTCTCACGGAAACTCTTCATCATAGCCTGGATCTCCTCGGCTCCGGTCTTGCCGGGACGCACCACGGAGACTCCTACCTCATGGCTGTAGCCGTATTTAAGATAGATGTCGACAAGCATACCCTGGAAGTCCTGACCTTTCTCCATGGCCCATGCGCAGGCCTCGGCAAGGAGGGAGCAGGCGCTGACAGCATCCTTGTCGCGGACGAATGTCTCGGCAAGGAAGCCGTAGCTCTCTTCACCGCCGCCAAGATAGCGGAGCACGTCCTCGTTGTCGCGGATCACGGCAGCGATCCACTTGAATCCGGTGTAGCAGTCATACATACGCACGTTGTTGGCGTCGCAGATGCTCTTGATTGTCTCGGTGGTGACGATGGTCTTGACTGCAAACTCGTTGCCTTTGATGCGGCCAAGCTCACGGTTGCGCTCGATGAGATAGTTGAGGAGGATCATGACGATCTGGTTGCCGTTGAGTAGGACATACTCACCGTTGTTGTCACGGATGACACATCCTACACGGTCGGCATCAGGATCGGATGCCATCACGATATCCGCACCTACTTCCTTGGCTTTGGCGATAGCCATTGCCATGGCCGGCGGATTCTCGGGATTGGGGGAGTCGACGGTGGGGAATTCGCCGCTGGTCACATCCTGCTCGGGCACATGGATGATATTCTCAAACCCGTAGTTCTTCAGCGACTCGGGGATGAGCTTCACGCCTGTGCCGTGGATAGGCGTATAGACGATCTTCATGTCCTTGTGGCGGGCGATAGCCTCCGGGCTGAGGGAAAGCTCCTTGATTTTCTCGAGATATACTTTGTCCACGTCGGGGCCAACGATCTGGATCTTCGACTTGTCGCCCTGGAATTTGATCTCCTTCACGCTCTTGATGCGGTTGACATGGTCGATGATATTGACATCGTGGGGAGCTATGATCTGCGCTCCGTCCTCCCAGTAGGCCTTGTAGCCATTGTAGATCTTGGGGTTGTGGGAGGCTGTGATATTCACGCCGCTCTGGCATCCGAAGTGACGGATGGCGAACGAAAGTTCGGGAGTCGGGCGGAAGCTGTCGAAGAGGTATACCTTGATTCCGTTGGCGGAGAAAATATCCGCAACAGTCTCCGCAAATTTGCGGGAATTGTTGCGCACGTCGTGACCCACGGCAACGCTGATTTCGGGGAGATCCTTGAATGCTTCCTTGAGATAGTTGGCAAGGCCCTGTGTGGCCATACCTACGGTGTAGATGTTCATGCGGTTCGTACCGGCACCCATGATGCCGCGCAGACCGCCTGTACCGAATTCAAGCTGACGGTAGAAGCTCTCGATGAGCTCTGTCTTATCGTCGGCGTCGAGCATCCGCTTCACCTCGGCGCGGGTCTCGGCGTCGTAATCCTCGCCAAGCCATTGCTGTGCTATGGCAGTAACTTCTTTCAGTAACTGGTCGTTTTCCATTTCGGTTAGAAGTAAGTGTTTATATGTTATTAATTAGAATTGATTGCTGATTGTCATTTAGCAAAGATACAACCATTTAGTATAAAAACAAAATAAAAATAGGTTAATTTTAGGCGATGGCGGACGGCAGCCATACACCTATATTATATATATAACACCGGAGGATTGAAACAGTTCCGGGCGGCAGGGGATTCACCCTGTCGCCCGGAAGCGTCGCTATGAGAGTGTGATGACTATGATGTCATTCTTATTTCACTTCGGGAGCCGGCTCCTGTCCCCACTGCTGCTGAGAGAGACGGAGGTAGTTGTTGTAGCGCCACTGTGCGTTGGCCTTGGCTGCTGCAAAGAGCTCGGCAGCCTCGCCGGGATACTGCTTCATCACTGAAGCGTAGCGCACCTCACCCTTGAGGAAGTCCTCAAACTTATCCCATGCGGGAGCCTTTGAGTCGAGGCTGAAGGGGTTCTTGCCTTCCTCTTCGAGGGCGGGATTGTAGCGCCAGAGGTGCCAGTAGCCGCACTCTACGGCTGCCTGCTGCTCTTCCTGAGCGTGACCCATACCCTTGCGGATACCGTGGTTGATACAGGGTGCGTAGGCGATGATGAGCGAAGGTCCGTCGTAAGCCTCTGCCTCGCGGATAGCCTTGAGGGTCTGGGCATTGTCGGCACCCATGGCAACCTGTGCCACATATACGTAGCCGTAGGTCGATGCGATAAGGCCAAGATCCTTCTTGCGGATGCGCTTGCCGGAAGCGGCAAACTTGGCGATGGCACCGATAGGAGTAGCCTTGGAAGCCTGGCCGCCGGTATTGGAGTAAACCTCGGTATCAAGCACGAGCACGTTGACGTTCTTGTTGGAAGCAAGGACATGGTCGAGACCGCCGAAGCCGATGTCGTAGGATGCACCGTCGCCGGCAATGATCCACTGCGAACGCTTGGCGATATGCTCCTTGACGGAGAGGATGCCCTGGCATACCTCGCAACCGCAAGCCTCTGCGAGAGGCACGATCTGCTCGGCAACCTCGCGTGTGATGGCTGCGTCTGCGCGGTTCTCAAGCCACTTGGAGGCGAGAGCCTTGATCTCGTCGGAGCACTTGTCGCACTCGAGAGCCTGCTGCATATAGGCTGCCACGCGGGCTGAGAGCTTCTCGTGGGCGAGAGTCATGCCGAGACCGAACTCTGCGAAGTCCTCGAAGAGGGAGTTGGCCCATGCGGGACCGTGACCCTTCTCGTTCTTGGTGTAAGGTGTCGAGGGAACGGATCCGGAGTAGATAGATGAACAGCCGGTAGCGTTGGCCACGATCTCATGATCGCCGAAGAGCTGAGAGATGAGCTTGACGTATGGGGTCTCGCCGCAACCCGAGCAAGCGCCGGAGAACTCGAAGAGCGGGGTGGCGAACTGGGAGTTCTTCACATTGCTCTTGATGTCCACGAGGTGCTGCTTGGAGCCTACGGAAGCCACACAGTAGTCCCACTCCTTCTGCACGTCGAGCTGAGTCTCGAGCGGTTTCATCTCGAGAGCCTTCACGCCCTTCTTGCCGGGGCAGACAGCCACACAGTTGCCGCAACCGAGACAGTCGAGCACGTCGACACTCTGGATGAAGCGCATACCGGTGAAGGTCTTTCCGATGGCGGGGATAGTCTTATCCTCGCCGAAGGGAGCGGCTGCCATCTCCTTCTCGTCGAGTACGAACGGACGGATAGCAGCGTGGGGGCAGACGTATGCACACTTGTTACACTGGATACAGTTCTCTTCGAGCCATTCGGGAACGAATGCAGCCACACCGCGCTTCTCGTAAGCGGCTGTGCCCTGCTGCCAGGTGCCATCCTCGAAGCCCTTGAAGGTGCTGACCTTGAGGAGATCACCGTCCTGTGCGTTGATGGGGCGGACAACCTCGTTGATGAAGGCGGGATCGTTGTTGGGAGCGGGAGCCTCGACCTCGAGGTTGCTCCAGGCCTTGTCGACGGGAAGTACCTTATACTCACCGCCACGGTCGACGGCTGCGTAGTTCTTGTCAACCACATCCTGACCCTTCTTGCCGTAGCTCTTGACGATGAACTTCTTCATCTGCTCGACAGCGAGATCCACGGGGATCACCTCGGTGATGCGGAAGAACGCGCTCTGGAGGATGGTGTTGGTGCGGTTGCCCAGACCGATCTCCTGAGCTATCTTGGTAGCGTTGATGTAGTAGACGGTGATATCGTTGTCGGCGAAATACTTCTTGATCTTGTTGGGAAGATTCTTAGCCAGCTCCTCGCCCTCCCAGATGGTGTTGAGAAGGAAGCGGCCGCCCTTGCACAGACCACGGGTCACATCATACATATGGAGATATGCCTGGACGTGGCAAGCCACGAAGTTGGGGGTGGTCACGAGATAGGTGGAGCGGATAGGCTCGTCGCCGAAGCGGAGGTGTGAGCAGGTGAAACCGCCCGACTTCTTGGAGTCATAGCTGAAGTATGCCTGGCAATACTTGTCGGTGTTCTCACCGATGATCTTCACGGAGTTCTTGTTTGCGCCCACAGTACCGTCAGCACCGAGTCCGTAGAACTTGGCCTCGAATGTGCTCTCGCCGCCGAGTGCGATCTCCTCCTTCGGGGGAAGCGAGGTGAATGTCACATCGTCCACGATACCTACGGTGAAGTGATCCTTAGGCTCGGGAAGAGCGAGGTTCTCGAACACGGAGATGATATTTGCGGGGGTCACGTCCTTTGAGGCGAGACCGTAGCGGCCACCGACGATGACGGGGGCATCAGCCTTGCCGTAGAAGCAATCCTTGACATCGAGATAGAGAGGCTCGCCGTTGGCGCCCGGCTCCTTGGTGCGGTCAAGCACAGCCATGCGCTTCACAGTCTTGGGGACTGCGGCGAGGAAATGCTTGGCCGAGAAAGGACGGTAGAGATGTACGCTCACGAGACCCACCTTCTCACCGTTGGCCATGAGATGGTCGATGGCCTCCTGGGCTGCCTGTGTGGCTGAACCCATGGCGATGATCACGCGCTCTGCGTCAGGTGCGCCGTAGTAGTTGAAGAGACCGTATTTGCGTCCGGTGATGCGGGTGATCTCGTTCATGTACTCCTCGACGATCTCGGGGACACGGTTGTAGTATTCGTTGCATGACTCACGGTGCTGGAAGAACACGTCGGGGTTCTCGGCCATACCGCGTGCCACGGGATGTTCGGGGTTGAGGGCGCGCGCACGGAACTCGGCGAGAGCCTCGCGGTCGATCAGCGGTGCGAGGTCGTCCTGATCCATTGCCTCGATCTTCTGGATCTCATGTGAGGTGCGGAAGCCGTCGAAGAAGTTGATGAAGGGCACACGGCTCTTGATCGTGGCGAGGTGGGCCACACCTGCGAGATCCATCACTTCCTGAACGGAGCCTTCGGCGAGCATGGCGAAGCCTGTCTGGCGGCAGGACATCACATCCTGGTGATCACCGAAGATTGAGAGAGCATGGCTAGCGAGAGTACGGGCCGACACATGGAACACGGAGGGTAGCAATTCGCCTGCGATCTTGTACATATTGGGGATCATCAGGAGCAGACCCTGCGATGCGGTGTAGGTGGTGGTCAGCGCTCCGGCCTGAAGTGAACCGTGGACTGCACCTGCGGCGCCACCCTCGCTCTGCATCTCCTGCACGAGCACGGTCTCACCAAAGATGTTCTTACGCCCTGCGGCTGCCCATTCGTCGACATACTCTGCCATCGTTGACGACGGGGTGATGGGATAGATGGCGGCAACCTCTGAGAACATATAGCTCACGTGGGCTGCGGCCTGATTACCATCACAAGTCAAGAATTTTTTTTCTTTGCTCATAGTGATTTTTGTATAGAGAAAATTTGTGTTTCCTTTGATTTTACACAATTATAAGGTATCAGATCGCACTGTGTCACACCCCTGCATATCCTGCCGGGGGACACCACGATGCAAAATTATAAAATAAATCATTAATCTACAAAACGCGAGGGCGAAAAATGCCTGCCGCTGACTGACCGCAAATTTTTTTTACACTGCGCGACATTATCGCACCTTTTCCCCCGTCCGGCGATATTAACTTTGCATCGTCAACCTTTTTAAACCAAAAAACTCAACACAATCATGAACGAACAGACCATCGTGAACGGACAGCCGCTCACAACCGAACTGACCGATGCCCTCTCCCCGTCGCTCCTCCGCAGTGCCATCGACGACCGCATCGTCAAGATCCGCCCGGCAGCCACTCCTCTCGACCAGATCTCGAGAATGAGCGGCGCGCGCAGCTGCGGATCGATGAAAGTCGAGTACTACTCCGTGGACTGCAAGCCCGGACGAGCCACCGTCTCCTCGCTGTTGGCCAACAATGCCTGCAATGAGGGCGACAGTTTCTCTGTGGAAGTGGTGGAGACCGGCATATTCTCCCCCTCCGAGACCGTCATGCTCCCGACCGTCCTCTCCACCGAAAGCAACGCCCCGGCGGTGTGCTACGTGAAGAGCGTGGATGGACGACAGATCACCCTCGTCCTCACCGAGGAGGCCGACCTGTCCACACTACAGGAAGGCGAACACATCGTCCGTATGGGTCGCGCTGCCGGCGAGCTCGATGTCCAGACCCCGCAGTTCATCGCGCTTCCCGTCAAGGATCACAACTATTGCCAGATCTTCAAGGCCCAGATCGAGGAGTCGCTCTACCAGCGTCTGGCCGACAAGGAGGTGGGATGGACATTCTCCGACCAGGAAGAGGTGGCTATCGTGGATATGCGCCTCGGCATGGAGAAATCATTCCTGTTCGGCCACCGCAACCACCTCACCATCGATGTCAACGAGGGCAAGGAGGTATATCTCACCGGAGGTATATGGCGTCAGGCCGGCAACGATTGGGACTACGACGGCACCATCAGTGCCGCGAAGCTGACCGGACTCATGAAATCCGCCTTCACCGGAGGAAACTGCTCGCGTCGCAAGGTGCTCATCGGAGGATCCGACCTCATCGAGGCTCTCAGCAATCAGGATCTGTCGAGATTCATCAACGCCACGGAGAAAGAGACCGTATGGGGTGTCGATTTCGACCGGATCGTCTCCAAATTCGGCACTCTCTACGTCATCCACTCCGAAGTGTTCGATCTCTGCGGGAAGCCCGGCTGCGGAATGGTGATCGACCCTGAATTTATCACCAAGTATTCCCACGTGCCCTTCCAGGCCGAGCGCATCTCCTTCCACAAGCAGGGTCTGCGCAACACCGAGGCCGTCGTGCTCACCGAAAGCTCCTGCCTCGTGCTCCGCTATCCCAATGCTCACACAAGGATCAATCTGATAGGATAATCCCCGTCTGCAACAGAAGAGGTGCGGAAACCTTCTCGCTTCCGCACCTCTTTCTTTATAAAGTATTTTTTCTGATGATTACTTGCCGGGGGTCACGTCAAGAGCCTCAACCTCAAATACGAGTGTGGCGTTGGGACCGATGCCTGCCTGCTCCGCACCTTCTACACCGTAGGCTAATTCGCCGGGGATATAGAAGATATACTTCGAGCCTTTGTTCATCATGGCGAGACCTTCACCGAATCCGGGCACTGTCCCGCGCGGTGAAAGCTCTACACCGCTGTCGTTGCTGTCAAACACGGTGCCGTCGATGAGCTTGCCGGTATATTTCACGTTGGCGGAGCCGGACTTGCCGACAGTCTCACCCTCACCTTCCTTCACCACCTTGTAGGCGAGACCTGACTCTGTGGTCTTGATGGAGGGATCCTTGGCGATGGCATCCTTGATATAGGCTGCGCCCTTCTCCTTGTTGCTCTTGGCCTCAGGAGCGTTCTCCTTGGCTGCCTTGGCTGCCTCCTGCTGTGCGTGATAATATTCCATCATCTTGCCCTGAGCCTGCTGTGCGAGCTGCTGGAAGAGCATATTGGCTTCCTGCATGGCCTGAGGTGACACGGAGTCGCTCATGAAGGCCTTTGCGTATGCGTCGTAGACCTTGGCACGGTCAATGGCGATCCCGGACTGCTCGTAGCGATAGAGCTGACCTGCCAGCTGCAGACCGAACGAAAGTCCGGTGAGATAGCCCTGCTGGGTGGTGTCGGTCATCACAACCTGCTTGAATCCGCGGAGGATATCATCCTTCTTGAGGACTGCCTTCTGATCATCAGGTATTGTCGCATAGTCAGCGGCAAGGTGCAGACCCTGATTCTGGCCGAGTGCGGTGGAAAGGGAATCACCAAATCCCTTGTCGGATGCGGTGGACGAGTTGCCGGAGCAAGCCCCGAGCATAAGTGCGGCGGCTGCGCCGCAGAGGATAAGAATCTTTTTCATATTTCTTCTTATGATTGTAAATGTTTATTGTCTTATAACACCTTGAGAAGTTCGACATCGAATATCAGCGTCGAGTTCGGACCGATCACACCGCCGGCTCCCTGAGGGCCGTAGGCAAGCTGCGAGGGAATGAACAGACGCCACTTCGAGCCGGCCTTCATGAGCTGGAGTGCCTCGACCCAACCGGGGATCACCTGGGTGACTCCGAATGTGGCGGGAACTCCGCGGTCAACAGAGCTGTCAAACACTGTTCCGTCGATCAGCTTGCCGGTGTAGTGCACCTCGACGCTGTCGCTCGACTTGGGCATCGGGCCGTCACCTTCAACGAGGATCTCATACTGCAATCCCGACGGGGTGGTGTGAACCTCCACACGCTTTCCGTTCTCTTCGAGATACTGCTTGCCAGCAGCCTCGTTCACCTCGGCCATCTTGGCGGCCTCGGCCTGCTGCTTGGCCTCGAGAGCCTGGAAATATTGCTGGATTTCGGCCTTGGCCTCATCGTATGTCATCTTGGGCTGGGATCCGTAGAACACGGCTGCCACGCCGTCAGCGAAGTCCTGCACATCAAGCTGCTGGATACCACTGGCGCGGAAGTTGTTGCCCATGCTCAGACCAAGCGCGTAGCTGATCCGGTCAAGGGCTTTCTTGTCATTTGTTTCCATATCTGTCTTTTTCTTTTACTATTATAGGTGTGAGGAGACCATATTGGAGTGCAAAGTTAGGGCATTTTAGCGGTCTTCTTCAAGTTTTTTAATTAAAAAAGTTAAAAACAGGCCTTTATTCAGGTCTTTTTACATAACACTCAACATATTACTTATGTTCACACCGCTTCAGACGCAGCGCATCCGGAGAGTTTCTGCCCTCTCCGGATGCGCTTCTGTCTATATGTCCTTTACCGTGCGGTTACTTTACCACAACTTTCACAGCCTTATGCGACGGCGTGGCCACCACATAGATTCCGGCCGGGAGATCGGTGCTGCCCACCTGGCAGCCCGTTATGTCGTAGACCTTGGAGCCTTCCGGTGCCACGATGTCATGACCCGCAACTCTGACGGCGATTTCTCCCTCAGCCTCGACCGTGCTGATGCCGGTCGAGCTCGTCTCGGCTACCTCGACAGTGTTGAGCTGGAAGTAATGGCTCGGGGAGCTGCCGAGAGGTGTGACAAGCTGCAGACCGACGCATCCGAGCGATCCGGCCACATCGGCGGGAAGTTCCACCGTATATGTTCCGAAGGCCATGGATCCGGTGGTGACATCCACTCCTATCGGGTTGAGCGTCAGCTCTTCCACGAATGTCATGCCCTCCACTGTATTTTTCGGACCGTAATGCACTCTGAGCGTCTCCTCGTCAAACACACGCGCACACAGTGTCACCGTGTATGACTTGCCTGCCTCGAAGTCGAGCGGCGGTGTCACGAGCCACTCGTCGGCATCCTTCGTGTAGGAATCTATCGACGTCGGAGAGACTATATACTCCGCACACTGCTCGTAGTCGCCGAACACGGCATGGCCGAGCGATGTAGAGTAGAGCCATGTCAGGCCGTCATTGTTGTTGTCGTATGCCATCCATGCGTTCCAGAACGCGCTCTGGTCGATGAAGTCCTCGCTGAAAGGAAGTGTCTTGGCCGGACCGGCTATGAACTCCTGCGATGTCCCGACAGTCTCTCCGTAAGCATTCTTGGCTGTCACCTGATAGCTGTAGCGGAGCATACGGCGGAAGAAAGTATCGGTTGCCTTGGTCTCGGTCAGACCCTCGGCCACAACGTAATTGTCAGGCAGACGGACCACATCGTAGGTCACGCCCGACGGATCATATGTGCCTAAATGGTAGCCTCCGGTCGGTGCTGACCAGGAGATCTCTGTCGAGGCGAAGTCATCGGCTATCGTGACTGTGATATCACCGGCTGCGGCCGGACGGTCCTGACCTATGTAGGCAAACGCCGGTGTCTTGGGGCCGTCACCCTCGCCGTTGTAGACGATCACATCGTAGCGATACATCCCGGCTTCGCCGAAATCAGACTCGCTCCAGCTCACGGCCTGTCCGGGGGTCACGGCCTCCTTGGAATAGGCCACCTCAACGCCGTCGCGGTAGATGGCATAGCCGTTGATCGATGTCAGCTCGTCGCCGCCGAATGTCTTGACCGGAAGTTTGAAGGCAAGATCAGTGCCGTTGCCGGTGGCATTGCTCGTGGCGGTGAAATCAGTGACTGCGCCGGGAGCATCGAAACCGCCCTCGGCGTAGGGGATATACATTCCTAAGAAGGCTGCCGACGTGCCGACCTCGCCGTAATCCACCATATCGAAGCCCTCCATGCTGGACGTGTAGTTCTGTCCGATCGGAAGAGAGGGCAGGGTGATGCCGCGCAGGTGGACTGTGCGCCCGCGGTCGCCAACATCGATCCCGAAGTCATTGTAGGTGTCGGTAGTCGTGGCAGATGCCCAGTAGAGTGTGCCCGTGGTGTGGTCAAACTCCATGGTCTGGTTCGACACGAGACCCGTACACTTGGTGTTGAACACCGGTGTGGCCACTCCGTTGGACAGATTGATCTGGTAGAGCCATCCGTCATGGTCGATGGTGAAGATTCGGCCCACACCGTCGGCGGCGATGACTCCGCCGCGCGCGCTGCATACAAGCGACAGCGACCCGTTAGTCATGTCCAGTTCATAAACACCGGTGCCACCTTCCTTATATCCGTAGCAGATGGCATACATCTTCTTATTATAGATGTCGTATGTCATGTCCGACGGCTTGAAGGTAGCACCGTCCTCATGCCATTCGCCCAGATCCTCCACCAATCCGCTGGCGAGGTTGTAGACCATCACCGGCTTTGCCGTAGGCTCCTCCATAGAGGAGGTGAACTCATAGGGGCAGGCATAATAAATGCCGTCAGCACACGCTGCGGCATATATACCGGTCACTCCGTCGAAGGGGTAGATCAGTTCGTTGTCAGCGGGAAATGCAAATGTCTGCTTGGCAAATCCGTAGGCCGGATAAGCCGCGTTGTTATACCACTGATTGGAGAGGAAGAATCCGTAAAACTCACGGGTTCCATGCTCGACATCAGTCTGGGCCGATGCTGTCATTCCGGGCAGGGACATGGCGGCTACGGTCGCAAGTACGAGTATAGATTTTTTCATACTTTTTTTAATGTGTGATTGACTTATTTCTTTGTTATTGTGCTTTCTGCTTGCAAATTTACACGGAAAGCAACAATGCGAAAATGTTTTTTGTTAATTAACGTTAAATCACTTGCATTCTGCTATCCATAATTATGTATTTGAAACTTTTTTGAGACTTTTGTATTGGTTTTCAATCCAATCACACATACATACACTTCAGTAATCTTATATGAGAATATCCCTGTCAACCGTATTCTGCGGTCTGTCCTTGGCTTTGTCGCTTCCGGCGCTCGCCGTCCCCGCCAAGCCCGGACTCCTCAGGATCACCCAGCCGGATGGCTCCGTGGTAGAAGCCTGTCTCTACGGCGACGAGCACTCCAGATACTATGAGACTCCCTCCGATGAAATTCTTCTTGAATCCGCCGATGGCTTCCTGCGCCGCGCGGCCCTGACCGCCGACGGCACCCTGACCACAGCCGGAATACCCACCGGACAGCCCACTCCCGCCGCCGAGGCCACGGCAATACGCAAGGCTCTCGATGCCCGCCGCAATGCCCTCCTGCAGGAGCGTTCCGGCAGTATGCGTGTGGCTCCGTCGAGAATCCCCTCATCATTCCCCACCACCGGCGAGGTGAAAGGCCTTATCATCATGGCGGAATTCGAGGATGTGAAGTTCACGGAGAAAGCCACACGCGAGCTGTATGACCGCAAGGTCAACGAACCCGGCTTCTCCGACGAGTCGACCTTCGGAAGCGTCATCGACTACTTCACCACCCAGAGTTCCGGACTCTTCACCCCTAAGTTCGACATAGTGGGTCCAGTATCACTCCCCCACAACCGCGGATGGTATGGTGGTGCCGACGGCGCTGCCGAACGCCTCGACGACCTCTTCCGCGATGCCTGCAAGGCCGCCGATGAGGCAGGGACTGACTTCACGCAGTATGATGTCAACAACGACTGGTTTGTCGATTTCGTGTTCGTCATCTTCGCCGGACACGGACAGGCACAGGGAGGCCCCGCCGAGTCAGTATGGCCGGCCATGAAGGATCTCTCCAATTCCGTCTATGACTACTTCGACCTCATGAACCTCGGCGTGGCAGCCTGCTCGTGCGAACTGAAAGGCGGAGAGGGCGAGAATCTCGACGGCATCGGCACGATATGCCACGAGTTCAGCCACATCCTCGGTCTCCCCGACATATACGATGCATCCTACACAGGCGGCCACGGCATGAGCCACTTCGACATAATGGACATGGGTACCTACAACGATGACCAGGTGACACCATCGGGCTATACCGCCATGGACAAGTTCACGCTCGGATGGCTTGAACCGGATGTGCTCGAGACCTCGGCCCAAGGCCTGACGCTCGGCAGCCTCGAGAAGTCCAACAGCGCATACTTTATAGTCAATCCTGCCAATACCAACGAGTATTTC
Organism: uncultured Staphylococcus sp.; assembly: GCA_964552825.1. GTDB lineage: Bacteria > Bacteroidota > Bacteroidia > Bacteroidales > Muribaculaceae > Duncaniella. Next base: position 120,997 of record CAZKIE010000002.1, on the reverse strand, counting down.
ACCCTTGAGAACCGCCGGCAGGAGAGCTGGGACGCAGGTCTGCCCAACCATGGCCTCGTCATCAGCTACTGCAGCTATGACCAATCCCACTGGAAACGCAACACAGTCAATAATGTCAATATGGCCGGCTACGAGCACGTCCGCATTGTGGCTGCCGACAACGTCTGGAACACTGTCGGCACCGGTGAAGCCGGCGATCCCTTCCCCGGCATCAAGAATGTCACCTCGTTCGACTCCTCCAACTCCGCATATCTCTGGCAGTCCGACAAGACAGTGCCCGAATTTTCCATCACCGACATCACCGAGACACCTGACGGTGACATCACGTTCAATTTCAACGCCGATGCCAACAGCGCCCTCCGCGACATAACCTTCGGACAGGATTTCAGCGTCAGTGTGGCCGGAAATGACATCATCGCGCCGGAAGGATCCGCTGTCTTCGACCTCTCCGGACGTCAGGTAGCTGCCACATCTCTACCCGCCGGAATATACATCGTCCGCACTCCCGGATCCACAGTCAAGGTTGCAGTGAAATAAACTCCTATTATTAATATATCAATCACACAGTATGTACAAGAAATTTCTACTCTCGATCTTCGCGATGATCGTAGGTCTTGTCACAGCATCGGCCCAGACAAGCGTCATAATTGACGTGGACAAAGCCGACAATGTGAACGCCTACTCCGCCTCGGGAACCATCACCCTCTCGGACGGCGTGAACCGCATCACAACACTGACCTCGGCCGACAATCCCCTCACCATCGAGGCCGCCAACGGTGCGACCATCGTGTCAGTCACAAAGAACGGTACAGATAGCGCCACTCCCTCCGGCGACGGAAAATACCGCTTCTCAATCGAGTCGATGATGATCTCCATTGTCACCTCCGGTGGCAGCGGAAGCACCACCGAGCCTACTGAAGTCGGTTTCACCCTCGCGTCAATGGGTCTCCCCAACAGCTTCACCGCCAAGGTCGGCGACAAAGATGTAACCCTCGGCACAGAGATGAAGGTCGAGGCCGGAGCTGAAGTCACGGTATATCCTGTCAAAGGCTATGCAATTGACAAGGTGATGGACCTCTTCAACTCACCCGTAGGCTCAGCCAACGCTGACGGCACCTATACATTCAATGTAGGCAACGACACATCCAACTGGTATTATGTCTACACCTCCATCACAGGTCTCTCCTTCACCATCGATCCCGACTATGCTCCCAACGTGCTCGTCATGCTCAATGCTAAACCCGACGAATCAGACGACGCATACTCATACGTGCAGCTCAACCTCAGCGGCACCACCCAGGTTGTCACCTCCGAGGAAATGCAGCCCATACTCTTCATGGGCGACAATGATGCCGAGGTCGTGAGCGTCACCCGCAACGGCGAGCCAGTCCAGTATCGCGAGCAGGGTGTGGCTTGGGTATCAGGCTATGCGAGCGCGTTTGCCGACGGCGACCTGTTCGTTGTCACCACCAAAGGCAAGGACGTAGAGTTCACCATCAAGGCCGCCGACAACAACGCTCCACTCGAAAGCTACTTCTTCAAGCTCGCCGATGGCACAGTCCTCAACCTCTCCGGCACTGAGCAGACCGTCACCCTCCCCCTCGGAAGCAAGATCTATATCGAAGGTCGTCCCGGCACCAACTACCGCTACGTGATCTCTTCCAGCACAACCTCATCCAGTACATCCAACGATATGCAGGAATGGGTGCGCGTGCTTGCTGACTGCACCGCCACCGTCTACGGCACACGCCAGACCGGCGTCACCGTCGATGTCGATGATGCCTCGCGCGTAAGCGTGGTTCAGTCCAACGGCCGCGGCGATGCCCTCGTCCTCTCCAACGGCGAGAATAAGTTTGAGCTCGCCAACATCCTCAACTCCCTTGCCATCACCCCCACCGAGGGCAACCAGATTGTCTCCGTAGCTCTTAACGGAGATGAAGTGGAGGCCAACCGTACCGGTGTATATCTCGTCACCGTCGAGGAAGGCTCGTATGTCAGCGTGGTTTCCCGCAAGATCCCCGGCGACGTGCCCGTGACATTCGTGCTCAACGAAGGTGCCGATATCTCATGGCTCTCCGCCACCGTCGATGGTGAGCCTATCGAACTTTCATCGACAACAACCGTCAAGTCCGGCACCGACATTGTCCTCTCTCCCGTCATGGGCTACAGGATCGACGCCGTGTCCACCGCCACTCCCGGCTGCAACGTCGTGGCCGATCAGGCAAACGGCACATACACCATCACCGTAGGCGATCAGGCTGACGCAGCCATGTTCTCTGTGATCGTCAACGAGATCACCGCTGCCGAGGGCAACGCCCTCGTGATCATCAAGACCGAGTCGAGCTTCTTCACATTCCTCAACCGTCAGCCCGACGGCACTTCCGAAGGCCGTCTCAGCCTTGACCAGGTGAATGAAGTGAAGATCGGCAACAGCGTGTATATGTCGACATTCACATCAGGCGTCTACATCAAGTCGCTCACCGTCAACGGAACCGCATATCCCGACGCTGTCGACAAACGCTACTACTCCGTGACCATCACCGAAAACTCCACGATTGAACTTGTGGCCTACCAGAGAGTCGAGGCTGCCACCATCAACTCCATCGATCCCGTGTCGCACATCACAAGCGGTATGGTATATCTCCTCGATGCCAACGGCAACAAGGTGACAAGCATGGAATGTGAGGTAGGACAGACTGTCACACTCACTGCCGAAGCCACCGTCGGCTACAAACTCACAGGCATCAACAAGATCTATCCCGATCCCTCAGGACCTGTCACCGACAACTCCTACACCATCACCGAGCTTGACGCTGAGTATGGCATGGTTCAGTTCCAGGGCGTATTCGAGGCCGACACCGAGAATCCCTCCTACACCGTCCGCACCAAGGGCGCGTATGAGACCATCGACGGTATCCCCTACGAGCAGATAGGCTACATCTACATCTATCTCGGCCAGGAAGAACCTACCGAGATCAACAGCGATTGCGTAACGGAATATACCGCCCTTGAAGGCGACAAGCTCCGTCTCATCTGTCTGTGCCGCGACGACTACCATATCGTCAGCTTCTGCCTCTCGGAGGGATATCCCAACTCCACCTTCCCCGGCAGCTACTACACCGTAAATGGCGACGATGCTGACGCCGACGGAGTGATCTGGATCACCGGTCTGTTGGAGAAGAACTCATCCGGTATCGATGACATCAATGCCGAAGCAGCCGTTCCCGTCTACGACCGTGCATCGGCCACACTGACCACCGCCACCGAGACCCGCATCTTCGCGGCATCCGGCGCAGCCGTCATGACCGTTGAGGCCGGCAGCACATCCCTCTCCACGCTACCCGCAGGTGTCTACATCGCTGTCACAGCTGACGGCAAGACCCTCAAATTCGTGAAATAAGAGTCACCTGATCCGATAAAAAATGGCCGCATCGAAAAAAATGCGGCCATTTTTTATTTTTTCGTGAACCTTTTCCGGACACATACGTTAGTAAGGTATAAGATTACTTTTTCCATTGCAAGAAATGTGATAATGATTGGTTTATTGTCAAACGAGGAGTCGACGTGATGTCAACTCCTCGCTTGGTTTTTATATCAATCGTAAAATAAACTCACTCACCCTTCAGCGCCAACACATCCAGCCCCGACGGAGCCTGATATATGCGTAGCCCGAACCGACCGGCCACGGCCATGATATGATCCATCAGCGCGGCCTGGTAATGTTCGTATGGCTTCCAGGAGGTATGGGCGGTGAAGAAGTACACCTCCACAGGCACACCGTATGGTGTCGGGGCAAGCTCCCTCACCATGACGAGCATATCCGGCGAGGTCTTCACCTGCGGCAGTCCGGATATATAATGCTCCAGATACAACCTGAACAGCGTGAGGTTGACCACCGGCACGGATGTGTCGACACTCTCCATCCACGGCTCTCCGGCGAAAGCGCCGATCTGCTCCGGCGTGCAGAATCTCACCGTGTTGACATCAATGGTGAACGACCGGTTTATACGCCGGCCCCCGGAATCTCTCATGCCCCTCCAGTTCTGGAATGACTCGCTCACGAGCGAGTAGGGAGGTACTGTGACGACAGTCATGTCGAAATTGCGTACTTTAACCGTAGTCAGTCCCACCTCAAGCACCGTCCCGTTGATATTGCGGGCCGGGACCGTGATCCAGTCGCCCGGACGGAGCATATCGTTGAGCGTGAGCTGCACTCCGGCCACCATACCCATGATCGAGTCTTTGAACACAAGCATCAGCACCGTGGCAGCCGCTCCGAGACCGGTCATCACCACGACGGGATCCTTGTCGACAAGTATGGATATGACCACTATCACTCCGATCACTATCGTGATGATCTGGAGCATCTGGCGTATGCCCTGCAGGGAGCGCGCACGTTCGGATGCCTTCTCGGTCAGTATGGCGTAGGCTGCGAGGATGAAACGGTTGATCAGATGGACTATCGTCATGACCATCAGTATCCTCACCACAACCACCGAGACTCCGGCGGCCATAGGATATAGCGACAATGAGTCCGGGACGGTCTTCTGCATGATCAGGACCGCCACAAACTCAGCCACAACCCGGAGAAGACGGGGATTGAACAGAATGTCGTCCCACACAGCCGCAGTCTTATCGACCACATGGGACACTATCGGGATCACATAGCGGGTGAGCAGCGCAAAGACGAGCCATGACAGCAGCAGACTCGCCAACACTACAAGCAGGGTGGAGCACAACGGATTATATTCCGCCGGAATCCCCCACGACCCGAACAGTCGCGAGGCAAGCTGCAGAAAATAACCCGCGTCGGTGAGACGTTCCATCATTTCAGACTCCACTCGGCACCGTCCTTCGTATCCTTGATGACGAAGCCGGCAGCGGCAAGACGGTCACGGATAAGGTCAGACGTGGCCCAGTCCTTGTTGGCCTTGGCCTTGGCACGCATCTCAAGCACGAGATCCATCGCTTCCTCGAAAGGCTTGAGAGCCTGCGCATCGCCACCCTCGGTCATCTCGGTGCGGATGCCAAGTATGTCGACCAGGAAGGTGTCAAACACGCTCTTCAGCTCATCGATATCGGCCTGTGTAGCGGTGGCTTTGCCATCCTTCACGGAATTGACAAGGCGCAGTGCATCAAACAGGTGGGCTATCACCACCGGAGTGTTCAGATCATCATCCATCGCCTCGTAGCATCTTGCGCGCAGGGTGCTGACATCTATGGTCGAGGTATCCGACGGAGTCAGCTCCTGCAGGCGGCGGTAGCCTTCGAGCATACGTCCGAGAGCCTTCTCGGAAGCCTGGAGTGCCTCGTTGGAGAAGTCGACAGTGCCACGATAATGAGCCTGGAGGATGAAGAAGCGGATGGTCATTGGAGAGTATGGCTGAGTGAGCAGCGGATGCGTCCCGTTGAAGAACTCGTCGAGGGTGATGAAGTTGCCGAGCGACTTGCCCATCTTCTTCCCGTTGATGGTGATCATGTTGTTGTGCATCCAGTAGCGCACGGATTCATGACCGTTGTGAGCCACACTCTGCGCTATCTCACATTCATGGTGGGGGAACATAAGATCCATACCGCCACCGTGGATATCGAACTGCTCGCCGAGATATTTCTCACCCATGGCCGAACATTCAAGATGCCATCCGGGGAATCCCTCGCTCCAGGGCGATGGCCAGTGCATGATATGCTCAGGCGAAGCTTTCTTCCACAGCGCGAAGTCAGCAGGATTGTGCTTCTGCTCCTGTCCGTCAAGCGCGCGGGTGGTCGACAGAAGTTCATCTATATTGCGTCCGGACAGCTTGCCGTAGCGATGGCCGGAATTATACTTGGGCACATCGAAATATACAGATCCGTCGCTCACGTAGGCATAGCCTGCATCAAGGATCTTCTTGACATATTCGATCTGCTCTATGATATGACCGGAAGCGTGGGGTTCGATCGACGGAGGCAGGACATTGAGAGCGTCCATGGCCTTGTGATATCTGGTGAGGTAGTACTGGACCACCTCCATTGGTTCGAGATTGTCAAGACGCGCTTTCTTTGCGATCTTGTCCTCGCCGTCGTCGGCATCATGTTCCAGATGACCCACGTCGGTAATGTTGCGGACGTAGCGCACCTTGTAGCCGAGATGGCGCAGGTAGCGGAACAGGATATCGAACGTGATGGCCGGACGTGCATGGCCGAGGTGTCCGTCGCCATAGACCGTCGGGCCGCAGACATACATCCCCACCCGCCCCTCATGAAGCGGCGTGAAAAGCTGCTTGGTGCGTGTAAGGGTGTTATAGATGGTGAGATTGTTCGGTTGCATGGCTATCAGGCTTTACCACCCATTATGAAAGGATTGGGAATCTCGCCGGGATTGCCGCCCTGGTTGCCGCCCACCGGACGCTTCGGACGGATCTCACCGAAGGTAGCCTCATATTTCTTCACATTCTCCATGAGCGCGCCGAGCAGATTCTTGGCGTTCTCCGGACTCATGATGATACGGCTCTGCACCTTGGCCTGGGGCATATTGGGAGCCATCGTGATGAAGTCGATGAAGAACTCATTGGGACCGTGGGTGATCACAGCGAGATTGGAATAGATACCTCTGGCCACCTCAGGGGTAAGCTCGATCTTTATTTCCTGTTTGTTGGGTTCCATATAGTAAAGAATTAGTATGTTATTGTTTTGTTGCTGTGTAGATGGTGCAGGTGCCGAATGTGAGGGGTATGGCGCGGGGGGAGGTGAAGCCTGCGGATGTGAGCAGCGCGCACATGGCATCGCCCTGAGGGACGGCCGCGATCGATTCGGGCAGATAGCTGTAAGCCCGCACATCCTTACTGACTATCCGCCCCACGGCGGGTATGATATGACGGGTATAGAGGTCGTAGAATGGACGCACGACCGGCGAGCCGGGAGTGGACAGCTCGAGGATCACCACCGTTCCACCGGGACGGAGCACTCTATGCATCTCGCGATAGCCGGCCTCTATGTCGGCGAAATTGCGCACACCGTAGGCACACGTGACGGCATCGAACGACCCGTCTGTAAACGGCAGCAGCATACAGTCGCCCAGTCCGAGCGTCACGACATCGTCCAGACCCTCGGCCCTGACCTTTTTTCGTCCGATCTCCACCATTTCCTCCGACAGGTCCACGCCTACCACCGATACAGGATCGAGCTTGCGGGCCAGCCGTATGGCGAGATCGCCGGTGCCGGTGGCAATGTCGAGGATATCGTCATGCTCACACAATGAGAGCAGGCCGACGGCCTTGCGGCGCCACCATCTGTCAATGCCGAACGTCATCGCCCGGTTCATGAAATCGTAGGCCGGGGCGATGGCGTCAAACATTTCCCGGACCTGCTCCGTCTTGTCGCGGGAGTCCGGTCCGTAGGGAGTGATATTTTCTACCTCCTGCACTCTCTTAAAGATTCAGGTTTGTGAGGCAGTCGAGCACGTTGCGGGCTATGCGGTCGTCAAGATGCTCCTCGGGAGCCTTGACGAACTTCCGGCCGGTGATGTGCTCATAAAGCTCGATGTAGCGCTCGGACACTTCCTCGCAGAACGCGTCGGTCATCTCCGGAACCTGTTGGCCTTCCTTGCCCATGAATCCGTTGGCCATAAGCCACTCGCGCACAAACTCCTTGGAGAGCTGACGCTGAGGCTCCCCTTTGGCAAGACGCTCCTCATAGCCGTCGGCATAGAAGTAGCGCGACGAGTCGGGGGTGTGGATCTCGTCGATGAGCACTACCTTGCCCTCGCGCAGGCCGAATTCATATTTGGTGTCGACAAGTATCAGATCTTTTTCAGCCGCCATCTCCGACCCTTTTTTGAAAAGAGCGCGTGTATAGGCAGCCATGGTGTCAAACTGCTCCGCGGTGACTATGCCCTGCGCGATAGCCTCCTCGCGGGAGATATTCTCGTCATGGCCGGCGTCGGCCTTGGTGGTAGGAGTGATGATCGGCTCGGGGAAACGCTGGTTCTCCACCATTCCCTCCGGAAGCTTCACTCCACACAGCTCCCTCATGCCGGCCTTGTATTCGCGCCATGCGCTTCCGGCGAGATAGCCGCGGATGATCATCTCGAGGCGCAGGCCCTCACACTTGTAGCCCACAGTCACCATAGGATCCGGGACAGCTATTTTCCAGTTTGGGACGAGGTCAGCGGTAGCGTCGAGCATCGTAGCCGCGATCTGATTGAGAGCCTGTCCCTTGTAGGGAATACCTTTGGGCAGGATCACATCGAACGCCGAGATGCGGTCTGTGGCAACCATGACGAGAAGATCGTCGCCGATAGTGTAGACATCACGCACCTTACCGTGATATACAGCCGTCTGTCCGGGGAAATGAAAATCAGTTTTTACCAGTGTTGTAGCCATGATATTTTTATCAAAAAAGAAGGATTTTTGTTTCCGCAAAATTACGCAAATATTTTGATTCTTCCACCATCCTCACTTCACATCTTCCCATTCGGCATCGCTCACCTGCGGCTCGCGCGGCGTGTAGGCTGAAGAAGTGGCGGACGCGGAGGTATAATCGACCTTTTCGTCGATCTCCACAAAATCAACGTATTCACCGACATCACCGGTGAATATCTTACCTCTGTGGCGGGTTCGGGTGCCGGTCTGATTCCGGCGTATCTCCTCTTCCTGACGGCGCATCTCGTCCGGATCGATGCCGAACGCGCTGCCGTAGGTGCGGCGGAAGAAATCACCGACTTTCTGCTCGTACTTGCGGCGCACGTAGGCAGCGGCAAGCGGCCTGACCACAAGCCACAGAAAGTATATGATGACTATCGTGAATATCAGTGTGAACATTTGGCTTTATCGTATGCTTATCAGATGCAAATTTAACACTTCTCACGCGAATAAGCCCTCTCCGGGATGTTAAAATTTACAATATGGGCGATCACACAACTTTTCGCGTCTTTTTAACGTTAGTTAATTATAAAAACAACCGGAAATGGACATTCTTCTCACAATCATAGGCTATGGTGCCGCCATCTGTATGGTGATGGGCTATCTGCCGCAGGCCATCCATACCATACGCACACGCGAGACCGACGGAATCGCGCTCCCCACGTTCCTTCTGCTCGGATTGGGCAGCATTCTGTTCGTGGTGCAGGGCCTCATGCTCCACAACTGGCCGTTGGTGATCACCAACGTCATCACCACGGTATGCTCCGCGATAGTGTTCGGCATCAAGATGTACAACGACCATATAAAAAAATAGCGCGACAGCTTTTTTACAAAAAAATTGGATTTTAGATTGTTATTTGTTAACTTTGCGCATCAAATCGTAAAATTTACAATAACCAATCCATAATCCATGAAAAGAAAGATGCTGTTGGCCTCGCTGGCTCTTGCCGCCACACCGCTGTTGGCGACAGGACAGTTGCTGCCATACCAGAATCCTGAACTGTCGGCCGAGGAAAGAGCCGAGGATCTGTGCGGACGCCTGACTCTCGAAGAGAAAACACTTCTGATGATGAACACGTCGCCGGCCATCGAGAGGCTCGGCATCCAACAGTTCGACTGGTGGAGCGAGGCTCTCCACGGGGTGGGCCGCAACGGACTGTCCACGGTGTTTCCATCGTGTATAGGCATGGCCGCATCGTTTGACGATGATCTCATAGAGGAGATCTTCACCGCCGTGAGCGACGAGGCCCGCGCCAAGAACACCCTGGCACGCAGCGAGGGAAAGAACGGCAAGTATAAAGGACTGTCGTTCTGGACCCCGAATATCAACGTGTTCCGCGACCCACGCTGGGGACGCGGACAGGAGACCTACGGCGAGGATCCCTACATGAACGGACGCATGGGTATGCGGGTTGTCCGTGGTCTGCAAGGCGACGGCTCAAGCAAATATTACAAGCTTCTTGCCTGCGCCAAACACTATGCTGTCCACAGCGGCCCGGAGAAGACACGCCATCACTTCGATATCGAGAATCTTCCCGCCCGTGATCTGTGGGAGACATATCTGCCCGCGTTCAAGACTCTTGTCCAGGACGGCAACGTGCAGGAGGTGATGTGTGCCTACCAGCGTTTCGAAGGCTCGCCCTGCTGCGGCTCCGACAAGCTTCTCCACACCATCCTGCGCTACGGCTGGGGATTTGACGGACTTGTGGTGAGCGACTGCGGCGCTATCGGCGACTTCTACCGCAAGGGACACCACGAGGTGTCGAAAGACCCGGAGGCAGCCTCAGCGCTCGGAGTGCTCAGCGGCACCGACGTGGAATGTGGCTCTGTCTATAAGAATCTTCCCGCCGCCGTGGCCCGTGGCGACATCAAGGAATCCGACATCGACGTGAGCGTGAAGCGACTCCTCAAAGGCCGCTTCGATCTCGGCGACTTCGACCCCGACTCGATCGTGCCCTGGACATCCATACCCATGAGCGTTGTAAGCTCCAAAAAGCATATCGACCTGGCCCGCAAGATGGGTCGCGAGCAGATGGTATTGCTCAAAAACAATGGTATCCTGCCCCTCTCGGCAGACAACAAGAAGATCATGGTCATGGGTCCCAACGCCGCCGACTCGACATTGATGTGGGGCATCTACTACGGCCAGCCGGCCCACACCGTCACAGTGCTCGAAGGCCTCAACGCCCGCACCGGACGCCAGCTCCCATACACCATGGGCTGTACAGTGACACGCATGATCGACGATGAAAGCGCGTTTGCCAACTTCGGTCCGGACGGCATGGCCGCGACATACTGGAACAACACCGGAATGGAAGGCACTCCGGCCGCCGAAGCAAAATATACATCGACCATACGTCTCGACAACGGCGGCAACACCGCTTTCGCCCCGGGTGTGAACCTCACCAACTTCACCACCCGCATTAAAGGTAAATTCAAAGCCGACCGCGACGAGACACTGAAGATTATCTTCAACAACGACGACGGATTCCGCCTCATCATAGACGGCGACACCATCCATGACCGTTGGAAGACGGATCCCCTATGGTTCCGTTCATGCGACTTCGCCGTGAAGAAAGGCCGGACATACGACATCGAGGTGAACTATATGCAGCTTGAGGACGACGCCACACTCAACTTCGACATCCTCCGCTCGCGAGAAGTCACTCCGGCAGATGCCGTCGCAGCCGCCCGCGATGCAGAGATAGTGATATTCGCCGGCGGCATCTCGCCCAACCTCGAGAAAGAGGAGGCGAGCGTGAAAGAGCCGGGATTTGACAACGGTGACCGCACATCCATCGAACTCCCCGCTCCACAGCGTGAGATACTCAAGGCTCTCCATGACGCAGGCAAGAAGATCGTACTTGTCAACTTCAGCGGCAGCGCGGTAGCCCTGACTCCGGAGGCCGAGATATGCGATGCCATCCTCCAGGCATGGTATCCCGGCGAGCAGGGAGGCCACGCGGTGGCCGATGTGCTCTTCGGCGACTACAACCCTTCGGGCAAGCTCCCGGTGACATTCTACAAGGATGATTCACAGTTGCCTGCCTTCGACGACTATCTCATGGCCGGACGCACCTACCGGTACTTCAAGGGAGAGCCTCTTTATCCTTTCGGCCACGGCCTGAGCTACACGACATTCGACATATCCGACCCGGTATATGCCGATGACAAGGTGAAAGTGACCGTCAGCAACACCGGCAGCGTGGAAGGAACCGAGATCGTGCAGGTCTATATGCGCCGTCCGTCCGACACCATGGGTCCCAACAAGACCCTGCGCGGCTACTCACGTGTCACCCTCGCTCCCGGCGAGAGCCGTGAGGTCGAGATCGACTTCCCGAAGAAAGCATTTGAGAACTGGGACGATGCCGCCATGGAGATGCGCGTCGTGCCGGGCGACTATGAGCTTATGGTTGGCTCCTCAAGTGCCGACAACGCACTCAAAAAAATCAACGTAAAGATATAAAAGCTGTTAAATATCATTAAATAGAGGTGATACAAACGTTTGTGTCACCTCTATTTTTGTTGGATTTCGTAATTTTGTGGCCGCTTTTTGCCGCATAGTTATCACATTTTTCGTCACTTTGCAATGAAAAAATATATTTTACCGCTACTTCTTCTCCCCGCCATAGCCTGGGGTCAGGCCAGATTCGGCCATCTCGATGCCATAGAATTGGAGAAGATGTACGGGTCGCAGCTCAACACTCCGTCACGGTCAGACAGTGAGACAGTCACACTGCTTATGCGCGTGGCCGATGATGCCACCGTGGATCGCGTGGAATCAGCAGGAGCAACAGTGGATCAGCGCGAGGGCAACATCCTTGTTGTCACTGTCCCGCTTGACAAGGCCGAGGCCATAGCGGCCACAGAAGGAGTGGTGACAGTATCTCTACCAAAGGAACTTACATTCCACGAATGGACAAGCGAATGGGGACCCGACCTCAGCCGCACATCACTCGGTCTTGACCGTATACAGTCAGCCTCCTCGCCGCTCCCTCAGGCTTATACCGGAAAAGGGGTTGTGATCGGTGCGATAGACGTCGGCCTCGACCCGCAGCACATCAACTTCATCAACTCCGACGGCACCCACCGGGTGAAACGCATCTGGTACAGCGTGATGAACGGCCGCCAGGTATTCACCCAGACCGTCGACACCGAGGAGAAAGTGGCCAAATTCAAGACCGATGACTATAGCCAGACCCATGGCACACATATGCTCGGCATAGCGGCCGGAGGATTCGTGGATCCGACCGGCAACGGGCCTGATCTGCGTGGAGCGGCTCCGGAAGCGGACATAGCGTTGGCAGCCGGAGTGGCCACCAATGCCGTGCTCCTCAAGGACCTCCGCAATATCGTGGACTACGCCAAGAGCGAAGGCAAACCATGTGTGATCAACCTTTCGCTCGGCAGCAACGCCGGCCCCCACGACGGGACCGACGAATTTCCGGCCGGACTCAACGAGATAGCCTCCGAGGAAGGTGTGGTCGTGTGTGTCTCAGCCGGCAATGAGGGCGACGGCCCGATCTTCATGCGCCATGAGTTTGACAGCAATGCCACACCGCTGCGCACCATCATCAATCCTACCGAATACACCGCATCCCTGTGGTCCGGAATCGCACTCTTTCCCCAGGCGATCGGCACCATGGAGATCTGGAGCGAAGACTCCACACCTTTCGACATATATTTTGACGTTGTGAAATTCGGTGGAGCCACACCCGAGGTGACAGGCACATTCCTCATGCCCCGCGACGGGAGTATGTATACCGCATCGGCCGGAATGGCGCCATCTGTCAAGGTGGACAGCGTGGACTACGACAACTCAGCCTTCAATGCCGTCTACAGAGGCTTCATCGGCGGTGCGACAGAGGTGTATGCCGCCAACAACCGCTATCATGCCGACATAAACCTGCAGCTCGAATGTTCGGATGCCGCCGCCTACCAGACCTACCGTGTGGCAATGAGAATTGAAGGCCAACCGGGCAAGAAGGTCTACATCTACGGGCAGACCATGAGCAGCGTCTATCCCTACCAGCTTATAGGCGGATTCGAGGGTTACACCGCAGCCGACGGCAACGGATCGATCAATGCCATGGCCGGTGCCGACAAGGTGATCACTGTCGGATCGTGCGTGACCCACAACATGGGCGTGGCCAACGACGTGCTCGGTACGACCGCCTACTATTCCTCATGGGGTCACACTCCTGACGGACGTCTGCACCCCATGGTGACAACCCCCGGCACCCGCATCATATCATCCATGTCGGGCGACTATGTGGAGGGAGATGCATACGACGCAAACCAGATCTCCTACTACTCCTACACCGACAGCAATGGCGAGACATTCCACTGGACACCTATGAGCGGTACCTCCATGTCGTCGCCGTTCATGGCCGGAATCGCCGCCACATGGCTCTCCGCCGACCCCACTCTGACGGTCGATGACATAGTAAGCATAGCACGCGAGACGGCCGGATCGCCCTCCCAACCGAGCGTCAACGATGGATCCGGAGTCGTAGTCAACGCCTTCGAGGGACTCTGCAGGATCCTCAACCTATCCGGAATAGACAATGTCGCCGTCAGGGAGACCCCCTACTCCATCAGTCGCGACGGCAACGTGCTGACCATCGGTTCTCCCGCCACGCAGAACCTGTCGGCGACCGTCTATACTCTTACAGGCTCAACGGCCGCAACCGCCACCACTGCCGGACAGCAGCTCACCATCGACTGTTCCGCCCTCACTCCGGGCATCTATGTCGTTTCCGTCAATACCGACGGATCGCACGGATCGGAAAAAATCGTGATAAAATAAATCAATCTTAATACATAGCTTATGCACAACGGCTTCATAACCAAAGCAGCATTATCATTATGCCTCTTAGCAGCACCGGGAGCGTCCGCGTCTGACTTAGCTCCGTGGAATCCCTTTGCACCGGGGAAAACAGAAACCTCCCGCCAGAAGAAGGCCGGTACAGGCGATTTCACCCCCAAAGCACTTGATCAGGACGGCAATATGCTCCCCGACAGGGTCTGGGATGTCGACTATCACAGAGTGACCACGACACAAGGCGTCGTGGCCGGACCTGACGGCGATGACTGGTTCTATACACTCGACCTTGACGGTGAGAAACTGATCGACAACGAATACGTCACGGAGTATGACTACACGACATTCCATGTCAAGGTCTACGACAGCCGGTTCAACTTCGTGGGTCAGGCCAAGGGCGAGGTGGAACGCCCCGCCGACGCGCTAAAATGTCAGAGCATCTCAGTGGGGACATTCATCACCAAGAGCTTCTTCAACTCCATAACCACCGACTATGAGATCACCATCTCGGCCAACTTCAACCCCGCGCCCGTAGAGGAGAACGGCGTGACAGTCAACCGCTATGGCGCAAAGCAGATCACCGAGGCATACACCCTGACCGAAGAGCTTCCGGAGGGAGGTCTGAGCAAATGTCTGTTCCATGCTCCCGGATATATCGCAAGTTCCATCAACTCAGGTAGCACCCTGTCGGAAAACTACGTGATCGCCCTCTCCGAGGAGACAAGCTGGGACGGCGAGGACACCACCCACGCCGACTTTGTGATATACAAGAAGGCCGGATGGGGCACTTCGGCATCCGAGGTGACTCGCTTCAACATTGACCTGTCAAAAGCTTATTCCGACGGCTACAATGAAGCTTACCCGTGTGTGATGACCGCCAACGGCAGCGACATATACGTGGCGACCGCGCTCTATGAGAAGACATTCCTCACCGATCCGACATCCGATGATCCCACTCTCACGGAGCAGAACACCTACGTGATAACTCTCCACAAGGCGTCCGGCAACACGTATCAGAAAATCGGCGAGACACGCATTTTGTGTGAGGATCCCGAGGGTGAATTCATGTTCCGCTCCTATGCGCTCGGCAACTTCTCCGGAACCTCCGACATCACATTCGACTTCGGCGACGGCAAGACTCCTTGCTACATAATTTCCGTAGTTGATTCCGACACCTCCGACGACACCTCGGCCTACTATGCCGTCTATGACTCCAACGGTAATGAGATCAAACGTTTCGGCAACGGCAGCGACAGCTTCACCCGGTTCTGGGATCTCAAGGGTCATCCGGTGCAATACGGCTTCGACATGACGACCGACGACGGCGATTATGCAACAGTGCTTGTCGACTATCCCTCGCTTGAGACCGTCGGCTTCGTCCCCAAGATGTTTGAATACGACGGCAATATCTGGAGCACAACCTCTGTGCCCGACCGTGCCATCGCCGACGGCCAGGTGCTCTATGCGGCTTCCGTCCGTCTGTACAGCGGGTCGGAGGATACTTCCGCCGACTATGTGGCATGGTTCACCGCCAAAGGTGAGCTTCACCATATCGACACTCTCGACTTCGGCAATGCGGCCAAAGTGCTCACCAACATCAATGGCTCGGTGCTCAACCCCTATCTGTTCAACACCGATGATGAATTTGAATACATGGCATGGGTCTACCGCTATATCGATGCAAGCACCTCCACCGGCACAACCCTCGAGCTCGCCGTGTGCGACGGCAAGGGCAACCTGCTTTCCTCCCGTTATGTCGGAAGCAACTCATCCATCGCCGGAGCATGGGCATACGTGGCCAACTCATCCACCGATCCGTGCATCATGATCACATACCGTACACTTGACGAGAACCGCAAATGGTATGTGCACGGTGAGTACATAGATCTGCCGCTCAATAAATTCAACGGAGGCGACGGTACCGCCGAGTCACCATACATCATCAAGACATACGGTGATTTCGATCAGATCCGCAACAATCTCACATCCCATTTCCGCCTCGCCAACTCCATTGACTGCGAAGGACAGTCGTTCCGTCCCATCGAGGGAGAATTCACAGGTTCCATCGACGGTGCGGGATACAGCATACGCAATCTCTCCATAACATCAGATCTGTCGGGAGCGGCAATGTTCAAGTCTTTCGGCAAGAGGGCATATTATGCCACTGATGAGACCTCGCAGGAATCTGTCCTCGTCACACCTGAGAAAGCCACGATCAGCAACATTACATTCCACAATCCATCCATCAATTACTCCGGTACCACAATAGGCCAGAAGACCTTCAGCATCGTAGCCAACGAAGCCGCTAACGCTACAATGGAAAATGTCTATGTCTATGAGCCGGTATTCGGGATGGCAAATGTCAACATCCATTTCGGCACACTTGCCAACCAGGCTATCGACGTGACTTTCAAGTCGTGCGGTGTCAAGGATGCCGACATTGACCTTTCGCTCGGATCAGGCATAGGTGGTCTGGTCTACGAGGCCCATGGTTGTGAGTTTGCGGCCTGCTCGTTTGGCGGCAAGATCAACGGTCGCACCAATATAGGCGGTATCGTCGGATCTACACTCGTCACCCCATCTACACTCACAGACTGTCATGTAAATGCAGAGATCACAGGACTGAGCAACGTCGGCGGTATCGTGGCCAACTCCAACCGCTCGGTCATCACCCGCTGTGTGGTCGAAGGATCCATAAGCTCACAAGCCAATGTCGGTGGTATAGCCGGTGTACTTGACCGCCGTGAGGAGAGCAGTGACGACGAGACCAAGGTGATCGATAATTGCGTGGTCGCACTCAATGAATTCAGTGTCAAAGGTGCCGAATGTGCCCACCGCATTGTCGGCAATTCCTCCATCGATCAAGGCTACGTGATGGAATACATTCCAGACCCGGATGACCCCGAAAACAATATGACCGTGGTTCAACACCCGGCCACCGACGAGGAGTATCTCGGCAATAACTATGTGATCACGGACATAGCTCCCATACAGATTCCGGCTGACGGTGAGCTTGCTACCGAAGGGACAACCGTGGTTTCCGACGATGTCAACATGAACTGGTATGTCGAGCTTGGCTATCCCATGGGGACCACAGTCACAGCTCCCTGGACCATGCAGTATCTCGACAAAGTGCCCGTTCTTTACTTCGAGGACAATATCGGTGTAACCATTGAGTTCCGCCCCTCAGAGATCACAGGTACGGAAGGTGAGTCTGCCACAGCCTATCTCTATGTAGAAGGTCTGACCCTCGGGCAGATGCAGGAGGCCTTCGGCGCAGGATTCGTCACATTCTGGTCTGACAACGAACAGGCTGCCGACTTCAACTATGAGATGGGGCTTGGCGACGGATGCATCACATTCGGCATAGCCCTCAAGGCCGAGGGAACAGCCAACCTCACCATTTCATATAACGGTATGGCTGCGGTGCTCAAAGTCACCGTCAACAAGGTGTCAGGTATCAAGGATGTCACCATTGAGTCAGCTATCACCTACTCTTCCGGCATCATCACAGCAGCCGGGCAGACCATCGAAGTATATGACATACAGGGTCGCAAGGTGTCTGCCGGAACCGATACCGTAGCCACCGCAGGTCTCACTACCGGCATCTATGTGGTCCGCGCTACCGACAGTGCCGGGCGGACATCAGTCATCAAGATCAACGTCCGCTGACAGTCAGTCATCAGGAATTAAGAACCGGCCCGACGACATTCGTGTCACACGGGCCGGTCTTTTATTTTTTCCTGCAACAAGTTGATATAACTGTTGTTTTCATGGATGAAAATCATTATATTTGCGAAAAAAGTAGTATGACTTATGTGTGAGGACAACAAATACATCCGTTTTGACTGGGCCATCAAGCACATATTGCGTGACAAGGCCAATTTCGGTGTGCTCGAAGGACTTATACGTGTTCTTCTTAACGAACCTGTAAAAATTATTGAGATCCTCGAGAGCGAGAGCAACCAGATGTCTCCTGACGATAAATTCAACCGGGTAGACATCAAGGCTCTTAACGACAAAGGGCATATCATCATAATCGAAGTCCAGCTCACGCGTCAGCTTTATTACCTCCAGCGCATACTGTACGGAACATCCAAGGCTATCGTGGAGCACATAAATCTCGGCGACAAATATGATAACGTAAAGAAAGTGTATTCCATCAGCATCCTGTATTGCGATATGGGAAAAGGATCCGACTACGTGTATCACGGACGCACCGAGTTCAAGGGAATCAACACCGGCGACCGTCTCCGAGTGACCACAAGAGAAAAGGACACTATCATCGGAGTTGCCCCGGCAGACGTATTTCCGGAATATTTTCTGATCCGGGTTAATGAGTTCGACAAAATTCCCGAGACTCCGCTTGAAGAATGGATGGATTACCTGAAAAACGGACGTGTAAATGAGTCGAGCACCGCGCCGGGACTTCCTGAGGTACGGGAGAAACTGAAGTTTCTCAACATGACAGTCGGGGAGAAAGAGGCCTACGACCGTCATATTGACAACATAATGGTGCAGAATGACGTGCTTGAAACTGCAAAAACCGAAGGGTTTGTGGAAGGCCGTTTGGAAGGCCGTGCAGAAGGCCGTGCAGAAGGCCGTGCGGAAGGCCGCGCAGAAGGAGAAAAGAACATGACCCGTACAATGGCAAAAAGAATGTTGTCTTCCGGAATGGAGATTCCCACAATAAGCCGGATCACAGGCCTTCCAGAAGAGGAGATTAAAAATCTCAAATAAAAATTTTTCTATCTCACCATATTCCCACGCTATCCGCGCGGGAGTATCGGGATTTTTGAGTACCTTTGCAAGTTGATAACAAAAGAAAACAAAACAACACACATATATGGAATTTTCTGTCCCGAGCAGAACGCTACAAACGTTTGCATCAGCAGTCAGCAAGGTGATCAACGCCAAGAACGCGCTGACTATTCTCAACAACTTTCTGTTCTCCATTTCAGGCTCGACACTGACCATCACCGCCTGCGACGGGGAGAATACCCTCTGTGCCCGCATCCCCATCATGGATGTCGAAGGTGAGGGAGAGTTCTGCATCGACGCCCGCAGAGTGGTGGAACTGCTACGTGTGATGCCGGAGCAGGAACTGCGTTTCAAGGTCGATGATTCCACACTGGCAGTTGAGATGAGCCACCCCGATGGATCATATAAATTCATGGGTCTCTCAGGATCGGAATACCCTCGTTTCAAACGTCCGGCCACAGAAAACGTCCAGATTTTCAAGACATCAGGCTCCACTATTCTCCGGGGGCTTGAATATACAGCCTTTGCCGCGGGCACCGATCTGCTCCGCCCGCAGATGATGGGTGTTTACTGGGACATCAAACCCGACAGGCTCATATTTGTGGCCACAGATACCCACAAACTCGTCAAATTCGAGGATACCGGTTTCGCACCCGGATTTGAAGGATCTTTCATCCTTCCCAACAAATCCACCAATGTGTTCCGCTCGGTATTCACCAAGGATGAGGAAGTGACGGTGACTCTCGATCCCAATCAAGGTGTCACATTCGAGACCGACACCTTTACTTTTGACTCCCGCCTCGTCAAGGGTCGATTCCCCGACTATACACGCGTGATCCCCGAAAACAATCCATACACCCTGACCGTCAACCGTAACCTCTTTTCCAAGGCCGTGCGCCGCGTGAGCCTGTTTGTCGATGAAGGTCACGGACTCATCAAATTCCGCATCACTCCGGAAAAACTCACGATCAAGGCTTCCGACAACGAATATAACACATCAGGCATCGAGACTCTGTCGTCCGACTTCACCGGCACGGAAATGGTGGTAGGTTTCAGTTCAAGCTATCTTCAGGAACTGACTTCAGTGATATGGACTGACGATCTCGTGTTCAAACTCGCCGATCCCTCGCGTCCGGCCGTAATCCTCCCCACCGAGGACAAACCCGAGACAAAGCTTACCATGCTTCTGATGCCAATGAACGTCACCGACTTCTAACGCAATAGAATAAATGCAGCTCAACCTCAAGAAGCCCATAGTTTTCTTTGACTTGGAGACAACCGGAGTGGATATCACCCACGACCGGATTGTCGAGATCTCGCTCATAAAGGTGCTTCCGTCCGGCGAGGAACAGGAGAAGACACGGCGCATCAATCCCGGCATACCCATCCCGGCGGAAGCTACCGCCGTCCACCACATCACGGACGAGGACGTGGCCGGATGCCCGCAGTTCAAACAGATAGCTAAATCTCTGGCCAACGAACTGTCCGGATGCGATCTCGCCGGGTTCAACTCCAACCGCTTCGACATTCCCATGCTTGACCAGGAGTTCCAGAGAGCAGGTGTGAAATTCGACTTCTCAAAGGCGCGGTTTGTGGATGTCCAGACAATATTCCACAAGAAAGAACAGCGCACTCTCGTGGCAGCCTACCGCTTCTACTGCGGCAAGGAGCTTGACGGCGCGCACTCGGCCAATGCCGATACCCGCGCCACCCTCGAGGTGCTCAAAAGCCAGCTTGACAGATATTCCGATCTCCCCAACGACATCGACGAACTGAGCAAATACTCCCAGATGAGCCGCAACGTGGACTTCATGGGACGCCTCGTGTTCAATGATGACAACAAGGAAGTGATCAATTTCGGCAAATACAAAGGCCGTCTGGCCGAGGAAGTACTCCGGAAGGATCCGTCATATTATGACTGGATCATGAAAGGGGATTTCGCACAAAATACCAAGGACTGTTTCACCCGAATCAAACTACGCAAACAATGACATCATCCCCGCTGGCCGGAAAGCACGTGGTGCTCGGCATCTGCGGCGGTATCGCAGCATACAAGAGCGTTTCTCTGCTGCGTCTGCTGATCAAAGCCGGAGCTGAGGTCCAGGTGGTGATCACACCGGCCGGAAAACAGTTCATAACACCGGTCACACTGTCGGCTCTCAGCCGCAAGCCGGTGGTGAGCGAGTTCTTCACCGCCAACACCGGAGAGTGGCACTCCCATGTGGATCTCGGGCTGTGGGCCGACTGTATGGTGATAGCCCCGGCCACCGCATCGACCATCGGAAAGATGGCTCACGGCGTGGCCGACAATATGCTTGTCACTACATACCTGTCAGCCAAAAGCCACGTGTTCGTAGCTCCGGCCATGGACCTCGACATGATGGCACACCCGTCCACACAGGCCAATCTCGACCTCCTCCGTTCATACGGAAACACCATAATCGAGCCGGAGAGCGGTTTTCTCGCCAGCGGACTCACCGGAAAAGGCCGGATGGAGGAGCCGGAGAAAATAGTGACGGTTCTCGAGGACTACTTCGCGCGCTCGCAGTCTCTCGCCGGAAAGAAAGTGCTCATCACAGCCGGCCCGACACACGAGAAGATAGATCCCGTGCGTTTCATCGGCAACTATTCATCCGGAAAGATGGGCTACGCGCTTGCAGAGGAATGTGCTGCCAGAGGTGCCGACGTGACTCTTGTCAGCGGCCCGGTCAGCGTCTCGACAAACGCACCTCATGTCAATGTGATAAAGATAGAAAGTGCCCGGGAGATGCTCGCTGAATGTACCGGAGTCTTCCCGGAATCCGATATTGCCATAATGTGTGCGGCGGTGGCCGACTACGCCCCGGCCAATCCGTCCGACACAAAGATAAAGCGCGAACACACGGATGTCCCGGTGATCGAGCTTGTGAAAAACCCCGATATAGCGGCCGCTCTCGGAGCCACGAAAAGACCCGGGCAGATCCTGGTCGGATTCGCGTTGGAGACCGACAACGAATCTGACAATGCCGTGGAGAAACTATCGCGCAAGAATCTTGACATGATCGTGCTCAACTCCATGCGCGACAAAGGCGCGGGCTTCGGTACAGACACTAACAAAATCACCATTATCGACCGCGACGGAGCCATCCCCTACCCTCTCAAATCAAAGAAAGAGGTGGCAGCAGACATAATCGACAATATCGAATCCCGCCTATGAAGCAGATCCTTCTCTTCCTCAGCATCATTGCAACATCACTCCTTCCGCTCGGAGCGCAGGAACTCAACTGCCGTGTGGAAGTCAACACCTCACAGCTCGAAGGAACCAATAAACAGATATTCCAGACGCTGCAAAGCGCGCTCAACGACTATGTGAACACCACCAAGTGGAGTCCGGCGCAGATCTCCTCCAACGAGAGGATAGAATGTACGATGTTTTTCAACATCGTGGAATACGACGAAGGATCCGGGTCCATGAAAGGCACTCTGCAGGTGCAGAGTACACGCCCGGTCTATAACTCCTCCTACACCACCACACTCCTCAACTTCCGCGACAACGTGGATTTCACCTACACGGAAAATGAGCCTCTCGTGTTCAACGAGACAAGCATGGAAAGCCAGCTGACGCAGATAGTCAACTTCTACGTATATCTAATACTCGCCTTAGACTTCGACAGCTTCTCGCCAAAAGGTGGCGATCCATTCTTCGAGCGGTTGGAGACCATTGTCCACCAGGGACAATCGTCGGGCGAGAGCGGATGGAAAGCTTTCGAGGACAATAAGAATCGCGCAGCCGTGCTCGGGGCATACAACGACCCGTCCACGCGCAAGCTACGCGACCTCACATACCAATATCATATGCAAGGACTTGACCAGATGTCCGTAAGCCCCGACAAAGGGCGCAAAAACATTGACTCATCGCTCGACATTCTCACCGAGATCCACCGGGTATCGCCCATGTCGGTCGGTCTGTCCCTATTCCGCGACGCAAAGCTTGATGAACTGGTCAACATATATTCCAAAGCCACAGCTGAAGAACATCAGCACGCCTACGATGTGCTCTCACCTCTCTACCCCACGGACTCCGACCGGATCGAAAAGATAAGAAAAGGTGACGAGAACACCAGATAAACCATCCACACAGCCATGCTCGAATCGCTCCATATCTCCAACTATGCGCTCATCGACAGCCTTGACATAGAGTTCCACCCGGGATTCAACGTCATCACAGGCGAGACCGGTGCGGGAAAGTCCATAATGCTCGGCGCGCTCTCCCTCATACTCGGAGGCAGGGCCGACTCCCGGGTCGTCACTGATCCGAACGCCAAAAGCGTGATCGAGGCTGTATTCACAGTCGACGGAGACACGACTCTACGGGACTACTGCAAGGATGCAGATCTGGAATGGGACGACGAGAGATGCATACTGCGGAGAGAGATAGCTCCTGCCGGCCGGTCGAGAGCGTTTGTCAACGACTCTCCCGTCCCGCTCGGCAAGCTCCAGGCCGTCGCTATGAGACTCATCGACATCCATTCCCAACACCAGAACCAACTGCTCGCCACCCCGGAATTTCAGCTGCGGGTGATCGACACCCTCGCGGGCAACCGCGAACGGTTGGAGGAATACAGCCGGCGCTTCACGAGACTGCGCGAGGCCATCAGGTCGCTCAAGGCCATGCGCCTGCGGATCGAAAAAAGCCGGGAGGACGAGGAATACACCCGTTTTCAGCTCGAACAGATAGAGGAGCTGGCCCTGACCCCGGGCGAGCAGGCCGACTTGGAGCGCGAGCGTGAGACAATGACCAACCTCACGTCAATAAAACTGGCTCTTAACCGCGCCATCGGTGCGCTGTCGGCCTCCGACGACAATGCCCTGTCTCTCATAGAAACAGCGTCCGGCGCCTGCGGTGAACTTGAATCCGTGCTTCCTGCTGACGAAGACATCAACTCCCGGCTTGAAAGCGTGCGCATAGAGATATCGGACATCGCGTCAACCCTTGAGGACATCAACGAGTCGCTGACAGCAGATCCCGCCATACTCGCCACCATCGAGGAACGGCTCAACAGCATATATTCCCTCTGCCACAAGCATCATGTCGATAATTCCGACGATCTTCTGAAGCTTCGGGACGATCTGCGCGCCAAACTCCACGCACTCGACACATCCGACGACGCGATAGCCGCCCTCGAACGTGACGCACGACGGGCTAAGGCACTTGCCGCAGAGACCGCCCGGGAGATTTCCGAAGCCCGTAAGGCCGAAGCCGTCAGATTTGCCGAGAAGCTGCGCGAGACAGCGATGCCGCTGGGTATGCGCAACCTCCGTGTGGAAGTGCAGGTGCTTCCCGCCGATATGTCGGCAACGGGCATAGACTCTGTGCAGTTCATGGTAGCGTTCAACAAGAACCAGCCGCTGATGCCTGTCGGAGCCACGGCCTCAGGCGGAGAGATTTCCCGTCTGATGCTCTCCATAAAGACCATAATCGCCTCAAGCGTGCGGCTTCCGAGCATCATATTCGACGAGATCGATACCGGAGTATCCGGCGACATCGCCGCAAGGATGGGCGATATGATGAGACGCATATCAAAATCCATACAGGTGACTACAATCACCCATCTGCCGCAGGTAGCAGCCAAAGGCGACACCCATTTCCAGGTCTATAAGGAAGACGACGAGACATCCACCCACACACGCATCTCCCCACTCGGGCCGGAAGAGAGAGTGGAAGCCATCGCGGCAATGCTCGGCGGAAGCACGGTGGACGACACAGCTCTCGCCGCAGCAAGGGCATTAATTGACAAATAACTATCCGTAATGACATCCGAAGACTATATCTACGGCCTCAGAGCCGTCATGGAGGCCATAGAGGCCGGCAAGCAGATCGACAAGATACTCCTGTCGAAAGAGGTCCACGGCGAGCTTGCCTCGCAACTGATAACCATGGCTCACGAGAACCGCATCATAGTGCAGCGTGTGCCCTCTGAGCGCATCAACCGCATCACACGCAAGAACCATCAGGGAGTACTCGCCATGATATCGGCCGTGACCTATCATCGCCTCGATCATCTCGTGCCGGAGCTTTACGAAGCCGGTATCCTGCCCTTCATCGTCCTGCTCGACGGCATCACGGATGTACGCAATTTCGGAGCCATAGCCCGCACCTGTGAGTGTGCGGGAGTCGATGCCATCGTCATCCCCGACCGTGGCAGCGTATCCGTGGGCGGCGATGCCATAAAGACTTCCGCCGGCGCGCTTCACCACATCCCCGTGTGCCGCTGCAATTCAATAGCATGGGCAGCGAAATTTCTCCGCGAGAACGGCTACAATGTAGTCGCGGTATCTGAAAAAGCCGATTTCCCCTACACGGAGGGAAGCTACACCGACCCGGTGGCTCTCGTGATGGGAGCCGAGGATGTGGGCATATCACCCGAGGTCATGAAACACTGCTCCTCCAAGGTATCCATCCCGATGTTTGGCAACATCGAGTCGCTCAACGTATCCGTAGCCGCCGGTGTAATGATCTACGAGGTTGTCCGCCAGCGTCTGGCAGCCAACCTCGAGATAATATAGCGGAAAATACCGGTCTTTTAGAAAGAATAGCTTATTCCGATCGACGGGATGAAAGCGTGGAGCTTGTAGTCGGCCGTGAAAGTTCCTGTCGGCGACGGATCGAAACCTGCTATCCCGGAGGAACTGCTGCCTAACATACCGATTATCGTCTTGGCAAGAAGATCGTCATATTCACACGACACGTTCTTCACTCCGAGTCCGGCCACATACATGAACGCCAGGTCAACCGACAGGTTCGGGATGGGACGGAAGGACAGACCGATCGTAGGCTCGATCTTGGTCATGCCGGGAGTCTCGGGATTGTAATACTTGTCATTCACGGGCGATGTGTCGACCATCAGACCGAGACGGGCATCGAAACGCTTCGTGACAGCATACTGCGCACCCAAGGAGTAGCACATCGAGTTCTTGTAGTTCTTCTTTATGTGTTGGTTGTAGTCCGTAAGCTGTTCGGCCAGAAACTCCACGTCGAGCTGCTTGTATGCGCTCCATCCGGTGAGACGGGCATCAAACGCGAGGGTAAGTTTCTCTATGGGCTTGTATGACACACCGAGACCAAGCACCCAGGGAGCAGGCATCTCAGCCTTGAAATTGGCAGCATTGATGAGGTCGAGACTGCTTCCGAGAATGGCCTGTGCAAAAGCGTTGGCATACGTCACACTTGCATCTCCGGCTTTCACCTTCATGTTCATCTGCGAGCGGTAGGACGCTCCGACAATCCATTTCTCATTGATATTATACATCGCTCCGACATTGACACCGAGCACGACATCAGCCTTTCCGTTAAGATTCACGGATGCGGGAGTAGTTGTGCCTAAAGGCTGCGCGTCGGCAAGCTGCGGATAATAGATCTTGAACAGCGGTAGAGCTGCGTCGTAAGTGGTCGACGACACAAGTCCCTTGTTAAGATCCACCGTGGCCCAGGATACCATCGCGCCTATTCCGACCGAGAACTTAGGGGTAATGGCCCACGACACAGTGGGCTGGATGGTGAACATCTTCAGACCCACATTCTGATTGAGCACCGCACCGGGCCAGTTGTCAGTCCAGTTGATGGATGATCCGTAGGGGGTGTAGAACGACACTCCGGCTTTCAGATTGTCATAGATGGAGAATGCCGCGTGGATACCGATGGGAGTCGCGACACCATTGTCCGTCTTATAATCCTTACCGTTCTCCGTCGCGGTACAGGTAGGCATGATTCCTGTGAGTGATGCTGATAGGTCGAGAGTCTTGTCCATGTATGCCATGCCGGCAGGATTGAAAAACATACTTTCGCTTCCGAGTTTAAGGGCGATACCGGTATGTCCCATACCTATCTGCTTGGCCGATAATGAATTGATTTGATAACCTTCAGCCATTGCAGCCCCGGCTCCGAGCAGGAGCGCAAATGCTGAAACAATAAATTTTTTCATACAGATTAATTAAAAACTGTCGCAAAGGTACGCCTATACTCCGAGACAGCCAAGTGCTTAATGCTTTTTTAACACAAAAATCAGTCTGAAACTCTCTTTTATTGGTTTATTTCACCGATTTTATGATATAAAGGAGAGCGGAGTCCGGCTTACGACTCCGCTCTCCTCCATATCCGGTCTATTCTATATTCTATATATCTTCCTCGATGGAGAAATCGTCGGGGATGGATGCCTCGTCGTCAAACGGATCGTCAAGGGCATCGATATCGGCGGCAGTGGCCTCATCATCATCCGCAGCCTTTGCCGGGGCAGCGGGAGCTTTCGCACCCTTCTTATCACTACCCTTTCTGCCGTTCTTGCTCTTGTCGGCAAGAACCTCCATGATCTTGGCCTCAAGTTCCTCGGCCAGCTCAGGATTATCCTGCAGCATACGCTTGGCGGCATCGCGTCCCTGAGCCAGCTTCGCCCCGTTGTAGGAGAACCACGAGCCGCTCTTCTGGATTATACCGCAGTCGACACCGATATCCACTATCTCGCCGCTCTTCGATATACCCTCGCCGAACATTATATCAAACTCTGCGCGCTTGAATGGAGGTGCGACCTTATTCTTCACCACCTTCACCTTGGTCAGCTTACCGAGCACCTCGTCGCCATCCTTTATGGGTGTGGAAGGACGTATGTCTATACGCACCGAAGCATAGAATTTGAGAGCGTTGCCACCGGTGGTGGTTTCCGACGGACCGAACATCACACCGATCTTCTCGCGAAGCTGATTGATGAAAATACAGGTGGTGTTCGTGCGTGAAATGGTTCCCGTGAGCTTGCGCATGGCCTGCGACATGAGCCGGGCCTGCACACCCACATTCTTATCACCCATTTCCCCGTCGATCTCGCTCTTGGGCGTCAGGGCGGCCACAGAGTCAATCACAAGTATGTCGATGGCCGACGAGCGTATGAGCTGCTCGGCTATCTCGAGAGCCTGCTCACCATTGTCGGGCTGCGAGATGAGAAGATTGTTGACATCCACACCGAGCTGCTCGGCATAGAACCGGTCGAAAGCGTGTTCAGCGTCAATGAGGGCGGCTATACCGCCTGCCTTCTGAGCCTCGGCCATGGCGTGGAGGGCAAGTGTGGTCTTACCCGACGATTCCGGACCATAGATCTCAATGATACGTCCGCGGGGATAGCCGCCGACTCCGAGAGCATGGTTGAGACCTATCGAGCCGGATGAGATCACATCTACATCCTCGATCTGCTCGTCGCCGAGCTTCATCACAGCTCCGCGTCCATAGTTCTTCTCTATATTTCCCATCGCCTGAGCCAGCGCCGCGAGCTTGGCCTTGGCGGGATCAGCCTCCTTTACTTTAGTCACCTTTGATGATGTATCTTTCTTTGCCATATTGTATTCTTTTTTGTTTCTATGATGCAAATTTAATGCCGAGGTTGTGCAAAAACAATGCACAACCATGTTAATTTATCACAACGTCGTAGTACTTTAAATTTTTTCGATGATAAAATTAACTATTTTTCAAGACTTTACAAAACATCCACACATTTTTTTGAAAAAATTCCGCAAAGCCCGTGAACCATTCCCCCACCCTACGCGTTTAGTAGATACATAGCAAAATTACTTTTTCCATTGCAAGAAATGTGATAATGATTGGTTTATTATCTAAACGAGGAGTCGATGTGATATCAACTCCTCGTTTGGTTATCTTGTGCTGACTATCGTGAAATCACGGAAAACATCTCCGGCTGTCACGACCAATTTTATAGTCTCAGGTTCAGACTCGGAAGGCCGTTCCTTGAAATGGAAATATACCGTTCTATTTTCCAATAATATATAGTACCAGTCACCTTCTATTTCCGTGGTATTATAGTCAATCTCCGGAATATCGACACCTTCTCTACAAAACAAATCGATCCAAGGAGTATAGTTTTTACACGTATAATCTACACCACCACCTTTATAATCAACCGTAATGGTGGTCCTGGCATATTTCTTATCGTTTGTTATTGATATCGTCTCAGGACTCTTATTGTCAACAGACCATTTCATCGGTGTCCAAGCCCCTTCTGGATCATTTGAGCATGATGCCATTGCAATCGCCACAAATATGACGACCACAGAGATCAGTTGTCGTACTGCTTTTTCCATATACACCATTTTTAGGCTATCTTGTGCTGACTATCGTGAAATCACGGAAAACATCTCCGGCTGTCACGACCAATTTTATAGTCTCAGGTTCAGACTCGGAAGGCCGTTCCTTGAAATGGAAATATACCGTTCTATTTTCCAATAATATATAGTACCAGTCACCTTCTATTTCCGTGGTATTATAGTCAATCTCCGGAATATCGACACCTTCTCTACAAAACAAATCGATCCAAGGAGTATAGTTTTTACACGTATAATCTACACCACCACCTTTATAATCAACCGTAATGGTGGTCCAGGCATATTTCTTATCGTTTGTTATTGATATCGTCTCAGGATTCTTATTTTCAACAGACCATTTCATCGGAGTCCAAGCTCCATCAGGTGTATCTGAGCATGATGCCATTGCAATCGCCACGAATATGACGACCACAGAGATTAGTTGTCGTACTCCTTTTTCCATAGTGTCGCACATTCCAAGTTATACCTATAATAATATTCTCCTCGCGATGAAAGCATATCTTCCTGAATCTCTGATTCAGGTATTTCAATCGCATTCGTATCAAAAACCTTGCTGAGATAATACCCGTTTGAGCCTCCACCCCAGCCCCAGTTGCAGTGGAACAACGTCTTTTTTCCTGCGTCAAGGTCATATTTGTTTCTACATATAGCGTAACCATCATACACCCAAGCATGGCCGCCATTGTAACCAATCGTAAAAAACAGGAATTTTTTTTGAGAGGTGTTTCCACGTCCGTATGCGGGAACACCATTATCGATAGAACTTTTGATCAGACTCTCGTCATACTTTTTCAACCCCGTTGTTGACAGTCCACACTTATCACTCATAAATTTAAGAGCTTTACTGGAATTACAAGATGTATATTCACCGTATTTTGCCCCTATACTATGACCAATCCATCTGCATAGCTTCGCGATCTGGCGTCCGGCTTCAGTATTCGACTTCAATTTTCCGTTGTTTTTATTACATTGTTCTATTATATTTGTCCAGTCAATCCTGGTACCGGGTTCTTCGTCACTGATGTCGGGGACAGAGTCAATCGTCTGATAGTATGACTGCATCTGAGCCAATGCAAGCGGAACACATCCGGTTTTATTATTAGAACATAACGAGCCATATACCTCTTCTTGTCTCCACTTGGTTTTTAGTATCGGAGCTTTCGCCGAATAAACATACCAATTTTTTATTTCGGTTTCAATTGGATCGGATGAGAAATATCCCAAGCCGGAGCTATATATAGTAAGCTCCAAGAAATTGCACGTCTGGAAATATTTTAACTGGGTCTCCGGGTTTTCAAGATCTTTCCAGTCAAGGTTTCCATCATCAATTATGGCAAATACCGGCTCAGATTCAGGAAGAGCTCCGGCAAACGCAAACCCCGCACTATCCGCAAAATTCACGATATAGAACAACGTGTCCAACGTGTATTGGTATGTTCTTGACATGAAATTTTTTACACTTACAGGTTGGACATTGCCTACAATGCGTCTACTACCGCCTCGTGATTCATCCTGCCCGTCGATTTGATCGACAAGACTCTGGATAAAATCCGCCACCTCATCAGGAGAGCGCAAACTTGATCCGGATTTTTGAGACATGGTTTCTGCAGATTGCTCCGGTTCATCTGTTGAGCAACTCAGCACTATCACTGAGAATGCAATTGCTACAAGAAGAAAAAGTTTTTTCATGGAGATAGGTTTTTTATGAAACATTATCTGAACGATATAAATGAATGGCCTCCTTCTACCGTACATTGCAAATATAGTCAACAATCTTAAAAAATCCAAATTTTTTCGCTTAAATTTTAAAAAATAATCAAAAACCAGAGAAAGTCTTCCGTTTGTCTATAAAATCATGCAGCAACCGCAGGGATCATCTCCACGGTTGCTGCATGATATATTACCGGATTTATTCTCAGAAGGACCAGGTCTGACCCTGCGATGATGTCTGCGACGCGCTATGACCTGTATCGTATGCGCGGCTCCGGATCGACTCGACAATCTTCTTGTCGCGCTTGTAGGTCGGATGGCTGTCGAGCAGATCGCACACAGAATCATCGTCGAGCTGGTTGAGACCGAGCACAACCATGGACGCACGATCACCATTGAGTATGTCCTGGGCCTTCAAGCCATATTCATAGACTATACGCTCCCCGAGAACCTGTGGATCCACCTGTATATCTCCACCACGCGGATTGCTCTTGACAGTCGAGCCACCTCCATTGAACACAAACGGCGCACCTCCCCCTTCGTGCTGACGCTCCAGATCTATCTCCTCCCCATCAATAGAGACCTCGAAACCTGCAGCGAGAATGGTGATCTTCACCCCATTGCCAAGCGAACGGTCGAACCCGACTCCCCACACGACATCCACCTCGGAATTGATCGAACTGATGAAGGAGGTTAGCTCGCCGGTCTCGGACATGAGAAACGCCTCCTCAGCATCAGGATTGAAGAAAATATTGAAAAGCAGCTTTTTCGATCCGAGAATGTCGCGGTTTTTCAGAAGCGGGGAATTGAGGGCATCGTTGATGGCGGCCGACACACGTCCCGGGCCTTCACCGTAGCCTGTCGAGATAATGGCCGCACCGCCGTTGCGCAGGGTCGAATCCACATCATTGAAGTCAAGGTTGATCAGACCTTCGGAAGTGATGATCTCCGAAATCGAGCGGGCAGCGATCGAAAGAGTATCGTCTGCCTTGCCGAACGCGTTGAGGAAATTGAAATCACCGTAGATCTCCGTGAGCCGCTCGTTGTTGATCACGAGAAGCGCATCGACATACTGCTTCATGTCGTCGGCGCCTGCGATGGCCTTCTTGATCTTGGCCTGACCCTCGAAAAGGAACGGGATGGTGACGATGCCGATCGTGAGCAGACCGCGTTCGCGGGCTATGCGCGCCACAACCGGAGCAGCGCCGGTTCCGGTGCCGCCACCCATACCGGCCGTGATAAACACCATCTTGGTGTCATCGTCAAACAGATGTCCTATTTCCTCGGCACTTTCCTCGGCAAACGCACGCGCCACATCAGGCTTGTTGCCCGCGCCGAGGCCATTGCCGATCTGCAGCTTGTTGGGCACGAGTGAGTTCTTCAGAGCCTGACGGTCGGTGTTGATGTTGACGTATGACACCTGCGGGATGTCCTGCTTGAACATATGGTTCACGGCATTGTTGCCACCACCGCCCACTCCGACAGCCTTGATGATTATGGGATCCGGTTCGTCGGATATGTTGGGGGTGAATGCCGATGTGTCGTCGAGCTTATTGCTGTTCTGGTCTTCTGACATGATGTTCTGATTGTCTTTTATATATTAGAGAGAGTATATTTTATTCTTCTTCATTTTCATAGAGATTGTCGCCTATCAGGGTGGCCACCCGGTTGCGCAGCGCAGCCATTGTCCGGGCCCAGATGCTCTCGGGCTCAGGCTTGGCGTATTTCTCCTCTGCCGCAGGCTTTTCGGCGACAGGCTTTATGACCGGGGGCTTCACTCCGACACCCGGCGCGGGGGCGGCCACCGCCGGCCCGGCCGGCTTAGCCGGTTCGCTCACCGGCATCTCCACACGGGCCGGAATCTCGGGCTTAGGACTCAGACACTCCACCGGCGAGTTCTTGACCGCCTCGGAGAGAATGGATATTACGTCCACGGCATCCGTGCCGCTGACACGACCTTCGGATATACGCACCTTGTTGCCGACAGTGCCGGTGCGCACTTTGAGACCCGACTCACGCTCCAGACGGTCGTTGAATCCGTTGAGGCGGGCGCCACGGCCTATTATCACTATGCCTTCGGGCAGACGGTCGGCACTCAGACCGGCATATTCTATCTGCTGCACGATATTGGCGATGATCTCCCCCGCTCTCGCCACCACATAGTTGTTGACGGCGGCATACTCAGAGCCAGCAGCGGTCATGCCGCTATCCTGCGATGCGGATCCGCCCTTGATCTTCAGCTCCTCCGCACGCTCCTCGACATGATTGAGATCCATGATGTCGCGGGTGATATTGCGCGATCCGAGAGGGATCGATGCGAGATGCATCAGCACACCGTTTCTGTATATGGCCACCGTAGTGGTCTCCGCACCGAAGTCAACCAACATACAGCCGAGGCGTTTCTCCTCGGGAGTGAGCACGAGATCCGCCTCTGCCAAGGGGCGCGCGAATGTATCCATGATCCTCAGGCCGAGCCGCTCCTCGATCACACGCGACAGATTGCGCAGTAGCTGGGTGCGGCAGGTGATGAGATTGAGACGCGCCACGACATTTGACCCGATCATACCCACGGGACGCGGAGCCGCAGATCCGTCGACAAGCACCTCGCGCGGGCTGACACTGACCACCGTGCGGTCAGGAATCGCCGACGACAGCGCACCGTCATATATCTCCTTGATGATGTCGCGGGTGATCTCAGCCTCCTGGGGCAGACGTCTTTCCTGACTTATCACATCCGATCTGAGCGAGCGGCCGCCGATGCTGAGATACACCTTCTGGATCTTCCGCGGAGCCAGACGTGTCTCTATCCGGTCCAGCACACTCCTCACCGCGGTAGCCGTATCCACTACATTACGGATGCAACCATGGCGGACGATGTCGCAGATGCGCTCCTCCTCCACCATCTTGACATTCAGCATACCGGAGGCATCGAGCGTGCCGACAGCTCCTTTTATCTTTGAGCTTCCTATTTCGAGGGCTATGAGTGTCTTTTCTTCCATTTGGATATGTGGGATATATACGTGGGGGTTATTTTTTCATCAATCATATATTTTGTCGGTTGGCGGCGGGTACGGGAGTCTCCGAATGGGCCTCCACACCGGGGATGGTCTGTCCGGGGGCCACATTGTCGCCCGCAAGCATGGTGCCGGTATCCACAGTCTCGTCCTCCTCGTAGGGAGCCACCTCGATGTAGGCCGACCGGCGGTGACGCTTGGTAGCCACAAGCTGTCCGTTCCACTTGACGGTGAGTGTGTCATACTTCTCCCATCCCTGCCGGGGAAGCACTTCGGAATAGAACCGGCGCAGACGGCTGAACTTGCTGTCGAGATCGGCGAGCGATCCTATGTTTATCACGTGCTCCCTGACCACCGGGACGAGGATGATGTCGTGGGGTGACTGCACCTTGATCATGGATATGAAATTGCTCCACACCGAATCGGACGATATGTAGCGCACCAAGGGCAGAAGAGTGATGGGCGTGAGCGTCGAATCCGCAGGGTCGAAATCGCCCTCGATGATGGGCACGTTCTTGTGATAGCGGGCCGAAGCCTTCACCCGCTTGCCGTCGCGGTTGATATAATAGCTTCCGGAATTGTCGAATATACGCGCCACGGGGACGATAGGCACCGCCTTGATGCGTATCGAGCCGTCGGTATATCTCACCACCGTGGCATCCTCGATCTTGTCGAGAGCGAGCAGGCGGCGGCGCAGATCATCGGTGGAGATATTGGCGAGGTTCAGACCCTTGGCTCTCGACGGAAGGTCGTCAAGCTCCCGGGCAAGCTCCTCAGGCGTCACGAAGCCCTGTCCGCCGCCGTTGTCCGTCACCTCTATGCTCATGCCCTGACACAGGGCATCGTCCGGTTCGGATGCCGACACAACAAGCGCGACAACCATATAGGTCATGAGCATAACGGAGAATATGATTTTAAGATAGCGGGGCATAGCTTCAGAGAAGAGAATGACAGATATTATTTTGATTTTCGTGCGTTTTCTACGATCTCGGGGAGGAAAGTGTTGATATCTCCCGCCCCTACCGTCAATAGGATGTCAAAGTTACGACTTTTCAGTGTCTCCACCAATTTTTCTTTGGGTATTAATACTTTATCGGCAGTTTTAACATCCTTGAATATCATTTCGGAGCTTACTCCGGGGATAGGCTCCTCCCGGGCCGGGTAGATGTCAAGGAGTATGAGGCTGTCGGCTGCGGAGAGCGCGTCGGCAAAGCCGGGTGCGAAATCGCGTGTACGGCTGTAGAGATGCGGCTGGAAAGCCACCGTCAGCTTTCGTCCGGGATAAAGCGACTTGACCGACGCTATGGAGTTGCGTATCTCCTCGGGGTGATGGGCATAATCGTCGATTATCACCCGCCCGTTTCCGCCATCCTCCTTCAGCCAGGTCTCGAAGCGGCGCTTGGTCCCCTGATAGGTCGACAGCGCCTCGCGGATCACGTCAGGCTCGAAGATGCCGGCTGCCGTCACGGCTGCCACCGCAGCGATGGCATTCTCGATATTGACCTCTACCGGGACTCCGAGGTTGACGTTGCGGATCACACCGCGGGGTGTCACCATGTCAAACGTGATATTGCCCTGCGACCGGCGGATATACGCGGCGTGGAAATCGCCCTTGTCCCGGGAATAGGTATAGACCTTCACTCCCTCCTGCGGGCGCGGACGCAGCTTGAGATCCTCGTGGACTATCAGGGCGCCGCCGGGGCGGATCAGCTCCGTGAAATGCGCGAAACTCTCCAAATATGCCTCCTCTGTCCCGTAGATATCGAGATGATCGGGATCCGTGGCTGTGATGACCGCCACGGTAGGGGAGAGGTGATGGAACGACCGGTCATATTCATCTGCCTCGATCACACTGTAAGGCGACGATGGAGACAGCAGGAAGTTGCTGTCGTAATTCCGGAGCACTCCTCCGAGAAACGCATTGCAGCCATACGATCCGGAGTGAAGGATATGCGCGGCCATCGACGATGTGGTCGTCTTGCCGTGTGTTCCGGCGAAACAGAGCGACTTGGAGTCGCGGGTGATAAGCCCGAGCACCTTGGCCCGCTTCATGATCTCGAATCCGCCGTCGCGAAACCATTTCAATATCGGGAGATCGTCGGGAACCGCCGGGGTATAGACCACAAGTGTATCCACCGGATTGCGGAAGGGCAGGGGGATGGTGTCGGCCGACGGGTCAAAGGTGATCTCCACGCCCTCGCCGGCGAGGGCTGAGGTGAGTGCGGTAGGGGTGCGGTCATATCCGGCCACCCGCTTCCCACGGCTCAGGAAATAGCGTTCGAGAGCGGCCATTCCGATGCCGCCTGCCCCGACGAAATATATATTGCTGTAATCTTTGTTTCCGGTCATTTTCTGATGATTGATTCCATTTGGTCCACGATCTTCTCGTCGGCTCCGCGCAGAGCCATCTCCGAGATATTGGCGGACAGGTTTTCACGTTGTTCATCGCTGTCAAGCAGCGACAGAAGGGTAGGGGATAGCTGCTCCACGGCATCGGCATCAAGGATCATCACTGCCGCACCACGGGTAGAGAGTGCCTCGGCATTGTGACGCTGGTGATCCTCGGCCACGTTGGGCGACGGGATAAGCACGGCCGCTTTCCCGAGATTCTGAAGCTCGGAAATAGTGCCCGCGCCGGCTCTTGACACCACGATATCGGCAGCACGATAGGCTGTGGCCATGTCGGTTATGAATGTTGTGGCCTTGACATCGGCATATTTCCCGGCCAGTTCCTGGAAGTGGTCGGCGCCGTAGCGTCCTGTCTGCCACAGGAGCGACACCCCTTTTGAGGCAAGCGCGTCAAGCGATGCAGCGATAGCCTCGTTGACAGTCCGCGCACCGAGCGATCCTCCTACCGACAGCACCAACGGCTTCGCCGGATCAAATCCGAGCTTGCGCTTGGCTTCCTCGCGGCTGAGGCTGCAGTCCTCAAGATCCTTGCGTGTGGGATTGCCGGTCTTGACTATCTTGTCGGCCGGAAAATACCTGTCGAGATTGTCGTAAGCCACGCATATCGAGGCTGCCTTACCTGCCAGAAGCTTGTTGGTGACCCCCGGATAGGAGTTCTGCTCCTGGATGAGCGTGGGAATACCGCGCTTCTGAGCCTGCTTCAGCACAGGTCCGGAAGCATAGCCTCCCACCCCGACAGCCACATCGGGATTGAAATCCCTGACTATACGCCGCGCTTTGCGGAGAGACTTCCAGAGCTTCCAGAGCACACCGAAATTTCTCCACAGTCTTTTCCGGTCGAATCCTGCCACCGGCAGTCCTTCGATGGGATAGCCGGCCGCCGGGACACGCTCCATCTCCATGCGCCCCAATGCGCCGACAAAGAGGATGTCCGCCTCCGGATAGCGGCGTTTCACCGCGTTGGCTATTGAAAGGGCGGGGAAGATGTGGCCTCCGGTTCCGCCTCCTGAGATGAGTACTTTCATAACTGCATTCTGTTTTCGTCGCGCAGCTGTTCGGGAAGTGCCTCCTGCTCCTCGCGCGTCTCCGACGTGCGGTTGCCGTGGCGTGTGGCCGTGCGGCTCACCGAGAGCATTATGCCGAACGCTATGCACGTGACTATTATTGATGTTCCTCCTTTGGAGATGAGTGGCAGCGGCTGGCCTGACACCGGGAAGACTCCGGTGACTATTCCTATATGAAACAATGCCTGAAACGCTATCATCACCGCCATACCTATAACAATCAAAGCCGGATAAGTGATCTTGCAGCGCGACGCTATTCCGGCCGCGCGGCCCAGAAGCCACAGATAGAGCACAAGCACGAGCACTCCGCCGGCCAGACCGAGCTCCTCGACCACAATGGCGTATATATAGTCAGAAAACGCCAATGGCAACCGTGATGCCTCGCGGGAATTGCCCGGACCCACACCGTAGACACCGCCATGAGCCTGCGCCATATACGACAGTATCTCTTGACGGTTCACTCCGCGCGGCTCGATCTCCCATTTGGGCACCGAGTCGGACGAATGGCGGCTCAGACGGGCTATCCACGTGGCTATGCGGGAGCCTTCCTTGTCTGCCCCTTCGCCGAGCATCACAGTCTGTTCGGCATCGGCGGGAATCTCACTGCTTTTCTCGGTGAAATACAGGAACGCCACAAATGCCACCGCCGCCACCACGAATGTCGCCGTCAGAGACAGCAGATGCATGAACTTCACTCCTCCGATGATCATCATCGAGTACGTGATGGCAAAGAGAAGCAGCGTATTGGTCAGTCCCTGCTTCATCAGCAGCGCACAGAAGAACGCTAATATCACCGCGCATATTATCATGCCCTTGCGTGTGATGCCGACACCCTTGGGATTCTGGTTGAGCGACATCACGAGCGCCACAAGCAGCACTGCGGAAATCTTGATCATCTCCGCCGGATACACACCGAACCCCAGCAGACTCATCGAACGTCGCGCCCCGTTGATATACTGCCCGCAGAACATCACATAGATCATGGCCGCCACACTCACAAGTGAGAATATCACCGTGAAATAGGCGAAAAAACTGTAGTGGCGGCGCGACAGGATCCACGTCAGGCCGATTCCGGCCGACAGCATGGCGAGATGACGCAGGATAGGCCCCATCACACCGATGGTCGACGAGGCCACCTCACGCGACGACGCACTGTAAAGCTCGATGACCGATATGATGCACAAGGCGATGAATATACCCCAGATATGCTTGTCGCCGGAGGCGATGGCCTTTGGCTTGACAGAGGTCTGGGTGGCAGCGGCAGGCTGCGGGGAGGATATTGATGAGGCAGAGACCATTCAATATGTTGTTAGAGGATTGTTCTGTGGTGATATTTTTTATGCGGTCAGTATCCCATGACACCCCACAGGTCGCGCAGGCGCTTCTCCGGATCCCACTTGCCGTCGAAAGTCCAGTCGGCGGTGAGGGCATAGTATTCCGGTGAGCCGGGTGCATCGTTTATGTTGCTGTCGAGCCAGCCCGAGTGGCCGCCCTCGCGTGTGCATCCGGAATAGTAGACCCTGTGTCCCCACGGACACGGATCAATCGTCTTTCCGGCGGCGAGCTGAGGCTCCGCACGATAGGCATGGTCTATGTCGGCATCGATTATGTTCTTTGACAGATGGCAGGCTATCAGGTAGAACTGCGAGTCATGGTGATAGCGGCCGAGCGGTGTGGGTTTCAGTGCGTCAAACTCCGAGTTGGTGATCACGAACTTGTTGTTTATGTCGCGGCTGCCGTCATGCCAGAGGATCGCTCTCGTATCGCCGAGAAAACGGCAGCGTGTGGCGAAACAGGTGCCTCTCGGGCAGATGAAATCCACACCCGGACAGCGGATGTAAAGGTCGGAATGATAGTACAGACCGCCCTTTCCGTCCTCTCCCTCTCCCCAGAGAGAGAGAGCGTCATTTCCGTCGGATATGATGTTGCAGTTGACTATGATGGTGCGGGTGGCTCTGCCGAACACGGCAAACTGGTGGGAAGTCGTGTTGGTCACGGTCGTTCCGTAGTTGTTGATCACGGTGAGTCCGCTTATCAGGCAGTCGTTGGCATCGGATGTCAGTGACACGATGCCCATCGGGGCGGGCTTGCCATTGAATTCCTTGACCATCTTGTGTCCCTGTCCCTCGGCGCCCACGATTATGCAGCTGTCGCGGTTCTCGCCGACGAGAACTATGTTCGGGCGGTCGATAATGACCTTCTCGTTATAGAGACCCTTCTTCACGAGGATCTTGTATGGCTCGGAGCTATCGGCAGGAGCCTTGTTGACAGCCGCCTGGATGCTCTCGCCACGGTTGACGATGGCATCGAAGCGCGATTCATCTATCGCCGGATGCTGACCGATCACAAAAGTACCGTTCTCGTTAGCACCTTTAGTGTCGAGGCTGATGTTCACCTTGTTCTCCGGATCATATTTGTCGGCCCATTTGTAATACTTGTCATACAGTTCAGCCGGAGCGGAGTTGTACCACGAATAGCCGTTACGGCGCTCGTAGCCTATGTCCTGAAGATTGCGGCGGGGGATTCCGTCGCGGTCACACACGTAGGGTATGCACTCCTCGAGGTCATAATACCTGCCCCAGATAGGCATCTTGACCGTCGAATCGGCCACAAGCGAGGCCTCCCACTTGCCGTCATAGCTGGTACGGCTGTATCTGAGACCGGTCATCTTGTATTTGTCAAACCAGGCCATAGCGGAATGGATGGCCTTCTTCACCCGCTTGTCGGGATTGGGAAGACGCATCAGAAGCTCCACGATAGCCGCACTCTCCGCGCTGCAGAACGACGGTAGCTCGTAGGCTCTCGCCGATGCCGGCTGAAGTGTCACTTCATGATGCTGCTGACACCACACCGTCGGCTTGCCCTCATAGACGATCTGGGTGGCAAGTATGCACTCCACACCCTTGTCGTAAGCCTTCTTGATCCGCTTATTGAGATCCTTGTCCTGAAGATCACCGCCATACGGCTCCTCTCCGTCGCGGATCTTGCCGAGGATATTCATGGTGTTCACCATGGCGTTGTCATTATATGTGATGCGGGGCTGATAGTCGCGCATCTCGGGCCAGAACTGGGGCCACCCGCCATTCTCGTACTGCCCGGAGAGGAGATATTCCACTCCCTTGCGGAAGCCGTCGCGATAGCGGGCATCGCCCGTCTCCTGATACAGACGTGCGAGAAACTCCATCTGCACGGTCGTGGCGTCGTTGTCGGTCGTGGAGTCATAGCGGCGTGACTTCTCGGCGAGCACCTTGGCCTTCTTTTCCTCGTCGATAGGTGTCACCATATCGGTGTTCTTGGGCCACCCGCCGGTGACACGCTGCCACAGCAGCACCTGATCACCGATCCTGCGGGCCTCGTCGGTCCGGAAAAAAGCCGGATCCGTCTCCCGTAGTGTCTGTCTCCATGATCTTCCGCCCTTGGCATCCTTTGGGGGCTTTGGAGCAGCCGCTCCCGGAAGGACGAAAAGTAGTGCGATAATAAGCGTGATGATTCTCATGATATAGATGTTATTTTGTTGATTTAAGATTCTTTACTTGCTCCTTGAACTGACGGCCTCTGTCCTCATAATTCCTGAACAGATCGAAGCTCGCGCAGCAGGGCGACAGAAGCACCGTGTCGCCCGCCGAGGCCAATGACGCGCAGGTCTTCACGGCCTCCTCAACCGAGTGTGTGTCACGGATCTCAGCCACCTCGCCTGTGAAGAAATCGAGCAGTTTGCTGTTGTCCTTGCCCATACACACTATCGCCTTCACCTTCTCCTTGACCAAAGGAAGGATCTCCGAGTAGTCGTTACCCTTGTCCTTGCCTCCGAGGATAAGAATGGTGTCCTTAGGCATCGATTCGAGAGCATACCACGTGGAATTGACATTCGTAGCCTTCGAATCGTTGATGTATCTCACGCCGTCCACTGTTCCGGCCGGCTCCAGACGGTGTTCCACTCCCTCGAAATTACCCAAAGCCTTGCGGATCTCCTCCTTGTCGATGTCGAGGATGCAGGCCGAGATTGCTGCAGCCATGGAATTGTAGAGATTGTGAAGCCCGTTGAGCGAGAGATCCGCACGCGGCATCCTGAAGCCCTCCACCGGCGTCTCCACACACATCATTCCCTCGTCGTCGACCCATGCGGCGCTACCCTCCTCCTTCTTTTCGGCAAAGGGATACATGGACGCCTCGGTGACCACGCGCTCAAGCTGGCGACGGATCACGGGATCATCCTGCCAGTAGATGAACGCATCGCGCGGTGTGAGATTGTTGAGTATCCTGAACTTGGCGTTGATATAGTTCTGCATTTCGTAGTCGTAGCGGTCAAGATGATCGGGCGTGATATTGAGTATCACGGCTACATTGGCATGGAAATCATACATATTCTCGAGCTGGAAACTCGACAGTTCTATGACATACACGTCATGGTCGGAGCGCGACACCTGGAGCGCCAGACTCTGGCCTACGTTGCCCGCCAGACCCACATCGATACCGGCATCCTTGAGTATATGATACGTCAGAAGGGTAGTGGTGGTCTTACCGTTCGACCCGGTGATACACACCATACGGGCATCCGTGTAACGTCCGGCAAGCTCGATCTCGGAGATCACCGGAATTCCGCGGGCCACTATCTCCCGCACCACCGGAGCCGTCGGAGGTATGCCCGGACTCTTCACGACCTCATCGGCCGTTAGTATCCGGTCCATGGTGTGCTGTCCCTCCTCGTAGGGGATACACTCCTCATCGAGCACCTTGCGGTAGCGTTCGGGGATGCTTCCTGAATCGCTCAGAAACACATCCATACCCTTGTCCTTGCCGAGGATGGCGGCTCCCACGCCGCTCTCTCCTCCGCCCAATATGACGAGACGTTTCATCTTTATCTGATTTTTAGTGTTATGAATGTCAGTACGGCTAAGAATATGCCTATGATCCAGAATCGGGTGACGATCTTAGGCTCCGGAATGGCTCTCACCGGGGTCTTTATCAGCGACGCTATCCCCTCTTTCTGGAAATGATGGTGCAGCGGTGTCATCTTGAACACACGCCTCCCCTCGCCATACTTGCGTTTTGTATATTTGAAATATGCCACCTGCACCATCACCGATATGTCCTCGATGAAGAATATCGCGCAGAGCAGCGGTATAAGCAGCTCCTTATGAATCAGGATCGCAAACACGGCTATGATGCCGCCGATCGTAAGAGATCCTGTATCGCCCATGAACACCTGCGCCGGATAGGCATTGTACCACAGGAATCCTATCAGCGCCCCTATGAACGCCGACATGAACACCACAAGCTCCGCCGAATCCGGGATATACATGATGTTGAGATATGTCGAATAGATCACGTTGCCACCGAGATAGGCCATGATGGCGAGGGCCACGCAGATGATCGCCGAAACTCCCGCACACAGGCCGTCGAGGCCGTCGGTCAGGTTCGCGCCGTTGCTCGTGGCTGCAACTGCTATGATCACAACTATCACGAACACTATCCACCCTCCGGTCTGGGCATATTTGCCCATCCATCCGGTCAGGTAGGCATAATCGAAGTTATTGTCCTTGACAAACGGGATGGTGGTCTGCGTCGACTTCATGTCGCGGCTCTCGAGATCCACGCTCTCCTTCACCGTTTCCTGTGCATTCTCGATCACCGGCATCGATGCGGCGGTCTCCTGTCTCTGCGTCACGTCCGGACTCAGACACATCGTGAGACCCACAAGCAGTCCCAATCCCACCTGGCCTATGATCTTGAACTTTCCCTTCATCCCGTCCTTGTTGTGGCGCTTGATCTTGAGATAGTCATCAAGAAAACCGATCGTCCCGAGCCAGAGCGTGGAGATCAGAAGCAGTATCATATAGATATTCGTCAGATCGCCTATGAGCAGACACGGCACCACTATGGACACGATTATGATTATACCGCCCATCGTGGGAGTTCCGGTCTTCTTCATCTGACCCTCCAATCCGAGATTCCTCACCATCTCGCCCACCTGCATGAGCTGCAGCCTGCCGATGATACGGCGGCCCACGATGGTGGCGATGAAGAGCGACAGCAGCAGGGCCACGACCGAGCGGACGGTTATGTAGCCCATCAGTCGGGAGCCGGGGACGTCACCGGCTTGTAGATATTCAAACAGCGAATAGAGCATCCTTCCTTAGTGTGATCGATAGTGCGGTTATTTATGCTTTTTCTTGTGCTATGACATTGCGGATCTCCTCCCGGTCGTCAAAGTGATGCTTGACACCCTTGATCTCCTGATAGTCCTCATGTCCCTTCCCGGCTATGAGGATCACGCTCCCTTTGCCGGCCAGTGCGGCGGCGGTGCGGATGGCCTGACGGCGGTCGGTGATATGGAGTGTGCGCGTCCGCGCCTCCTCGTCGAGTCCGGCC
This sequence comes from uncultured Staphylococcus sp., assembly GCA_964552825.1. Lineage (GTDB taxonomy): Bacteria > Bacteroidota > Bacteroidia > Bacteroidales > Muribaculaceae > Duncaniella. The sequence goes on along the minus strand of CAZKIE010000002.1, from coordinate 77,304 downwards.
TCCATGTCCGCGAGGATATCCTCCGGCTCCTCGAAGCGAGGATTGTCGGATGTGAGGATCAGTCTCTCGCTCCGGGCAGCCGCCTCGCGCGCCATTATGGGGCGTTTCCCCTTGTCGCGGTTGCCTCCCGCGCCCACCACGGTGATTATCTCACCTTTCGGCCCCACGACCTCGCGGATCGCGGTCAGGACATTGACCACGGCATCCGGAGTGTGCGCATAGTCCACTATGGCCGTATATCCTTTGGGCGAATGGAACGCCTGGAAGCGCCCGGCCACCGGAACGAGTGCCGATATGTGGCGGAGCACCTCGTCGCGGTCCCAGCCGAGAAGTATGCAGGCTCCGTAGACAGCCGTGAGGTTGTAGGCATTGAACTTTCCGGTGAAAAGCGTCTCCACCTCCCTGCCGTTGAGGCTCAGAAGTGTCCCGTCGAGTCGCTGCTCGATGATACGGCCCGTAAAGTCGGCCTCCGAGCGGAGCGAATACGTGTGCCGCGAGGCCGCCGTGTTCTGGAGCATCACCTCTCCCACCTTGTCGTCGGCATTGGTGAGCGCGAACGCCGTGGCGGGAAGATTGTCGAAAAATGACTTCTTGGCCGCAAGATACGCCTCAAACGTTTTGTGATAGTCGAGATGGTCGCGGGTGAGGTTGGTGAAGATACCCCCTGCGAAATTCAGTCCGGCTATACGGTGCTGATGGGCGGCATGGCTGCTCACCTCCATGGCGCAATACTCACATCCGGCCTCCACCATACGGTGCAGAAGCTCATTGATCGTCATCGGATCCGGGGTGGTATGATCCGTCGGATAGGCGGTCAGCTCCACATAGTTGCACACCGTCGACAGCAGGCCTGCCTTGTGGCCCGTCAGCCGCGCCATCTCATAGATAAGCGTCGCCGTGGTGGTCTTGCCGTTCGTTCCGGTGACACCCACGAGATGCAGCTTCCGCGACGGATTGTCCCACCATTGCGAGGCTATGAACCCGAGAGCCACCGCGCTCGATGCCACCTTGATATATGTCACCACGCTCTCAAGACGCTCCGGCAGACGCTCGCACACGACGGCTGTCGCTCCGGCCGCCACCGCCTTGTCTATGAAGTCGTGACCGTCTACGCTCACGCCCGGGACTGCCACAAAAAGTGTGCCATCCTGCACCTTGCGGGAGTCGGCCGTCACCGATACTATCTCCTTGTCGTCGGAGCCGATTGTTTCCTCGATATCGAGCGGTGAAAGAAGCTGATTGAGTAGCATATCTGTTTCTGTGAATTAGGATTGTATTCTTTATTTTTGTTACATAACGTCTATCTCGTAAGTGCCAGACGGACCACCGCGCCGCGTCCGGCCAGTGTCCCCGGCTGCGGACTCTGCGTATGGACGAATCCCGTCCCCGTTTTCTCCACATCGAAGCCGGCTCCCTCGAGGGTCTCCACCGCCTCGCGGAAACTGAGGCCGCGCACGTCAGGTATACCCGACTTCACCGCTGCCGGAGCCTTGATGCTCCTCCCCTTGGGGATTGACAGCGGGCCGCGCAATTTCTTGTAAGGATCTGTCCGGCGGGTGGCATAGAACGTCGGCCCGTCCGTCGATGCAAGCTCCGACGAATATTCCGACGAGTTGCCGAGCATACCTCTTGAATAGAGCTTCATCGCTATATTTTTCACCACCTGACCCGAGGTCGTGGCTGCGCCGAAGAAGTTCTTCACCGGATGACACGTCAGCACCACACATGAATACATGGGATTGTCAGCCGGGAAGAATCCGCAGAACGCCAGACGTTTCTTGGACGTATTGTAGGCGCCGTCCTCTATCATGTAGCACGTTCCCGTTTTTCCGGCTATCTTCACCACATTATTGCGGAGGAACCGGCCTGTGCCGTGGTCGCCCCACACCACCCTCGTGAGCATTTCCCTCATTATCTCGGCTGTCTTCGGCGAGCAGGCTCTTCCGTCGCCCATATAGGCCGGAGGTAGCACGGAGTCTATCGTCCCGCGCAGTTCCTTGACAAGCCTCGGCTTCACGAACACCCCGTCGTTGGCTATGGCATTATACACCGCCAGCGTGTAGAGCGGCGGTATCTCCGTGGCATATCCGTAGCACTGTCTCGACAGTGCTATGCGCCCCCCGCGGTCGTTGGGCACGGAGTCGATGCGCGGAGGCACCTCGCCGGCTATTCCGGTATTCATCGGATCCAGAAATCCGAGACGCTTGATGCGCGAATAGAACTCTCCCGGCTTGTCGTCATATTCCCTCGTCATGATGCGGGCCATTCCGATGTTCGACGACTGCTCTATCACATCGCCCGCGCGGATGGCCGTCGAGTGATGCGCGTCAGTGATCGGGCGACCTCCGGCGTATGCCCATCCCGACCCCGTCGGGAGCATCTCGTCGAAATCAGTCACGATTCCGTCCTCCACAGCTATCATCATCGACAGGGTCTTCACCACCGATCCCGGCTCATAGCCCATCACGGCGCGGTTGCGGGCCTCGATATATCCCGGCCCGTTGGGATTAAGCTCAAGGTTCGATATGGCCTTTATGTCGCCGGTCTTAACATCCATCAGCACGGCCACACCCCACTCCGCTCCACACGTGTCGAGCACATTGTTAAGCTCGCTCTCCACGATATCCTGCATATTTATGTCTATCGTGGTGACTATATCGCAGCCGGGCACCGCCGGAATCAGCGGTGAGTCTGTGATCTTCTTGGTCAGAGCCACCTTGCGGGCCGTACCCGCACGTCCGTAGAGCAGCGAGTCCAATGCCTTCTCCAATCCGGATATACCGTGGATCTCCTTGCTCTCAGATGTCTCCCCGACGCCTCCGATCGATCGCCGGGCCATATTGCCGTAGGGATTGAACCGCTTCATATACTCCTCGAATGTCAGCCCCGTCCGGTTGCGGTTGCCACGGTTGAAATACGGCAGCGTCTTGATCAGCTCCATATCCGCGTGTGAGAGGCCGCTGATGATCTTGTAGGCTCTCGGTCGATCCGCCGGAGCCTTGTCGAGCGGTGCGAGAAGATGGCGCTTCCACCCCTTCGCGTCCTTCGACGGGAAATAGGCGGCCATCTGCTCCGACAGCTCGTCGATATCCTCGCGCAGATGGGCAGCGTTGAACTTCTCGGCCCGGTAGTCCATACGCGCGGTGTAGAAATTGAGATTCGTGGCAAGCACACTCCCGTCCGATGCCAGTATATTTCCCCTCGGAGGGATGATCTCGCTCGTCTTCAGCAGTATCCGGTTGGCAGCCTCGTTCCATTTGTCCGCGTTGACCACAGTCGTCTCACACAGCTTCACGATGATAGCCGCCGAGAGTCCGAGAATCCCGAGCACTATGATGGCATAGCGGAAGAGAATATTGCTGCGGTTGTCGTTCTTATTGGCCATAACTTTTCGCTGCTTTACTTCCGGGGGATCTTATAAGGCGGTTGAGGCTGCACACGCAGGTTAAGATGCAGCGAATCCACAAGCTGCTGCATCGAGGTCTCGCGGATTCGGCTCATGAATGCCGACCGCTCCCTCGAACGCTCGTTCTCCACTATCTCAAGCTTCTTCTCCAAAGCGGCGATCCGCTCCATATTGGTCTTGCAGGTATATTTCGTGGTGATATAGACCATCATCACGAGTATGAAGAGCAGCGTCGGAAGCCAGTGGCGGGCGAAAAAATCGCTCGACAGCAGCGTCCCGTGGAACATCTTGTACAGAAACGACGGTTTCTTCGCCGCCTCCTTAGCCTTCTTTTTATCAGCTTTTGCCATTGTTTGAGTTGAGAGTATTCATATTTTCACCGCCACACGCAGTTTCGCGCTTCTCGATCGCGGATTGCGCTCCGTCTCCTCAGCCGTGGGGACGATCGGACGGTTGCCGAGCGGCTTCAGAGGAGCGTTGACACGCCCGAAGAAATCCTTGTCCACCTTACCCGCGAAGTCACCGGTCTTGAAGAAATTCTTCACCATCCTGTCCTCCAAGGAATGATAAGTGATCACCGCTATACGGCCTCCGGGCTTCAGCACCCTGAGCGCACCCCGCAGCAGATCCTTGAGAGCACCCATCTCGTCGTTCACCTCTATGCGTAGCGCCTGAAACAATTGTGCCAGCTCCTTCTTCTCCTTGCGCGGATCGATCAGCGGCCTCACAGTCTGAAGCAGCGAGTTGACCGTAGCGAAATCCTCGCCGCCCTCGCGCGACTTCACTATCGCCCGCGCAATCCGTCGCGCCTGAGCCAGCTCGCCGTAGATCTTGAAGAGATCAGCCAGAGCCTCCTCATCTGCCTCCCGCAGTATCGCCGAAGCAGGACGACCCGCCTGACGGTTCATCCGCATATCGAGCGGCCCGTCAGCACGGAAAGAGAATCCCCTTTCAGGCGAATCGAAATGATGGAACGACACACCGAGATCGGCCAGCACCCCATCCACTTCTTCAACACCGTAATAGCGCATGAAGTTCGTGATGAAACGGAAATTGGAATACACCATCGTGAAACGTCCGTCATCCTGCGGCGCTCGCTCCACGGCATCCATATCCTGATCGAACGCATAGAGATGTCCGCCCTTACCGGCATCCAACCGCTCAATGATCGCACGCGAATGTCCGCCGCCACCATAGGTGGCATCGACATACACCCCTCCCGGACGCACATCAAGTGCATCCATAGTCTCCGGAAGCAGTGCCGGGATATGATAGACCTCGCTTTCCATCATTGCGCGTTTTAAAAGTAGACAATCAAGACCCCAAAGTTAATAATAAATTTGCAAATCCAAACTCCGGTTGACACGATTATTTAAAAAAACTTTTCAACACACCCCCAAACAACTGTCAGTCAACCCATCCCCAATTTACAAATGTAAACCCCCTCCCTTGCCTCATAACCACCCTCGCCTCATAACCTCCCTTGCCTCTCTTGCCTCTCTTGCCTCTCTCGCCTTATAACCTCCCTCGCCTCCCTTGCGCGAAGCGCATACATCTGCCTATCCCCACGATCTCTTCGTGGGGTACCCCGCGTCACCGACGCGAACACCCTTGCGCGAAGCGCATACATCTGCCTATCCCCACGATCTCTTCGTGAGGTACCCCGCGTCACCGACGCGAACACCCTTGCGCGAAGCGCATACATCTGCCTATCCCCACGATCTCTTCGTGGGGTCCGAACGCCTCCACCCCTCCCCCCTACCGCGAAGCGGTTGCACCCCGACATCGCCTTTTTATCCTCCCTCCCCTCCTTTGCGCGAAGCGCATACACCTGCCTATCCCCACGATCTCTTCGTGGGGTCCGAACGCCTCCACCCCTCCCCCCT
>CAZKIE010000002.1:46921-71912 GCA_964552825.1 uncultured Staphylococcus sp. | reverse complement strand
ACCGCGAAGCGGTTGCACCCCGACATCGCCTTTTTATCCTCCCTCGCCTCATAACCTCTCTTGCCTCATAACCTCTCTTGCCTCTTTACCCTTTAAAGCCTTAAATATTGAGAAAAGAAGCGATGTCGGGATCTCGGCTGATGAGATCTTACTGACGCATAGTTCGCGTATGTTTGAAATTGTCAGCCAATATAATCCGCCGAAAATGACGTTACCGGAGATAGCCTAATGTATGGGAGTTGTGCCGCAAGTATGGTCCGCGACAGCTCTGGACAATAAAAAGCCACGCACCAACGTTATAATACAGATATGCAGGAAATAGTATTTGCCACAAACAACGCCCACAAGCTCGGGGAAATCCGCCGCATCGTCGGCGACCGTTTCAGGATCCTCTCGCTCGCCGACATCGGTTGCCATGAGGATATCCCGGAGACCGCCGACACCCTCGCCGGCAACGCCCGCCAGAAAGCCCGGTTCGTGAAAGAGAATTACGGCTACGACTGCTTTGCCGACGACACCGGCCTCCTGGTCGACGCCCTCGGCGGAGCACCCGGTGTGTATTCGGCCCGCTATGCCGGACCCGGCCACGACAGCAAGGCCAACATGGAGCTGCTTCTACGCAACCTCGAAGGCGCGTCCGACCGCACCGCCCGCTTCGTCACCGAGATCTGCCTCATCCTCGACGGTGAGGAGCATCTGTTTGAGGGGCGTGTGGAGGGCGAGATCCTCACCGCGCCGCAAGGCGAGGCCGGTTTCGGCTACGACCCCGTGTTCAGGCCTGCCGGATCAGACCGCAGCTTCGCCCTCATGGCTCCCGACGAAAAGAACGCCATATCACATCGCGGACGCGCCACGGCCCGTCTCCTGTCCTACCTCCTAAACCGATAATTATCATGATCCGAAGACTCTCCCTGATACTCGTCACTCTCGCGGCCGTATGCTTCACCGCCGGAGCCAGACTCACCCCGGGAAGCTGGCAGCAGTTTCCGGTATTCGGCACATTCACCGACCTGATCGACACCAAATCCGCTGTCTACTACGTCACCGGCGGCTCGCTCTACTCCTACGACAAGCAGGCCGACGAGACCCGCCACTACGAATATGGCCAGGATCTCTCTGACTTCTCGATAGAGAGGATTTTCTACAATTTCGACGACAACTACCTGCTCGTCACCTTCGCCAACGGCAACATGGACCTCATCTACCCCGACGGCCGCAAGGTGAATCTCCCGGACATAAAGGACTCGACCATCGACTGGTCCAAAAAGATCAACGACGTGAAATTCTACGACGGAAAGATCTACATCGCCACAGCCTTCGGTATAGTGATCTACAATGGATCCACCCACGAGGTGAAAGAATCCGGCATCTACGGCCGTCCGGTCCAGTGTCTGGCCGTCGACGACACGAGAATTCTGCTGATCATGGGCGACAATGTCGACGGCTACAGCGAGATATACTCGGCAGCCCACGGCGACCGCATCAACAAACTCGACAATTTCAGCCGCATCGGCAAGGCGACGAGTGGATCCGTGGAGAGCATGGACGCTTTCCCTCCCGGCGATGAGCGGAGCGGCAGGTTCTATCCCGTCATACAGTGGAAGACCGTGCGCCGCCTCGATGCCACAACCGGAGGAATCGTCAATTCCGAGATCCGCACCACGCGCCTCTCCCGCAACAGCGAGGGACTGTGCTTCTTCTCCGAGACAACCCCCATCCAGTACTGCGACTACGACCAGAACGCCATGGGGCGCAGCATCGCCACACTCCCGTCGGTGATGTCCGGCTCGATGATGTCCACATGGGACGGCCTGCAGTCACTCTGGGCCGGTTCGTCAGACGGTCTCGGCCACTACTCCGTCAGCGGCACCGACGTCACCGTGCTGCGCGACAAGTCCATACCCTCCGACGCCATCTCCATGACCAATATCTGCCGTATCTACCCCACGGCTGACGGGTCCGGCTTCTATACGGCCAACATCGGGCAGTCCCACACTCATCCCATAGGCACCGGCGACCGCTACACCGAGCCGATGGAGGCCTGCCTCATGCTCGACGACGACACCTTCACCCCATTCCACCCCGTCACGGCCGGAGGAGAGACCGTCATTGCCCCGACAGCCATCGTGGAGGACCCCGACGATCCGTCGATCGTCTACGTGGCCTCAACCTCGCGCGGCATCTACGTCTTCCGCGACGGCGAGCAGATAGCCCTGATAGACGAGTCCAACTCTCCCATCACCAAGATGGACAGCTGGCTCCTCTCTCCCACCTCCCTGTCCTTCGACAAGGACGGGAATTTCTGGGTGGGCTACGTGACCCTCAGCTCAGCCCACACCACCGTGATGATGCTCCCCGCCGCGAAGCGCAAGGCCGGTATTGCATCCGTCGGCAAGGAGGACTGGCTGCAGCCCGATTTCGGATCGTTCCTCACCTTCAAGGATGTCACCCTTCTGCCTTGCACCCAATCGGACATAGTGCTCGCCTACGACGGCACGGCCTACCACGGATTCATGGCCTACTACCATGGCGGAAATCCCACCAACCTGTCAGGATCGGCCCGCATGGAATGGTCGAGGCTCACCGATCAGGACGGCAAGGACTTCTCGCCGGAATTCATCCTCTCAATGGTCGAGGATCAGAACGGACAGGTATGGGTCGGAACCACCTCCGGTGTCATATCTATCCCTAACCCTCTCCGCACGATGTCGTCCGACTTCACCATCAACCGCGTCAAGGTGCCACGCAACGACGGCACCAACCTTGCCGACTATCTGCTTGAGAGCGACCGGGTGAGCGCGGTGGCCGTCGACAACTCCAACCGCAAGTGGTTCGGCACCGAAAGCTCCGGCCTTTTCCTCACCAACGCCACCGGCAGCGAGATTCTGGCCAGCTACAACACATCCAACTCCCCTCTGCCCACCAACTGCATCACGGCCATCTATCCTGATCCCTATTCCGGATCGATATTCGTGGGCACCATGGCGGGACTTCTCGAATTCGCCTCCGCATCCGGCCCGGCGCGTCCGGACTACTCCGATGTCTACGCCTATCCCAACCCGGTGACACCCGACTTCTCCGGACTTATCACCATCGAGGGGCTGATGGCCAACTCCCTGATAAAGATCGTCGATGCCGGATTCAACACCGTCTGCCAGATCTACAGCGAGGGCGGCATGGCCCAATGGGACGGCTGCAACATGAACGGCCAGCGAGTCCGCTCCGGCGTCTACTACGTGGTGGCATCCACATCGACCGACACATCCTCGTCAGGCGATGTCGTGACAAAAATACTTGTAATCAATTAGACCTCTTCGTGTGTTATTAATACGATATGGAACAACTGAAATACACTTCTGAATCAGACCGGGCCTACGGCGCGACCGGAATGGCCATCAGCCTCGTCATATACGACGGTGAGGATATGCTCACCTCAATCAATATCGACGACAGCCCTAACGATATGGTCGCGCTCTCTCCCGAGTTCTTTTTCGCCGGCAATCCCGGGGTTTCGGCCAAGGCCGCATGGAACCAGATGCTCAAGAACTACAATCTCGGCATCTCCATGCTCATTGCCAACGTGCTGTGCCGTCATCTCGTGGGGCGCAGGACCGCTGTCCCCGACCCACTCCTCTCCCTGCTCCGCTCGCTTGCCTGCGGCGAAGGCAAGGACTCATGCGAGCTGGAGGAGGATGAGATCAACAAGCTCTTCGACAAGAACTACAACTATCTCACCCGCGTGTTCAGTCATCACGGAGTGCAGTCCGTGGCCCACGATTTCGCATCCACACTGCTCTCGCGCCGATCCCTCTCGCGCCACGATGTGATCGAACAGCTCGCCGCGCTCAATATGCTCTGATTCCGGGTTCCACCATCTGCCTGACCCATCACATTAATCATCAATTCATCATGCTTGACCGACCGTTGCACTTCGCACCTATCTTCAGATCCGTCATCTGGGGAGGCGACCGCATCGCACCATTCAAGGGAATCAGCACCTCACGCAAATCCATCGGCGAGAGCTGGGAGATCTCGGCTGTGCCCGGCCACGTCTCCGTGGTCGACCGCGGCCCCTACGAGGGTCTCTCCCTGACCGAACTCGTCGAGAGATTCGGAGCCGAACTCGTCGGAAAGAATAATATCGGGAAAGACTCCGTGGCGTTTCCGCTGCTCATAAAGATCCTCGATGCGAAGGAGAACCTCTCGGTACAGGTACATCCCAACGACGATCTGGCCCGCCGGCGCCACAACTCGCCCGGAAAGACAGAGATATGGCGGGTGATAGATGCCGCACCCGGTGCAAAGATCTACACCGGACTGAAGAAACGCATCACCCCAGAGGAATACGAGCGGCGTGTGGCCGACAAATCGATAATGGATGTCGTGGCTACATACGACTCCGCCCCCGGCGACACCTTTTTCCTCCCGTCAGGACGCATCCACGCCCTCGGAGCCGGAAACCTCGTGGCTGAAATCCAGCAGACCTCCGATATCACATACCGTATCTACGACTACGACCGTCGCGACAAGGACGGAAAACCGCGTGAACTACACACAGCCTATGCCCGCGATGCCATAGACTACTCCGTAAGCCCCGACTACCGCACCGTTCCGGATGCCGACGGGGTGCTCGCATCCTGCGACTACTTCGACGTGAGAAGCCTCGACCTGGCCGACGGCGAATCGCGCATGATAGCTCATCCGCGCGACTCATTCACCATCACTATGTGTACGGAAGGCGACGGAACCATCGTCGACACCCTGTCAGGCAACAGCTTTCCCACCCGATGCGGCGACACATTGCTGTTTCCCGCAGTCATGACCTCGCTCCGGGCCACCGGACCGCTCAAACTCCTCACAATCCAGAGCTGATCTCCTTCAGCCGCCGGTTGACATATCTGGAGGTATAGTCACTGAACTCCGGCGGATTGAAATAGAGATGCTCGTGCTTATACTTTATCTTGTCCGCCTGAGCTTTCTCAAGCATCCTCTTCGTGAGGGCGTTATAATCGCGTCGCGCCTCGCGGAACAGCAGGCGGCGCACCTCGGCGAGATTCTCGCGCAGGCTCCATCCCGTCACCGTAAGCACCCGCAGCCTCTCCGCCTCCCGCTCCTCCTCAGAAACCGGACGAACCTCAACCAGATTAGCCTGATTACCCAGATTAGCCTCTATAACCTCAATAACCTCTTTATCCTCAATAACCTCTCTCGCCTCCATAACCTCTCTTGCCTCTCTCGCCTCTTTAAACTTTCTCGCCTGCCCCGCCCTCAATCTTGCGCGGCGCGACCGCTCCATGGCACGATCTATCTCTGTGCGGATCATCGAGAACGCGATCATGGCAGACTGATCCCCGCTCACAGGCTCCACACCCTCGAGATATGCATTAAACAGGCGCTTGGCCTCCGCCTCCGAAGCGGGAGCAAACGAAAGTACAGAGCTGATACGCTCATTGAGATCCTTGTTGACTTTTCTTGAAATTGGCAGACGATTCTTCATAACTTTGCTATTTTTTCCGCAAAGTTACGACCCCAAATCCCCGAAAAGGTGCGATAACGCCGCTTAGTCTAAAATCCTAAAAATGCGGGATGGTGTATCCGAGACAGATATTCGGCAGAGCCACGAGGCCATCGATAGGCGAGATTTTCAGGTCCCCTACAAGGAATGTCAGTCCCAACCTCATGAAAAATCCGCTTTTCCTCTGCAGACGGTAGCCGAGATTCAGAGTACCCATTATATTCGGACGGAACCCCTTCTTCTGATCCATCTCGAAATGATAATCCTCAACATTCCCCTCATCGTCGGGTGTGATCACGGCATATAAGCTCGTCTCGTCGCGGTTGACGAAGAATGTGGTGAAACCGACACCGACCTCAAACTTACTGGCCCGGCTGCCCAATATCGCATTGACCTCCAACGGTATGCTGAGTCCGCGGCTTTTGACATCCTTATAGGTAGAGAGCGGACCTACCGGATCATTGTCACACGACACACTCGTGAACCCAACTCCGGCCGAATAGCCGAGCACACCGCCCGTCCTGAACCGCGAATCAATCCCAACGCCGACCACCGTCGACGACCCGAACAACTGTCCGTAAATATTATATCCATGGTCAGCCTGCCCTAAAGCCCCCAGAGCAACCATTAAGACCAACGATAAAGATGCAAGAAATCTTTTCATGACATAAAATTTTTGATGTGCCTATTTATTTCTCATCAAGGAGGTCGGGGCGGAGGGCGCGGGTGCGGGCGAGGGCCTGCTCGTAGCGCCATTCGTCGATCTTGGCCGCATGGCCGGATAGGAGGATGTCAGGCACTCTCCAGCCTTTATATTCGGCGGGACGGGTATAGACCGGCGGAGCGAGGAGATTGTCCTGAAACGAGTCGCTCAGCGCGCTCTGCTCGTCGCCGATCGCCCCGGGAATGAGGCGCACCACGGCGTCAGCTATCACCACAGCCGGGATCTCGCCTCCGGTGAGCACATAGTCGCCTATGGATATCTCCTTGGTTATGAGATGCTCGCGGATACGCCAGTCCACTCCTTTGTAGTGGCCGCACAGGATGATCAGGTTCCGGCAGAGGGAAAGACTGTTGGCCATGGGCTGTGAGAACTGCTCGCCGTCGGGGGAGGTGAAGATCACCTCATCATAGTCACGCTCGGACTTCAGATGCTCTATGGCACGATCCACCGGGCCGATCTGCATCACCATCCCCGCCTCGCCGCCAAACGGATAGTCGTCGACCTTGCGGTAGCGGTTGTCGGAATAGTCGCGTAGGTTGTGGACCACGAGTTCACACAGACCTTTGGCCTGCGCGCGTTTCAGTATAGAGCAGTTGAGCGGTGACTCCAGCATCTCGGGGAGCACGGTGAGTATGTCGATTCGCATTTCAGTGATTTCAATGATTGGTTATCTGTATCTTTATACGCCAGGGCTGCGGATAGAGCGAATTGCAGCGCCGGCCGAGGTTCTTGACCCATCCGAGCGGGACACCGTCGGATGTGACAGCCACATAGCCGTGAGGTGTGCCGTCGGGCAGCACGGGATTCTCGCCGCGAAGATAGCGCAGAGCCGCCTCGCGGTCAAGCTCCACCGCCGGGAAAGCCGCAGGATTGAGCGCGGTCGAGACGGCAAGCTGATGGGCGGGGATCAGATCGCGACCCTTGACGGTGGCGAGCGTCACCCCCTCGTGGATCACGTCCACCACCTCTCCGACAGCCTTCAGCAATGGCAGATGGGACTCCGGGAAGGCCGAGATACGGTCGGATGCCGAGGTGAAACGGTATTTTTCCGGCTCCCGGATCCAGCCTTTCACCTCCGGCGGGACCGCCACGGCGGCGCCACCCTTACCCTTCTTCCTTCTCTCCTTGGCGGGAGCCTTCTCGGAAGGAGCATCGCCCGGCTTGCGGATCACGCCGACAAACAGGCCCTCTCCTCGCGTCCGGCCCGGAATGAAGCGGTAGCACCTGCAGTCGGTCGAAAGGCCGTCAGTGATCATCCATGAAGTCTCCACGGGTATCTCCACGCTCTCTCCGCCGAGATCATTGACGATATGCTCCACGATCTCCTCGTTCTCGAGGCGGTTGAAGGTGCAGGTGCTATATATCATGAAGCCGCCAGGACGCAGGGCGCGCCAGAGATTACCGACGATCTCACGCTGCCGCTCCGCACATTCCCTGACGAGCCCCGGATTCCACTGGGCCACGGCCTCGGGATCCTTGCGCATCATCCCCTCGCCCGAACACGGGACATCGGCCACGACTATGTCGAACATATCCTTCAGGCGCGACAGGGAAGCCGTGTCGCCACGTGTCACTATCACATCCGGACTGCCCCATTTTATCACATTTTCCCGCAGCACGGCCGCACGGGAGGGGACATACTCGTTGGCCACGACCACCGATCCGCGTGGGAGCGCGTCGATCACCGCCGTGGTCTTGCCTCCCGGCGCGGCGCAGGCATCAAGCACACGCAGGGGCGACGCGGAGCCGAGCATACTCACGATCGATCCGACCACGTGGCCATGGAACATCGAGGATGCCTCCTGGACATAGTAGCGACCCTGATGGAAGGAGGGATCGAGGGTGAACGACGGCCGCGAGGGCAGATAGATTCCGCGCGGACACCATGGGACCGGCTCCGGGTCTTCAAACCGGCAAGGCTTCTTGTCGCGGTTGAGACGCACGGACACCTCCGGCTCCCCGGTGCTCAGGGCTGCCGGAAGATCATGGAGTCCGAGATCTTCCATGAGTTCCACAAACCGTCGTGGCAGACTCACCATGATCAGAAGCTTCTTTCTTCGTATTCCTCGAGAGCCTTCCGCCACTCGTCCGTGATAGGCGCGGAAGTCTTGGCCTTGACATCGATACCCGCCATGATGGTGCGGCAATGGCATTTCACCTCACCGCTGTCGGGCGAGAATATACGCTGCTCTATGGTGAGGCTCTTCTCTCCTATGGCCACGACAGCCGTCTCACACTCGATCGTGTCGTTATAGAACGTCTGGGCGAAGAAATCGCAGTTGATGTTGACTATCACCACTCCGAAGCGGCTGAAATCGAGCTTGTCGCCGAGCACGGCCTGGAAGTAGCGGGACTTGGCCATGTCCATGAAGGTGAAATAGACACTGTTGTTGAGATGTCCGAGCATATCGATGTCGATGAAGCGCATCTGCAGCGGAATGTGGTGGCGGAAACGCACCGCCGTGGTTGATACGTCGCAACGGTTTGCCATATCAGTGGAAAGCTATGTCTTTGACCGCGTCTGTGCCGACAATCCTGTTGATAGCCTCCACGAGACGCGATTTGTTGAAAATAAGTTCATTCTTGAGCGGAGCCGACGTGAGATACACGTGAAGCACCCCGTGGTCCACGTAGCGGCGTGTGGTGAGGCGGTTGATGACCGGCCCGACCACATCAGGCCATGCCGCCGACGCCCGCTGCTCATTGAGGGTGTCGGTGAGTCCGGCGCGAGCCATGGCCTCGTCGATTATCGCGGCGATATGCTTGGGATAGGTCCGCTTCATATCGTCGTGAATGTTCCGTGGTCAACTCTCCAGAGGCGGTAGTCGCCACCGGTGCGGCTCATGATCTCGTCGAGGTGTGTCCTGTTGGTGTCGGTCACGAATATCTGGCCGAAATCCTCGGATGTGACAAGAGCCATGATGCGCTCCACGCGCGATGCGTCGAGCTTGTCGAATATATCGTCGAGCAGCAGGAGGGGTTTCATACCCGTGGTGCGCCTCAGGAAATCATACTGAGCCAGTCGGAGGGCTATCGTGAAGGTCTTGCACTGTCCCTGGCTGCCGGTGCGCCGCATGGGCATACCGTCGAGCGTCATCTCGATGTCGTCGCGGTGGATTCCGGAGGTGGTGTGGCGCACGATCTCGTCGTGTCTTCTCTCGCGGTCGAAGAGCGCGGACAGCGTCACGCCCGGCTCCCCGAGATGGCTGCGGTATGAGAGAGCCACGTGCTCTTCGCCGCCCGACACGGCTGTATAATAGCGGTCGAATATCCCGGTCAGCTCGCCGATCCATCCCGCTCTCACGCGGTGGATATAGTCAGCGCTCATCTCCATCATCAGCTCCAAGGCTGTGTAGAGGTTGTGGTCCACCACTCCGTCGCGCAGCAGCCTGTTGCGCTGCTCAAGCCCCTTGTTGTAGCGGATCAGGCAGTCGAGATACTGCGCGTCGCTCTGGGAAATGACCATGTCCATCCATCGCCTGCGCTCCTCGCCGCTGTCGCGTATCAGGTCGATGTCCTGCGGAGCCACCATCACGAGCGGAAAGCTGCCTATATGCGCGCTCAGGCGGCCATACTCCTTGCCTCCGCGCTTGAGGCTCTTGCGGCGGCCGGAGGATAGCCCCATGATAAGCTCCTCGTCAACCCCCTTGCGCACATAGTGGCCCCGGAGAATGGCGAAATCCTCGCCCCGGCGGAGCAGCAGGCGGTCATTGACACCGGAGAAGCTCTTGCAGAAGCTCAGGAAGTAGATGGCGTCGAGCAGATTGCTCTTCCCCATCCCGTTGTTGCCGAGAAAACAGTTCACCTTCCCCGAAAACTCCAGACTGCTTCCGGGGATATTCTTGAAATTAGTGACTGTTAAATCTCTCAGAATCATAACTGCCCCGCAAAAATACGAAATTTTCGCGAGGGAGTCTACATGGAGAGGAACATTTTCAGCTCGTCGGCGGTCATGTAGCCTATGGCGGAGTTGCGCGAGCCGTCCGGGCGCAGGATGGTGATCTGCGGGATGGACGATACGCCGAACTGGGCCGCAGCCTCAGGGCAGTTGTCGACGTTGACCGAAATGAACCGGAACCGGCCCTTGAACTCTCCGGCCACCTCATGGAAGACGGGGGCGAACTTGCGGCACGGCCCGCACCAGTCGGCATTGAAGTCTATCACGGTGGGGAGATCCTTGTCGGGCGATATCTTGCCGCCTGTCCATTCGATGACGGGCTGGATCTCTGCGGCTGTGACGGCACTTCCGGTGCCGGATGTCGCGTCAGCCTTGGCTGACGATGCGTTGCCACAGGCGGCCACTATGGCAGCCATGGCAATACCGATGATCAGTTTTGACAGTTTCATAGTTTCATTCTAACAATCCGCTGACGCGGTGGGTTCAAAAAAAGCAGCCGGGACAACCCGTAAGGCCATCCCGGCTGTGATGTCGCCATAATGTATCAGAGAGCTGTCGCGAGAGCATCGTTGGTCTTGTGGACGGCCTCCGCGCTCTTGTGGAAGAGAGCCTTCTCCTCCTCGTTGAGATCAAACTCGACGATCTTCTCGATACCGTTGCGGCCTATGATGGCAGGAACGCCGATGCAGAGATCCTTCTCGCCATACTCACCGTCGAGCAGAGCGGAACACGAGATAAGCTTCTTCTCGTTGTGGAGCACGGCCTTGACCATCTGCGCTCCGGCCGCACCGGGAGCATACCATGCGGAGGTGCCGAGGAGCTTGGTGAGGGTCGCACCGCCCACCATGGTGTCGGCAGCCACCTTTCCGAGGGTATCAGCGTCGAGATAGTTTGTGGCAGGCACGCCACGATATGCGGCATAGCGGGTGAGGGGGATCATGGTGGTATCGCCGTGACCGCCGATCACGATTCCTTCGACCTCTGTGGCGTTGGCGCCGAGAGCCTGGCTGAGGAAATATTTGAAACGCGCACTGTCAAGCGCACCACCCATGCCGATGATGCGGTTCTTGGGCAGACCGCTCACCTTGTGGATCAGGTAGGTCATGGTGTCCATGGGGTTGGAGATGCAGATGACGATCGCATCGGGAGAATACTTCAGAAGCTGCTCGGTGACGCTCTTCACGATGCCGGCGTTAACGCCGATGAGTTCCTCGCGGGTCATGCCGGGCTTGCGGGGGATACCGGAGGTGATGACCACGACATCGCTGCCGGCTGTAGCGGAGTAGTCGTTTGTCACGCCACGGAGCACGGTCGAGGTGTTGAGGATAGCGGCGGTCTGCATGATGTCCATCGCCTTGCCCTCGCTGACACCTTCCTTGATGTCAAGAAGCACTACCTCGTCTGCTATGGAGCAGGTAGTCAATACATTTGCACAAGTGGCGCCCACATTGCCGGCGCCTACTACTGTTACCTTTGACATAGTATCTATTGATTAGTTGGGTTGATGATTATTCTTTTGTGCAAAATTAAGGAAATTTTTCGGTAATTAAAAATTTACCGTCTGAAATTGCGGCGGATGTTGATGGAGATGGCCCGGAGGTTGCCGAGTGATATGAGAAGCATTATGCAGATGCCTACGGCAATGGTGAGCCATGGCGATGCACCGTCGACACCGAGCGTCACAAGCGAATCCTTCCACACAGACGATGCCGCAAGCATCACAGCGACCGCAATGACAAGCACGGCGGCATTGACCGCGATGACGAGGGTCTGATAGTAGCGCGCCACACGGCGCGGAGTATAGCCGAGCAGCATCAGGTCATAGATCTTATCACGGTTCTTCTGGAGAAGCAGATATATGCTCAGGAGCAGGATGAAGAATGCGAGAAGACTGATTATTATCCCCACGGCCACCACTATTGTGGTGACAATGGACAGGAAATAAGCCGTCTTGCCTCCGGCATCCTTATCGCCGGCAATCTCGTAGTCATGATCGGACATATAGGCCATGGCCTGCGGATCGCCGGCCTGTCGCAGCTTTATTATGAGCCGGGAGGGATCGGGCTGCCCGGACGATCTATGGTCACCGAACTCGCTGTTGGCCCACGTCATGAACTCCTCCGGGACAGCTATGGTGTTGAGCCGCGAGGAGAATCCGACGATCCGCGCATCGATCCACTGCTGCCGTCCGCCACCGCTGACGGAGAGGCGGAGCGGTATGGATCCGATCAGCTCCTCGGAGACCTGCGGCATCCCGCGCGATGCGGCGAAGCCGAAATTATACAGCGTGAGATAATCCTTGGATATCACTATCGGCAGCGGCTTGCCTGAACCGGGGACGTATGTCCACCCCCGGGGGGAGACATCGAAGAACTCATCGGGAATGGATTCGAGGAACAAAGCCGTCGAGAGCGGCGCACCGCCGAAGTCCACACTCGCCGCCACGTTGAAATCGGCCGCCGTGAACTCCCCGACAGCCGAGGCCCACGGCTGCGCCTTGATATCCTCCCGGTCGGAGGCCGTGAAGCGTGTGGCCGATGGATCCGCCCCGAAGAATCCGCCCAGTCCGTTGACCTTCTTGGAGATTATCAGATAGTCGGAGGAGATGAAAGAGTCGTCGGCCGACGCAACCGACGTGACATCGCGGTAGAACTGCAATGCCGTGAGGACTATGGTCAGCCCCACGAGATTTGCGAGAGCATATCCTACGATCTGCCCCGCGCTTATATTGCGCCTCAGCAGGCGGCTGAGTGGATGAGATGACATTTCAGAGCTTTAAGAGTTTATAGTCACTGAGGGTTAGCTTGTTGCCCACGGAAGTGGCTATCACCGCCGCCGACCGGGCGGAAGCCTCTTCGGCTATCAGGGCTGCCACGGACGCGTTGTTGCGGGCATCGAGATGGCTCACAGGCTCGTCGACAAGCAGGAAATCGAAAGGCTGGCAGAGAGCACGGACTATCGCCACACGCTGTTGCTGTCCGATGGACAGGATTCCGGCCTTGTCAGACAGGCGGTCGCCAAGCTCGAGGCGGTCGAGCATCTCCCGGATCTGAGCCGGTGTGCGATAACCGGTCAGGCGGTTTTTCACATCAATGTTCTCCATCACTGTCAGCTCAGGAAAGAGACGCATCTCCTGCGGCAGATATGCGATGGCCCGACAGCGGATCTCACACCACCGCTCTATGGAAAAGTCGCGGACCGGCTTGCCGTCAAAGAGTATCTCGCCGTCGTAGTCAGTGCGCGCGCCGTAGATAAACGAGCATAGCGACGATTTCCCGGTCCCGCTCTCAGCCTCCACTATATAGCTGTCAGGGCGGCGGAAATCCACCTCCTCTCGCAGCCATACCTCCGAGTCCTTGACGGGAGCCTCGTGCTCGCTGCCGCGAAACACACGCGGAAGGACGCGACGCAGGGTTATGCGATCAATCATAGAAGCGACAGAAGATTTACGAGCACCGGACCCTGTGAGCCGGGGAGCGTGAGTTCAAACCGACCCTTCGAGCCGTCAAACTGAGCCTTGACATCGACACCCCACGCGGGAGCCGAGGGGGAGAGAAGTGAGAGGGAAGGGATGGAAAACACTGCTGCGGCATCCTTTCCTTCAAACACCGGGGCAAGGGAATTGTCGCGGTCGTTGCGGAACGGGAAGGTGGCGACGGCAAAATAACCGTCAACATTGCCTATGTAGAGATTCGTCCCGTACTGCGGCACCATCATCACACCGTTTTCATCCGCCCGCGGCGACATTCCGGAGGTGAAGATCATGGTGCGTATCATGCCGAGAAGCTGGTTGATCTTCTCCTGGCTCATGCGGGCCATGAGGATGAAGTTCCAGTTGCCCGGCGTGGGATCGCCGAACGCATCCTCGTTGGCCGGAGCGGCCGCGAGGAGCACTGTGCCGTCAATGCTGCCCAGAAACGGAATGGCCACATCGAGAGCCGCACGGGTCTGGAAATCACCACCGGCTGCAGCGAGAAGCTTTATGAAATCCCAGTTGAACCGCGGAGTGAGACCTGCGGCGAAAGCCACATTGCAGGCTCCGGGGACGTAGGACAGCACCGCATCATTTATGGGCTGCATTCCATCCACCTGAATCTCCTCACCGGTACCCTTGACCATCGATATGTCGGCCACGAGCGTCTGTCCGGCCACGCTGACCCCTATCACCGACCATGTGGATTCGAGCAGGGCGGCATGATCATCTTTGTCTTTCCCCTTCTCGCCGGAATCACCTCCGGAGATAGCGATATTGATATATTTATCCGCCGCAAGAGCCTGCGCGATTGCATCGATGCCGCTGAGCGGCTGCTTGTCGGCTCTCTTCAGGAGATCCCTTACCTTCACGACAGCCTTGGGCGACTGTTCAAGCATCCATATCTGCGATCCGGAAGCCACGACACTGATGTCCCGACCAAGTGTCCCGATGTGATATCCGCCGGCATCCTCGCCCCATTGCAGCCAGGGGCAATCAAGAGCCTTCAGCTTGTCCCAGCTCTCGACCGGAAGCGTGAGCAGCACATCGTCGTCACAATACACCACGGCCACCGCCGAGATATCGGCCACTCCGGCCGCGTCCATACGGCCGAGCAGATCGAGCAGACCGTTGGATTCCTCGTTGAGGTTGAGCTTGGCCTTTATTTCTCCGGGTATCGCAGCACCGGTCTCCGAGAATGTTATCCCGAGATCCGCACATATCTTTCCGGCATCGGCTATCGCCACCACGTCGGCATCAGCCGGAATGGTGTCGAGGAGCTGCGCCCGCTTCGTACATGACGACAGCCCGACAACCATCAGGAGCAGCGTCAGAAGTGTGAGTTGATGAATCTTCATTGCGTGAGTCAATTTATGTCTGATTATTTATCGCTACTCATACCTCCCAAGGCCGCCCTTATCTCATCCATATCGTAGGACTTACCCTTTCCTTCTTTCATTTCTGACATCCCCCGGCGCACCGAGGCCATATTTTGCGGATCATCAAACCACTTGTCACCGGAAGGAGATGGATTCATACTCACATCCACGGAGATCATATCCGCCTTGGATATAAGAATTGTCTCGATATAGTTTTTGAGACTCTTACCCTGTGCTACCGCCATGATAGAGAGTTTCTGCAGGGTATCGAGCGGGAGATCAATATTTTTACGTTTGATATTTATTGCTGTCGCCATAGTTCTTATCTTTATTCCGCAAAGATATATAATATATACTATATACACAAATTTAGATTGGCGATTGTTCATTACAATAACAATCCTAAAGCTGATAAGTGAACTCTGCAGTGAGCCTGAGATTTCAGAAACAGGCGCATCGAGAAGAATCTGACCCGGAAAGATATGGCTGATGATCGAGGGGGGAGGTAAAAGAAAGAAAAGTCTGTGGGATCACTCCGGCAGGGGGATGGAGTGGGTATTCTTGACTTCGCCGAGCACGAATGAACTGCTCAACGAGCCTATGCAGTCGAGCTCGCCGAGTATGCGCAGGAGGAAGTTCTGATATGACTTCATGTCCTCAACATATATTTTAAGCAGGAAGTCATAGTCGCCGGACACGTTGTAACATTCGGCGATCTCGTCGATATCCTTTACGGCCTCCATGATGCGCAGACTGTTCTGATAGGTGTGCTGCTTCATCCTCAGATAGCAGAAAGCTATGAATCCGCAGTTGAGCTTGTCGGCATCGAGAACAGCTATATATTTCTTTATATACCCTTCGCGTTCAAGGCGTTTCATGCGCTCAAACGTGGGCGTCACGGTGAGATGCACCTTGCCGGCAAGCTCCTTGGTGGTGAGACGGGAATTTTCCTGGAGCTGGCGTAGGATGGCGCGGTCAGTGGAATCGATGGATACGGACATAAGAATATTTTTCTGTCATGCGGCGCAAATTTAACAAATTTCCGCCATATTTTCTGTAAAAATACTATCTAAAAGTAAAATTTTCCTTATTTTCAAAACTGTTTGGAATATATTTTCACCGACAGTAACTTTGCATCGGAAATAACAGAAAGAAAAATAATAAAAAAATTTCACGATATGTCAGAAAACAAACTACACTTCGAGACCCTCCAGCTCCATGTCGGACAGGAGAACGCCGACCCCACTACCGATGCCCGTGCGGTACCTATCTATCAGACAACCTCCTACGTGTTCCACAACTCCCAACACGCAGCCGACCGCTTCGGGCTCCGGGATGCAGGAAATATCTACGGACGCCTGACCAACCCGACGGAGGATGTGCTTGAGCAGCGTGTGGCCGCGCTCGAAGGTGGTGTCGCAGCCCTTGCGGTGGCGAGCGGTGCCGCAGCCACCAACTATGCGTTCGAGAACATACTTCAGAACGGCGACCATCTCGTGTCGGCCGACAATATATACGGTGGATCATACAACCTCATAGCCCACACCCTCGAACCCCGCGGAGTGGAATCAACATTCGTCGATGTGAGGGATCTCGCTGCCGTGGAGGCTGCCATACGCCCCAACACCAAGGCAATCTTCGTCGAGACATTCGGCAACCCGAATTCCGACGTGACCGACATCGACGCTCTCGCCGAGATAGCCCACCGTCACAACATCCCGCTTCTGGTCGACAATACGTTCGGCACCCCCTACCTGATCCGTCCGATCGAACATGGGGCTGATGTGGTGATCCATTCGGCCACAAAATTCCTCGGCGGCCACGGTACGACCCTTGGCGGAGTGATCGTTGACGCAGGAAAGTTTGACTGGAAGGCCAACGCCGACAAGTTTCCGACCCTTGCCAAACCGGATCCGAGCTACCACGGCGGAATCTTCGCCGACATGGCTCCGGCCGCACCGTTCGTGACCCGCATCCGCGCCGTCCTCCTCCGCGACACCGGCAGCACGCTCTCTCCGTTCAACGCATTCCTCCTGCTTCAGGGCATCGAGACACTGTCGCTCCGCGTGGAGCGCCATGTGGAGAACGCACTTAAAGTGGTTGACTACCTCGCCAAGCATCCCAAAGTAGCCAAGGTGAACCATCCGTCGCTCCCCGAGCATCCAGACCACGAGCTTTACAAGAAATACTTCCCCGACGGAGCCGGAAGCATCTTCACGTTCGAGATCAAGGGCGGCAAGGAAGAGGCATGGAAGTTCATCGACTCGCTCAAGATATTCTCGCTGCTGGCCAACGTGGCCGACGTGAAGAGCCTCGTGATACATCCGGCCACCACAACCCACTCGCAGCTCTCGCCCGAGGAATTGGAGGCACAGCATATCACCCCGTCGACCATCCGCCTGAGCATCGGCACCGAGCATATCGACGATCTCATTGCCGATCTCGACCAGGCACTCGAAAAGGTATAAACAATTCTCCTCTCACCGACGTTTCCAATAATACAATATCCAGCGCGATGACGGAGATCCGCTCCGCCATCGCGTCCAATTTCTAATCATCAAAAAAATACTTTATTCGCTATGGCAAATCTGCTCTTTTCCATCACAGAAGCTATCGGTAACACCCCTCTCGTATTGCTGAAAAATTATGACAGGAAAGAGAACACGGAGGGTAATGTGATAGCCAAGATCGAGGCTTTCAATCCCGGCGGTTCAGTGAAGGACCGTATAGCTCTCAACATGATAAACACCGCGGAAAAGGATGGTATCCTTAAATCCGGAGGTACAATCATTGAGCCGACGAGCGGCAACACCGGTATCGGACTCGCTTTCGTAGGAACTTCACGCGGCTACAAGGTGATCCTCACCATGCCGGAGACCATGAGCATCGAGCGCCGTAAGCTTCTGGCTGCATTTGGAGCCGAAATAGTGCTCACACCCGGCCCGGCAGGGATGAAAGGCGCCATAGCAGAGGCCGAGAGACTGAGGGATGAGACTCCGGGTGCCGTGATACTCGGACAGTTTGTCAATCCGGCCAATCCGGAGGCACACTATGCCACCACCGGACCGGAGATATACAATGCCACCGATGGAAAGATAGACTATTTCGTGGCCGGTGTCGGAACCGGCGGCACCGTCACGGGTGTCGGACGATATCTCAAGGAAAAGATCGATGGTGTGAAGATTGTGGCCGTGGAGCCTAAAGATTCGCCGGTGCTGAGCGGAGGCAATCCGGGTCCCCACAAGCTCCAGGGCATAGGAGCGGGATTCGTCCCTGACACGTTGGACAGAAGTGTGGTTGATGATATTGTCACCGTGTCGACAGAGGAGGCGTTCGCAGCCGCCCGTTCGCTCGCACACTCGGAGGGAATCCTTGTCGGTATCTCATCAGGAGCGGCTCTCCATGCGGCCACACAGATAGCGAAACGCCCGGAAAACAAGGGTAAGAACATCGTCGTGCTTCTTCCCGATACCGGCGAGCGCTATCTTTCCACCGAACTGTTCCGATCAGAGTGACGGAATGTCAGCCGATGATAGGGCGACAGGCCGTGGAGGGCTATGGCCTCGCGGTGATCGCGTGTGGGATAGCCCTTGTTGACAGCCCAGTTATATTGGGGATATTCAGCATCAAGAGAGCGCATCAACTCGTCGCGGTGGGTCTTGGCAAGGATTGAGGCGGCAGCGATGTTGCCAAGCTTGCCATCTCCTTTCACGATGGTCTGCCAGGGAATGTCGCGATACGGCTTGAACCGGTTTCCGTCAACCACGATCTGACCCGGGATTACACCGAGGGCATCGAGGGCGCGGTGCATGGCCAGGATAGATGCGTTGAGGATGTTTATCTCGTCGATCTCCTCGTGCGAACACCAACCGACGGCCCAGGCCACGGCCTCAGCCTCGATGACCGGACGCAGGAGATCGCGCTGTTTTTCGGTGAGTTTCTTGGAGTCATTGAGCAGAGGATGGGTCCAGCCGTCAGGAAGGATCACGGCCGCCGCGCAGACAGGTCCGGCCAGACATCCGCGTCCGGCTTCGTCGCATCCGGCTTCAAGAATGAACGGAGTGGTGGAGGATGGAAGGTGTGCCGTCATCTCAGCCAGTCAAAACGTTTGGCCCAGTCTATCATCACATCGTTGCGCCATCGACTTATGGTCGCTGCTCCCTGCCATTTGCCGTTGACATCGCGATAGTCCTCATAGTCGGATTCTCCCTCCATCAGGGATGTATCCCCACAGTCAGTGAACCATCTTTCCGGATTGACCATAATGGGAACGAACTCAATGGCATGGTTGGTGACGGCATAACGGCCTACGGCAGGCCATTCGTTTGCCACAGTGAATACACCTTCATGGACAGGGAATCCCGGCACGTCAGACGTGATCGTATAGGATAGTGTGGCGGGAGCCTTTGGAGCATATCTCACCACATAGACACCGTCTCCCTCATGGTATCCAAGCCATTTCTGGCGGTCGACAGTCATGACGAAGCAGGCACTGTCGGCCGGTATATCGATCTCAGGACCTCTTAGACGCCATTCCATCAGGGAATATACCGGAATGGTGTCGGCGGCCGACATGGGGCCTCTCACTATATATTTGGGGCTTATGTCGAACGATTCAAACCGGCCTCCCCAATGCTCGGCCGTCTGATCCTCGGGGTCGCCGGACATAAGGTAAAGGAGCGACGGGGTGTCGCCCATCTTTGCGATACCGTCGTAATAGTTCCTGAAATCATTGCCCATCATGCCGGCGCCGTTCATGAACGTGTGCCAGTAGCCGCCCTGGAGCGGGGAGGGATCCTTGGCGCTGCCGATGAATCCGCGATAAGAGGCATTGTTTTCTATAAACCAGAGATCGGGAAAATTGCTGACAATGTAATTATAGGCATTGCATCCCCACTTCTTGTTGGGACCGCCTATCCAATAGACACGTATATGATTGGCAATATCGGGCGCGTCATGCAGAGCCTGGGCCACATCTTCGAGAGCACCCCAGACAAGCACCCATAGAGGGCGGGAATCGCGCCGGCCTCTCGCGCATCTCACAATCCAGTCCGAGCCTTCCGTCGGTGTGTCATAGCCTCTCAAAGAAGCTGCAGTCCGTCTGCCCTGTTTGGAAATCGATCGCAGATATGCAGGGGTGGGAAAACGGCTGTCATTACCCGTAGAGGCAAGTCCGCGCTGCAATTTGACATAATCCATCTCGTATTCGTCTATCATCCTCAGAATCTCATCCCTGGAGCCCTCGCCATACGACGGGGAGGACACGAGACCTTCGATATCAAACTCGTTGGCATACATCAGCAGGTGAATCATCGACTGGTTGTCGTCAGGATCGGTGCCACCTATATCCGTGCTGACAAGCACCCTGTGACGCGTGGACGTGGATGCGGCGATAGAAGCAGCGAAGAGGATGGATAAGAAGAGTGTGGTGATACGGTTCATGCAGGTCGTTCTTTTACACTACAAAGGTAATGAATACCTGCCGATCGCACAAATCAGATATTCGTGTCGTCGAAGAATCCGTAGCCTTTGCCGGAACGGTTGACGAGATTGCGGGCGTAGACACTGAGCTTCTTGCGCAGGCGCGAGATGTTGACGTCTACAAGACGCGGATTGGTAAGCTCCTCGCCTTCCCAGGCGTTGGCAAATATCTCCTCGCGCGAGAACAGATGGTTGAGCGAACGCAGCAGCAGGCGGAGGATGGAGAACTCCGTGGGTGTGAGCGGCACTGCCTCGCCCTCTACAAGCAGACCGTGGGTGTCGACATTGAGAGTGAGTGAGCGGTATTCGATGACGCGCTTGTTGGCCACAGGAGCCATGTTGCGGTGTCGGCGCAGGACGGAGCGCACACGTGCAAGCATCTCGCGCAGAGAGAACGGGCGGGTCACATAGTCGTCGGCACCGGAGTTGAGACCTGCGATGATGTCGTTCTCGCTGTCGCGCACGGTGCAGAATATGACCGGGACATGAGCAGTCATGCGGTCTTCCTTGATGCGCTCAAGCAGCTCGAAACCGTCAATCTCACCCGTCAGGTCAATCTCGGAGATGACCAGATTGAACGTATCGATGGGCATGACGAGAGCCTCCTCAGCCGTGGATGCCACCTCGACGGTGTATCCCTCGCTCTGAAGATTCTCCTTCAACATTGACGTTATTCCTTGATCCGAATCAACCAGCAGGATGTGCTGTGAATCACTTTGTAATTGCATTGTGTTCTCTTACTTATTCATAATAAGCAAAACGGGTGTGCCGGATATTCTGCGTTTGCCTATGGCAAATATAAAAACTATATTCTGAATAAAAAAGTTTGTAACCGAATTGTAGATATTTTGAAATAAAAATGTCATTACGGGATTATTTTTCGGTCCTTGAAAGCCGGATATTGGAGGATAATATGTATCTTTGTCTGCAAAGATCATAAAAACAAGAATCATGAGTACGAAATATAAGAGAGTGCTTCTCAAGCTCAGCGGAGAGTCGCTGATGGGCAAGCAGGGCTACGGGATCGACACCGATCGTCTCGGCGACTATGCGCGTCAGATCATGGAGATAGTCAACATGGGTGTAGAGGTGGCCATAGTGATCGGTGGCGGAAACATCTTCAGAGGACTGTCAGGAGCGGCCAAGGGCTTCAACCGTGTGAAGGGAGACCAGATGGGTATGCTCGCCACGGTGATCAATTCGCTCGCCCTCTCGTCGGCCTTAGAGGCGATAGGCCAGCCGGCCAGAGTCCTCACAGCTATCAATATGTTTCCCATCGGGGAGCATTATTCCAACCGCCGGGCCATCGAGGCGATAGAGCGGAAGGAAGTGGCTATCATAGCCGGAGGCACGGGCAACCCGTTCTTCACCACCGATACCGGAAGCGCGCTCCGCGGCATTGAGGTCGAGGCTGACGTGATGCTCAAGGGTACACGTGTGGACGGTGTCTATACGGCTGATCCGGAGAAGGATCCGACGGCGGTAAAGTTTGACGAGATCTCTTACGATGAGGTACTGAAGCGCGGTCTCAAGGTGATGGACATAACGGCTACAGCTCTCTGCAAGGAAAACAATCTTCCCATCGTGGTGTTTGACATGGACACTCCCGGCAATCTCCTGAAGGTGATAAAGGGAGAGAATGTAGGGACGAGGGTGTTTTGAGTATTAAGTATTTAGTATTAAGTATTGAGTATTTAGTATTAAGTATTAAGTATTAAGTATTTAGTTTGAAGATATATCAATTTCAACATAAATCAATATTATGGAACCGTCTGACTATCTGAACCCGGCTGAGGAGAAAATGGAACTCGCCGTGGCTTATCTCGACGAAGCTCTCGCACATATCCGTGCGGGGAAGGCTAATCCCAAAATCCTCGACTCAGTGAAGGTGAGCTATTACGGCTCCACAGTTCCGGTGTCGCAGGTCGCTAACGTGTCGGTGCCCGACGCGCGTACCATTGCCATCACTCCCTGGGAGAAAAGTATGTTCAAGGAGATTGAGAAGGCTATCATCAACTCCGAGCTTGGCATCACTCCCGAAAATAATGGAGAGGTGATCCGTCTGAGCATCCCGCCTCTGACCGAGGAGCGCCGCAAGACATTAGTGAAACAGTCGAAAGCTGAGGCTGAGAATGCCAAGGTGTCCGTGCGCAATGCGCGCCGCGATGCCATAGAGGGTCTCAAAAAAGCTGTCAAGCAGGGCATGAGCGAGGATGTCGAGAAGGATGCCGAAACTTCCGTGCAGAAACTTCACGACAAGTATCTCAAGAAGATCGATGATCTCTTCGCTGCCAAGGAGAAAGAGATTCTTACCGTGTGATTCCGGAAAACAAGCTATCAAAAGACCGGCGCGACCATCTTGATCGTGCCGGTCTTTTTTTAATGGTTATGCGTCAGACGTAGGAGATTGTCGCTCCTGATGAGTCGACTGTCAGTGTGACTGTAGATGAGCAAACGAGAGGGGTGTTGTGATCAACGTGTCCTACGGGTGCACCAAAGGCCACGGGATAGTCGTAGTCTGCCACAAGGCGTGAGATCATCGACTCCATGGATTCGTTGTCGCGGTCAGGGGTGTACTCCGTGAACTGTCCGACTATCAGTCCGCGCAGACCGGCGAGGATGCCGCTCAGACGCAGGTTGTAGAGTATGCGTTCTATCTTATATATCGGTTCGGCTATGTCCTCGATAAACAGTATGGAGCCGGGGGTAATGACATCGAAAGGCGTGGATATCAATCCGGCTATCACAGCGAGATTGCCGCCAGTGAGGCGGGCTGTGGAGGAGCCTTGGCGGTTGAGCGGATGAGCCGGGATCCCTACCGGATCAAAACTGCCCGAGAGGATGGAGAAGAGGCGGCGGGAGTCCGGATCCTTGCCTTGGGATGAACCTATATGCTTACACATAGGGGCATGGATGGAACGGATGCCGTGGGCTGTCATGAGGGCATGGAGTGCGGATATATCCGAGTAGCCTACGATCCATTTCGGATCGTCGCGCAGGGGGAGACGGTTGAGGCGGTCGAGGAGATGGACGGCACCATAGCCTCCGCGCGAGCAGATGATGGCACGTGTAGCGGGGTCGAGAAGGGCAGTCTCCAAGTCGGAGTAGCGGTCTTCATCAGTTCCGGCGTATGTGCCCCAGCGGTCAAAAGTGTGTTGTCCGACGTAGGCGGTCCATCCGTGGTCCGTAAGGGCCGGGAGAGCGGCGTAGACGACCTGCGGCTTGATGATCGAAGCCGGAGAGAGGACGGCGATGCGGTCGCCGTGGCGCAGCGGGCGTGGGGTGAGCGTTTCCATCATGCTACCTGAACAGGGATGCCGGTCCCGGCAATGATTTTTTCAGCTATTCTGTCGAGCTCCTCACGGGAGACTTTCTCAAGGTGTTCGGCCGGGGTCTTGCGGTCAATGGAGTAGATCATCACTTCGGCAGGACGTATGATCCTGTAAGCTTCGATGAGGGCATCGACTTCGGCAGGAGTGGTGTTGTCAATCCGGATGCCGTCATATTCACCGCGTAGAAACATGGTCTGGATTATGCAGTCGGAACCGAAGGATGCGAGCTGCGGGATCAGCTTTTCGCAGGTGAATGATGGGGATGCCGGCCGGTCGATGGCCCGCATTGTAGATGTGATGGCGGAGTCGAGTTTGAGGATGTTGTTGTCAACCCGTCGGAGGGCATCGCACACAGCGGGGCTGTCAAGGTGAGTGGCGTTGGAGAGGACGCTGACCTTGGCTGAAGGGTAGTATCTGTCGCGGATACGGATGGTGTCGTCGATGATCGCCGGAAATTCGGGATGGAGGGTTGGCTCTCCGTTGCCGGAGAAAGTGATGACATCAAGTGGTTCGCCGGCATCGCTCATATTTTTAAGTCTTGACTCGAGAAGACGGGCCACACGCTCGCGCGAAGGTAGCCCGGTGGTTCCGGGACCCTGTGAGTTGAATCCGGCTTCGCAGTACAGACAATCGAACGAACAGATCTTGCCGTCGTCGGGTGAGAGGTTCACTCCGAGTGAGACGCCGAGACGTCGAGACCGGATGGGACCGAAAATTGTGGAGTGGAATAGTACGGTTTGCATATCCGCAAAGATAATTATTTTTCTTGTCGGATGCAAACCTGGTAAATAGGCTATAAAGGCTATAAAGGCTAAAGAGGCAAGAAAGGCAAGAGGGTAGGGGAGGGGGTATAAAGGCAAGGGAGGTGAGGGAGGTGAGGGAGGCGAGGGAGGCGAGGGTGGGGATGTAACCGCTTCGCGGTAATGGGGTGTGGGTGTATGGGGCGGTACCCCACGAAGAGATCGTGGGGTTAGGCAGATGTATGCGCTTCGCGCAATGGGAGGAGGTGAGGGAGGTGAGGGAGGATAAAGAGGGTATTAAGGCAAGGGAGGCGAGAGAGGCAAGGGAGGCAAGGGAGGTGAGGGAGGATAAAGAGGGTATTAAGGCAAGGGAGGCGAGGGAGGCAAGGGAGGTGAGGGAGGTGAGGGAGGATAAAGAGGGTATTAAGGCAAGGGAGGCGAGGGAGGCAA
>CAZKIE010000002.1:0-46821 GCA_964552825.1 uncultured Staphylococcus sp. | reverse complement strand
GGGAGGTGAGGGAGGTGAGGGAGGTAAGGGTGGGAAGGGTTAAGGGTGTAAATATTTCGGGGTGGTGGAGGGTGCGGGAGGGAATTTTTGATTCTTAAAAGGTATTATTTTAATTAATTTATTGATAATCAATATATTATTTGCATATTTTTTGTCGGGTGTTTTTGTTCAGAAAAATTATTTTGACCAAAAAAGGAATTTTTTCTAACTTTGTAGACATGATGACTGTAGAATGGCTTACAGACGGAGCTGTTCCTATGCCCGGAATCGATAGAGCCAAGATGGAGGAGTGGATAGGAAGAGTGATTGCCGGCCACGGAAAGATAGCCGGCCCTCTGACGTATATCTTCTGCAATGATGAAAAAATCATCAAGGTGAACCGGGAGTTTCTACAACACGACTATTATACCGACATCATAACCTTCGACTACACACGCGGACGCCGTGTGAGCGGTGATATGTTCATTTCATTGGACACCGTGAGAAGCAATGCTGAAATGATGGGCCAGCCATACGAGAGGGAACTGCACAGGGTGATAATCCACGGAGTGCTGCATCTCTGCGGAATCAACGATAAAGGTCCCGGCGAAAGGGAAATCATGGAGTGTCATGAGGAAAAGGCTCTCGCGATGCTCGAAGCCGGGGAGTAAATGACTTTTCCCGGAGATTAAAAAGATAGCAAAAAAAACCAGAAAACATAGGAATGTTTTTCAATTACGACGTAATAGTGATAGGAGCCGGTCATGCCGGATGTGAGGCTGCGCACGCTTCGGCCAAAATAGGGGCAAGGACGCTGCTCATCACTATCGACATGAACAAGATAGCGCAAATGAGCTGCAATCCGGCCGTGGGCGGAATAGCCAAGGGTCAGATTGTACGCGAGATTGATGCACTCGGCGGAATGATGGGAATCATCACCGACCGTTCGGCCATACAGTTCAGGATGCTCAACCGCTCGAAAGGCCCGGCAATGTGGAGCCCGAGAGCACAGAGCGACCGGATGAAATACTCGGCATTATGGCGTGAATGTATGGAGAATACTCCGGGATTGTATATGTGGCAGGATTCCGTGACCTCACTGATAATCGAAAATGGAGAAGTGAGAGGTGTCAGGACGGCTTTAGGAGTGGAATTCAAGGCTAAGGCCGTGGTGCTGACCGCCGGAACATTCCTGAACGGACTGATGCATACGGGACCGGTGAAGATCGAGGGCGGCCGTGTGGCCGAGCCTTCCGCCCACGGGATCACCGAACAACTGCGCGATATGGGATTCACCACAGACAGGATGAAAACCGGAACACCGGTGAGAATAGACGGAAGGTCGGTGAAATGGGAACTGACGACGCTCCAGGAGGGCGACAACGATTATCATAAGTTCAGCTATCTCCCCGACGTGAAGCGCGAACTTAGACAACGCCCATGCCACACGGTATATACCAACAAAGAAACCCACGAAATACTCCGCAGAGGACTTCCGGACTCTCCGCTATACAACGGTCAGATCCAAAGCATAGGACCACGCTATTGTCCGAGCATAGAAACTAAAATCGTCACCTTCGCCGACAAGGAAGAGCACCAGCTTTTCCTCGAACCGGAGGGTGAGACGACAAAAGAATATTATCTGAACGGATTTTCTTCGTCGCTTCCCATCAACATCCAGTTTGAGGCATTGGAAACAATCCCGGCACTGAAGGAAGTCCAACTATATCGCCCCGGATATGCGATAGAATATGACTTTTTCGATCCCACACAGCTGCATCACACACTTGAGACAAAACAGGTGGGAGGGCTCTATTTCGCAGGCCAGGTGAACGGAACCACGGGATATGAGGAAGCGGCCGGACAGGGACTCGTGGCCGGCGCAAACGCAGCCTTGAAAACAATGGGCCGCGAACCTCTGACACTCGGCAGAGACGAAGCCTATATAGGTGTACTGATAGATGATCTTGTGACCAAAGGTGTGGACGAGCCTTACAGGATGTTCACCTCAAGAGCCGAATACCGCATACTGCTCCGGCAGGACGACGCTGATATGCGTCTTACCGCCAAAGGACATTCGATCGGACTGGCCGATGATGAAAGGTTCAGGCTGATGGAGAACAAGAGGGAGCAGAGGGATAAACTAATCGAATTCTGCGAGGGATTCACAGTCCGCACGGCCATAATAAATCCTTTCCTTGAAAAGGAGGGAGAATCACCGCTGACACAGGGAGTGAAACTGCAGACACTGCTGACACGTCCGGCCATGAACTTTGAAAAACTTATCCCGGCCATAGAACCACTGTCGAGTTTCATCAAGGAAAATATCGAAGATGAACGTCGAGAAGAGATATTGGAAGCCGCCGAGATACTCATAAAATACCAAGGCTACATAGCCCGCGAGAAGCAAAATGTGGATAAGCTCCACCGGCTCGAAAATCTCTCCCTGAAAGGGAAGATAGATTATAAAAACGTCCATGCACTGTCAACGGAAGCAAGGCAGAAATTAGAGAAGATTGATCCGGAGACGGTGGCCCAGGCTTCGAGAATACCAGGCATATCCCCGGCCGATATAAACATACTACTTCTACTTCTCGGAAGATGAAAACAGAATAATTGTTCCACGTGAAACATTTTTAAATTTCTATAAATAGATAAATGGAATACCTCAAATCACACATCCGCGACGTGGCAGACTTCCCCTCGAAGGGAATCATGTTCCGCGACCTGACAACACTATTCAAGGATCCCCGCGGCCTCCATATCATAGGCTGGGACCTCTCACAACTCTACCGCGACAAGGGGGTAACAAAAGTTGTGGGCATCGAGAGCAGGGGTTTCATAGGCGGTTCGATACTTGCCTTTGAGCTTGGTGCAGGATTCGTGCCGGCACGCAAACCCGGCAAACTTCCCGCCGATACCATCAAGATCAGCTATGACAAGGAGTATGGCAAGGATATAATAGAAATACACCGTGATGCCATCACACCCGACGATGTTGTGGTGATACATGACGATGTGCTTGCCACCGGAGGCACGATGGCTGCCGCATATGAGTTGGTGAAACAGATGAATCCCAAGAAGGTCTACATCAATTTCATTGTGGAGCTTTCACAACTCAAAGGGCGCGAGAACCTGCCGGCTGAGGCTGATGTCACTTCGCTGATCACGTATTAGGATTATCAGGCTATGATAGGCTAAGAAGGTTATAAAGGCTTATTAGGATAAAAGGCTAAAGAGGCTAAAAAGGATAATTTGGCGGGGGCGTGTCAATTTGCTTGCCACAAAGGGTTGTGGGATGTCTGCAGGTTGATACGCTCCGCATAATCGCATAGGATTGAAATAACGACTTTACATGGCTAAACATAGAAAATCATCAGAACTTGAGGAGAAGATCTCTATCCTGCCTGACACCCCGGGAGTATATATGTATTTCGATTCCGAGGGGACGGTGATCTATGTTGGCAAGGCAAAGAATCTCAAGCGGAGAGTTAGTTCGTATTTCAACCGCACTCACGACTCCCTACGCACTAATCTGCTTGTCCGCGCCATCGCGGACATGAAATATATAGTGGTTCCGACTGAACAGGATGCTCTTAATCTTGAAGCGTCAATGATCAAGGAGTATCAGCCACGTTATAATGTGCTACTGAAAGATGACAAGAGTTATCCCTGGATAACCGTCACAAACGAACCATATCCGCGCGTGTTCATGACCAGGCAGAAGATCAAGGACGGGTCGAAATATTATGGTCCGTATTCCGATACCGGAGCTGCACGGGCAACACTCGAACTGATCCGACGCATCTATCCGATCCGTTCATGCCGTCATCTCATCACTCAGGAATATATCGACAAGGGCAAGGGCAGACTATGCTTGGACTATCATCTGAAAAGATGCAAGGGGTGCTGTACAGGTCTTATATCCATGAAAGAATACGGTGAGGATATAGATCGCGTGCGTGCAATCCTGCGTGGCGATATATCGGAGCTGCTCCAGTATCTGAAGAGTGAGATGGAAAAGCTTTCCATGGAGCTGCGGTTTGAGGAAGCGCAGGAGCTGAAGGATCAGTATGATATGATAAAACGCTATCAATCAAAGAGTTCTATCGTATCACAGACCATAGAGGATGTTGATGTATTTGGTATTTACGACGAGGATAATGAGGTGAATATCAACTATATGCACGTCAGACACGGGGCCGTAGTGAAGTCCGTGACTCTTGAGTATAAACGCCGTCTCGACGAAACACGGTCGCAACTTCTCAGCTATGCGATGAATGAGATAGCCGGAACCTTAGGCATCAACTATGATGAAGTGATCACGGCCGAACTGCCCGATGTTGAGATGGAAGGCGTGAGATTCACCATACCACAGCGCGGCGACAAGGCAAAACTGCTTGAGGTGTCGCAGAAAAACGCACGCCAGCACCGTGTCGACAAGATAAAGACAATGGAGAAGAGGGATCCTACCGTCCGCACCGACAGGATTCTCGAACGCATGAAGAGCGACTTCCATCTGTCGGAACTTCCGCGCCATATAGAATGTTTCGACAATTCAAACATACAGGGGACTAATCCGGTGGCATCGTGTGTGGTATTCAAGGATGCAAAACCATCTAAAAAAGATTACAGACACTTCAATATCAAGACGGTCGTCGGTCCGGATGATTTCGCTTCAATGAAAGAGGTGCTTACGAGGCGCTACACGCGCCTGATGGAAGAAAATCAACCTCTACCTCAACTCGTGGTTGTTGACGGCGGCAAAGGGCAGCTTTCGGCCGCTGTGGAGGCTCTTGACGAGATGGGTCTGAGGGGAGTAATAGCGGTGGTGGGAATAGCAAAGAGATTAGAGGAAATCTACTTCCCGGGCGACAGCATCCCGCTCTATATAGATAAGAATTCAGAGACTCTGCGTGTGGTGCAGCATCTGCGCGACGAGGCTCACCGCTTTGGCATCACACACCACCGCAACAAGAGATCAAAAGGTCAGGCCGTGTCGCAATTAGACGCAATCAAGGGCATAGGCGAAAAAACACGCACCAAGCTGCTGAGTCATTTCAAGAGCGTGAAGCGGATAAAAGAGGCCGATCTCGACGCCATAGCCGAACTGATAGGCCCGGCCAAAGCGTCGATAGTGTATGCGGCTCTGAATTCTCAGTAATGTAATCCTAAGAGAAACGTCTGAGGATACGGCTCATGATCCCGGAAGCCTGGCGGAAGATATCGCTGTGAGGGGAATTCTCACAGATACTTTTGATCTCTATAAGAGCTAAAGAAACGGCTCCGAATGTCGAAAGAAACGGGAAAGTTGCAATGGG
Source organism: uncultured Staphylococcus sp. (assembly GCA_964552825.1). Lineage (GTDB taxonomy): Bacteria > Bacteroidota > Bacteroidia > Bacteroidales > Muribaculaceae > Duncaniella. The sequence goes on along the minus strand of CAZKIE010000002.1, from coordinate 41,521 downwards.
AAAGGTATGTCCGCTCTCATTATAGACGATTCCGGCGGTCATGACCATAGCATCAACAATTCCAAGTGAGAACAAGGCGAGAAAATAGGAGACGAGCTTGCGGACAGTTCTCCTAAGACCACGGGAAGTGAGTTTGCGTCCCTCCCTTTGCGATTTTCTCAATCCGCTGAAAAGATCGGCAAGGATGGTTACGGTGACACCGATGTATTCGGTGAAAAGAAGGATCAGGGTGTTGGCAATGATTTTCTGCATGGCTTTTTTACTGCAAAATTACAGTGAGAAAAAGCCGAAAAAGTGCGATAACGCCGCAGAGCAAATTCAAAATGACATAAAAGCCTCAGAACAGATGATTGTCTGAGGTTTTACAGGTTCCTGCCGCCGTTATGGCAGGGTATCCAGAAGTGGAACTGGAGAGACTTGTTCTTAATACTACAAATATAAATTTATCAGAAAGTTAGCTATCGGCTAAATAAACTATTTGGTGACAACCTTTAGCTCGCTGCAACTTGATTGCGGCAAATAATCGACTTATTGCCTTTGTCTTCCTCGACCCTGACTTCTCAGCGGTCCAACCGTAGTGTAAAGTTACTAAAAATCGGACGGCGATACGTTTTTACGATTTATAACAAGCATCTTCCTCTACCGCTCAATCCGAAATGCCTGCGTAGCTTGTCAACACCATCTTTATGCTTTTCGGGATTTTTCTTTTTCAGAGTACAGATATTTTGCAACTTCCATTTTACCGAGGGATAGTCTTCAAGATTACCGGCGCAGCATTTCGACCAATCCGGGTTTCCTTCCTCAAAGCTAATGAGAAAATGCTTGTCTTCCTCAGTAAGACTGCCGTTCACTATCGAAATGAGATTTATCCTCGACTCCTCATAATCATGGTACGAGAATGGGGTGTCGGTCATTCCATCAAACTGGTTTTCCAAAGCCTCCGATTGATCTATTGGATTAGGAGCAAAAGTTTCCACTATCGGCTTGTCACTACCGAGCAGACAGAACATGAATCCGGACTTGACAGAATTAAATTCTTCGTCAGTTATTCTCCGGCAATCAAAGAGGTCGCGTGGATGCTGCCGGCTAAGTGCAGCGCAAATCTTGCCTCCGAACAGCTGACCCCACGACACGATATTGGCATAGCAATTGAGATGAAATGTGTCCCTTGCGGTTTCGCATAATTGCATTATAATCGGTGGTTCTATCACTCCACGCTTTGTGCCATTGACTTCCAATTTTATCTTTGTGCCTTCTTTGAAACATTCCAATTTCCAGACATTTGACTTATGAATAACCTTAATTCCGGGCACCGCTTGCTCTATATCCTTTTTTAATCGTGAAAGATGGGTGTTAATTTCATTTAGGCTTTCTTCCCGCCCTTTCAATGGGATATAAGTCAAGTCTATATCGACCGACAGTCGTTCGAGATTTCTATAAAACAGGTTGATGGCAGTGCCTCCATGCACAGCGAAGTCTTTTATACGGAACACAAGAGGCATTATACGAATCAGCAACGCCACTTGGCGGCGATAAACATCATTCATAGCTTTCCAATTCTTTAGATACGGTTATACGATAAGTCGAATTATAGACTCCACCTTTGACAAGTTGTAACTTTGATGTCGTCAATCCGATTTTATTCAAATCAAGCATATCAACCCAATAATGGCCGGCTTTAGACGCCATATAAAGAAACATCCTCTTTACCTTCTGGGAATTTGTATTTTCTAATGTTTGTTGCACTCTTTCCGGGTCAAGAGCCGTCAGTTGCTCCATTATGTAGTACAGATCCATATAATTGTAGTATTTCGGAACAAGATACAAACACTCCGTAAATGCAAGTTCCGGTGACGATACAGGTATTTCCAACTCTCCCACTTTCAGGTCAATCGTCATTGGTGAATTGAATATCGATGTCTTGAAGTGTATCATATTCACATCGAATTTATCGGAATTCATCCATGCCAATATTCCTGACTTAGCACCGGTAACCATAAGATTTGGCTTACCCATAGGAACATAATGGCTGAATCCCTGCAATTCGAGTGCCGAATGAGCGGCAATTCTTGCTGATTCCACAAGCTGACGATTATATGAACTGACTGCGGCGAGTGCAGACAATTTCTCATTGTGTCTATACATCACACCGGGTACAAGCATATCGAGCCAACCCGAATCGCGATAGCTTTTCGTAAGTTGTGCCGAATAGCCATTTTTAGCCAACCATTCTGAAAACAATAGTCCTCCGGGGGTTAGTTCCGAAAGCAATCGGTTGAGTTTTGATGTTGTTTCTACAGTCATATTTTATTATTTTAATAAAATATCAACTACAAAATTACAATATAAATTTGAAATGACCAAATTAACAGTTGAAAAATTTTTAAAATAATAAAGTGTAATTATATTATTGTGAGTATTATCCAACTTGTCAAACAAAATAAATCGGTGAAAGGAAGAGGTCTTAACTTGGTCTGAAATCGTTCCTGAATCCGATAGGACGAAACATAAAAAAAACCTCAGAACAGATGATTGTCTGAGGTTTTACATGTTCCTGCCGAATTATGGCGAGGTAAATCTAATGTGGAACTGGAGGGGTTTGAACCCTCGTCCAAACGTGGAACTAATGAGCTTTCTACATGCTTAGTCTCTACTTGATTTTCGTGAAGGAACAGGCAAGAGACTACCAATTCCATCCTTATCCCCTAAGAATCTCGGCGGCTATCGAGGCTTTCGCCGCCATATTTCCGATTTACCTGCACCACTTGATCAATCCGTCTCGGAAAAAGGACAATTGAGTGATGTCTCGTCTCTGCAACTGTTGCGGAGATAAAGCTAATCTACTGTGCTTCGATTAAGCAGCGAGAGCGTAGTTGTTTTCGCCATTTAAATTTTTGATGTCTCTGATTAAAGAGTGTGGGCATCATCACTCTGCATGCTTACTCACCACCTCTACACGCTGTCAAAGCCAGTCAGTCCCGTAAAAATAGTGAGAGAATACAAAATTACAGCTAAATTTAATAACAAGCAATACTGAAATTGATTTTAATATTTTTTAATATATAAATATGAGCCATGTCGATATAAATATATGACACGGCTCATAAAAATTTTATAAAAAGTGTGGTCAACCTACCACAATGTTGACAATCTTGCCGGGTACGACAATGATCTTGCGGATTGTCTTACCTTCAATCCACTTGGCAGCTCCCTCGTTGGCGAGAGCTGCTTTCTCAACTTCCTCCCGCGGCATATCCACAGGAAGCTGTATATTGAAACGTGCCTTACCGTTGAACGACACGGCATAGTTGACAGTGGATTCCTTGAGATATTCCTCGTTCCACTCAGGCCAGTTGGCATCATTGATGGTGGTGTCGTGTCCGAGAGCAGAATGCCACAGCTCCTCGGCAATATGAGGTGCGAACGGAGCAAGAAGCACAAGAAGATCGGAAAGAACCACACGTGAGTGGCATTTGAGTTGGGTGAGTTCGTTGACGCATATCATGAACGCCGCCACAGAAGTATTGTAGGAGAAAGTCTCAATATCGCCCGTCACTTTCTTAATGAGCTTGTGGATTGATTTGAGAGCCTCTGCCGACGGTTTGGCATCATCCACGAGGCAAGTATCACCTTTATAGAAAAGTGCCCACAGCTTCTTTAAAAAGCGGTTCACGCCGTCGATACCGTTTGTATCCCAAGGCTTGGACTGTTCGAGCGGGCCGAGGAACATCTCATAGAGACGAAGAGTGTCCGCACCGTAGCGCTCCACAATATCATCAGGATTGACAACATTGAACATAGACTTGGACATCTTCTCCACAGCCCATCCGCACACGTATTTTCCATCCTCGAGGATAAACTCCGCATCCGCATAGTCAGGACGCCAAGCACGGAAAGCGTCAAGATCGAGAATATCGTTTGACACTATGTTGACATCCACATGGATAGGGGTGGTATCATACTGATCTTTCAGTCCGAGAGACACAAACTTGTTGGTACCCTGAATACGATAGACAAAGTTGGAGCGTCCCTGTATCATGCCCTGATTGATGAGTTTCCTGAAAGGCTCGGGCTCAACAACATAACCAAGGTCATACAAGAATTTATTCCAGAACCGGGAATAAATCAGGTGACCTGTGGCGTGTTCGGTACCTCCTATGTAGAGATCTACATTTCTCCAATACTCGTCTGCCTCACGGCTCACAAGAGCTTCATCATTGTGAGGATCCATATAGCGGAGATAGTATGCCGAAGATCCTGCAAATCCGGGCATAGTGTTGAGTTCAATAGGATATCCATCCTTCGTCACCCAGTTCTTAGCTCTTCCGAGAGGAGGCTCGCCGGTCTCAGTGGGAAGGTATTTGTCCACCTCAGGAAGAAGAAGAGGCAGATCACTTTCATCCATCAACGTGGGGATTCCATCCTTATAATACACAGGGAACGGTTCTCCCCAGTAGCGCTGACGCGAGAAGATGGCATCACGGAGACGATAGTTGACCTTTACACGGCCTATCCCCTTTTCCTCAATAAATTTCTTGGCTGCAGCAATGGCATCCTTCACTTCAAGTCCGTTGAGATTGAGCAGTTCCGACGAAGAGTTGATCATCCTGCCGCTCTTGGCATCAAAACTCTGCTCCGACACATCACATCCCTCAATAAGAGGTATCACGGGAAGATCAAAATGGCGGGCAAAGGCGTAGTCGCGGCTGTCGTGGGCGGGTACGGCCATGATTGCACCGGTGCCATATCCGGCAAGCACGTAATCGCTGACATAAACAGGAATGTTCTTACCTGTCAGTGGATTGACAGCATAGCTTCCGGTGAAAACACCGCTTACCTTCTTGTCAATCATACGCTCGCGCTCAGTCTTGTGCTTGATGGAGTCAAGATAAGCTTTCACAGCCTCTTTCTGTTCAGGTGTGGTGACTTTATCCACATACTCGCTCTCCGGAGCAAGCACCATGAATGTCACACCGAACACGGTGTCGGCACGTGTAGTGAAAATATCAAGCACAACGTCCGATCCTGCAATAGGGAATTTCATCTCAGCACCTTCCGAACGGCCTATCCAGTTGCGCTGTGTCTCTTTCAGGGAATCAGTCCACTCGAGAGAGTCGAGAGAATCAAGAAGACGGCCTGCATAAGCAGACACACGCAGACACCACTGATACATGAGTTTCTGCTCTACAGGATAACCACCACGGATGGAAAGACCCTCGCTCACCTCATCGTTGGCAAGTACAGTGCCAAGTTCCGGACACCAGTTGACCATAGTGTTGCCAAGATAGGCTATGCGGTAGTTCATCAGAGTGTCGCTCTTCTGCTTATCCGACATATCATTCCATTCTCCGGCAGTAAATGAAAGCTCCTCGGAGCAGGCTGCATGAATACCATCAGTACCTTTCTCCTCGAAATGCTTCACAAGATCAGCTATCGGCATAGCCTTGTCAGCGGCGGTGTTGTAGTAGCTCTCTACCATCTTCATGAATGCCCACTGTGTCCATTTATAGAACTTAGGATCACAGGTGCGCACCTCCCTGTCCCAATCGTAGCAGAAACCAATCTTGTCAAGCTGCTCGCGGTAGCGGGCAATGTTCTGCATAGTGGTTTTCTCGGGATGCTGGCCGGTCTGTATGGCATACTGTTCGGCAGGCAGACCATAGGCATCGTAGCCCATGGGATGAAGCACGTTGAAGCCACGCAGACGCTTGTAGCGAGAATATATGTCGGAAGCTATGTAGCCGAGCGGATGTCCCACGTGCAGACCTGCACCTGAGGGATACGGAAACATATCGAGCACATAGAACTTAGGACGGGATTTATCAATCTCAGTCTTGTAAACTTTTTCTTCACTCCAGCGTCGCTGCCAGCGTGATTCTATTTCTTTATGGTTATATTCCATATATGATGTGATATTTCTTAATTGCTGAGTTCGAGCATAAGGGTGATGGGCTTGCGGGCACGATCTATTATAGAAGGATCTACTTCTATCTCCGGAGCTTCATAAAGGAGCGTGAGATACAGCTTGGAAAGAGTGTTGAGCTTCATGAATGAACAGTCGTTGCAGGCACAAGTGGAATCATTTGGTGGAGCCGGTATGAAAGTCTTACCTGGACACTTGCGGCGCATCTCGTGAAGAATGCCGCTTTCGGTAGCCACTATAAATTCATGAGCCTCGCTCTGCTCAGCCCAATTCAAAAGAACAGCCGTCGATCCCACCTTGTCTGCAACAAGACGGACAGGAGCCGTACATTCAGGATGGACGAGCACTTTGGCTTCCGGATGGGATTTCTTCAGATCGAGTATTTTTTCAAGAGAGAATTTCTCATGTACATGGCAAGCTCCATCCCACAGAACCATCTCCCTTCCGGTCTCTGAATTAATATAATTTCCAAGATTTCTGTCGGGACCGAATATGATCTTCTCATCCTCAGGCATTGCATTGACTATCTTCATGGCATTTCCGGAAGTCACCACCACATCAGTGAGAGCCTTGACGGCCGCAGAAGTATTGACATAGGAAATCACCGTGTGGCCGGGATGTTCAGCAATGAATTTTTCCAATTCAGGAGCGGGACATGAGTCGGCGAGCGAACATCCTGCATTGAGATCTGGAACAAGCACCTTCTTGGAAGGACAGAGGATCTTCACGGTCTCACCCATGAAGTGGACACCACACATCACTATTATATCATTGTCGAGTCCTTCGGCTATACGGGCAAGGGCAAGAGAATCGCCTATGAAATCCGCTATTTCCTGGATTTCGGGAAGAGTGTAGTAGTGAGCCAGGATCACAGCATTTTTCTCTTCCTTCAATCTGATAATTTCAGCCTTGAGATCCGTACCTTCAGGTATGGCGGCTTCCACATATCCCTTGTCAATTTTCATTGATATATATTTTTGAAAAAAGTTTTTTAAAAAAGAAAATATAAAAGAAGAAGATCAAAGGATGTTGATATGTATGATAACTTTCTGTATATATACTTGTATAATTGACTTATTGATATGCAATTTACATTTTCATCATAGTTATCTACATCATCATTATTTGAATATCAGTCTTTTAATAAGTTTATAAACATTGTGTTAACAGTGTGCAAAGTTAAAAATTTTTTAGTTGTTACACAACCTTATTTTGTTGAAAAGGGTATTGAGAACACTTTGATACATAAATAATAACTATTTTGGACAAGGAGAGTATTTGACTATACACATAATGAGTGATACAAGTCAATAATAAGTTTTAAAAATCTATTCAAAAGTTTTCAACAGTTATCAACACTGTTTTAAACATAAAAAGTAGATGCTTCTCACTTGCAGAAGCATCTACTTTTTATGTATGTGATAAGGAAAATATAAATCAGAGAGTGAGTCCGAAAGTATCAATGAAATCCTTCAGGATGGGGCGTTGTTCCATCATGTGGGAAAGTACCTGGCGTTCGTTCCATGTGTGAGGGGAGGCTTCGCCTTGGTTAATTTCCACTTTTATCTCTACATAGTCGTTTTTGAGATTTTCGTGAAGATATCTGAGTATTGCCGGCATGGCTTCTGTCATTTCCTGATACTGCTTTTCATTCTCTACGAGCATTTTGTAAATATTTCCTTCCACGAGTGTAGGAAATGAAGCTCTCATGGTGTTTGAGAGAATATGGCGTGATGGATTTGCCTTGATGAATTCCTTCCAGGCTGTATGAAGACTTTCAAGTGTGAAAGAATTTTCTCTTCTTTCAACAGTGTCATTCATTGCAGCGGAACGGGAATTTTGCAAGGATACCTCCGAGCTACGGTTTGAGATGGAAAAACGTTGGGTTTTTCCTGTTAATTTTACTTTTGGGTTAAGAGTTGATAAGTTGGTTTTGTAGTCAGGGGGAGGAGGAGCGGCTGCAACAGTACGGGATGATGCAGAGGAAGGAGCAGAGGGTTGTTTCTGCTGAGTAGGAGCAGATTCTGAGGAGGTATGAGCGGCAGTGTCTATTTTCTGTAACTGCCCCTCTCCGTTGCCACTTTTATTACCGGGAGAGGGGCTTAACAATTGGCATATCTTGGCGAGCATAAGCTCTACAAGAAATTGTTTGTTTGAAGCTACCCGATAGTTAAGATCCGCTTCATTGCAGAGATTCATGGCCCGATAGATAAATTCCGGATGACACTTTGAGGCTGCCTGTGCCATTGCGGCTCGGGCTTCATCGTCGGCTTCAAGAAGTGATATGGTGGAAGGATCGAGGGCTACCATCAGATCTCTGAAATAGTCGCCAAGTCCGGTAACGAGGGTATGGGAATCAAATCCATGATCGCGGATCTCCTTGTAGATCAGCCATGATTCAAGCACCTTGTTGCCGAGAAAACAGTCGAGCAGCCTGTCATAGTATCTATGATCGAGAACATTAAGATTATCAATGGCGCTCTGATATGTGATGTTACCCCTCGATGAAGCGGCCACCTGGTCAAAGATTGAGAGAGCATCGCGCATCGCGCCATCGGCTTTGCGGGCTATGACGTTGAGGGCGGCAGGTTCGGCTGTGAATCCTTCCTGAGCCGCCACATAGGCGAGATGGTCGATGATGTCACGGATGGTGATTCGGTTGAAGTCGTAGATCTGGCATCGCGAAAGGATGGTAGGTATGATCTTGTGTTTCTCGGTGGTGGCGAGAATGAATATCACGTATGATGGCGGTTCTTCGAGTGTCTTGAGGAAGGCATTGAAGGCTGAGGCTGACAGCATATGGACCTCATCGACAATAAACACGCGATATTTACCCATGGATGGAGGCACCTGAACCTGATCGACGAGTTCGCGTATGGAGTCGACACCATTGTTGGAGGCGGCGTCAAGCTCTATTATGTTCATTGAATTACCGGCGTTGAAGGCTCGGCATGAATCACATTCGTTGCAAGCCTCGCCGGAAGGAGTGGGATTAAGGCAGTTTATTGTCTTGGCGAAAATACGCGCACATGAGGTCTTGCCTACCCCACGGGATCCGCAGAACAGATAGCTGTGGGCAAGACGGCCTGACGCTATGGCATTGCGAAGAGTGGATGTGAGGGCTTTCTGCCCCACTACGCTCTCGAATGTGGAAGGTCTGTATTTTCTTGCTGATACTATGTATTGATCCATAAGTAGATTTACAGGTGAGATACAACAAAGGTAACTAAAAGATGCGATATTTGCTGATAAAATTGTGATTAATTTGCATATAGTAAGATAAAGATTAATGCTTGATATTAAAATTAGTTAAAATATATTGAATATGTAAACTTTAAAAGGCTTTCTTTGTTTAAAAAACAAAGAGACATAATCGCTTAAAAAAAAACACAGATTACGATGGAAAACTCCTCTAACGATTACTTTGGATACGGAACCATTTTATCCGCAGCAACCGAATTGGTGAAGACCGTACACGAATACATTTCTGACTGGCTTCCCACACAAGACAACGCTACTTCGGCCAGCACGGCTGACTTTTCAACAGACTGGAACTGAAAATTACACAAAGAAACAAACGTGGTAAAGAGAAAGAAAAGGTGTCTCCTTCAAGAGGCACCTTTTTTTAGTCTGTGACCATAGTTTTTTTCTTTCTTTTGGGGTTTTCGGGGAACCAACCTCTCTCCACGCGCCTGCGCTGCTCCAGAATCTCCCCTATCGTCCAGAATGAGCTGAAAGAGAAGACACCGAGCAGACTTGACCAGAAAGGATCAGTGATACATACGGCTCCGGCTATGCCTGCAAGCCCGAGAAGAAGAAACCACCACCGGCATCCGGTGCCGAAGTGATACTCACACTTGATGCACACGGGATGGAATATTCCTATTATCAGGAATGTACACAGTCCGATGGCGAGACCGAGAAGATGATGGGATGAGAGATATTCTGACATTTTTATTGTTCTGTTATTGTGGTGAAGTATATGATGTCGCATCCTATGGTGTAGGGTGTGACATTGTCTGTTCTCGGTTTCTTGCCGAGATGGTAGTAGAATGATAGTTGTGTGTCCCATGAAGGGAATACGATCTTCTTGGTCCTTCCTGCCGGAATGGATGTGTCTATGTCGACGGTGGCACTGTGCAGTTCACGTCCGGAAAGATCCATGTATGTTATTTCCATACGCAAGGAGGAGATTGTCCGGTCAGTGTTGTTGGTGACAAGCATTGTCTCTTTCGAGGAGTTGAGAGGCTTGTCGTAGCCCGACAGTGTGATCTGTTGTCCGGAGGGATTGAACACCGTGTCCGGAACAATGTCTTTGTCTGTCACGTATGAAGGTTTTAAAAGCTCAGGATCCGCCACCTTGAGTCTTTTGCCTCTCAGAGTGTTGTCGGCCATGGACGTGAGACAGGCTGCAGTCAGCAGTATAAGTATTAATGACAGTGTTCTCACAGATAGCGGGGATTAAGAGGTTTTGCAGGAGCGGGATATATCCTCACACATCCGTCTATATCGCCCGACGGACGCTCGACACGTGTTAATACGCTGCGGTACATATATGGGATGATGAGCCGCCACCAGTTGAAACGGAATTTTTTTCCGTACTGCCTGACCGTTATCCGTGTACCACCGTCGCCGAGGGTCACGGTGAATGTCTCAGGCCTGAACAGAAGTGTACCGTCATCGGTATGGGTTGTGTATATACGTGCGTCATATACACCACGCCGGGATGAAGGAGTGAGGTAGCCCATCACGGTTCCCGGTCGTGTTGAGAGATCCGAGCTTCTGACAGCCACCATGCGGTAAATAGTGGAGGCTCCGGATGAGGATGGCATTCGTTCGATGGCCATATACGTACCCTCGCCGGCAAATTCCCATATTCCTTCTATTTCATGGAGGGGTAGAGACGACATACGGACCCTGACGGAATCTTCCCGATAGGCCGGAAGCAACTCAGAAGTGGCCGGCACATTGTCGAGTACCGGTCTGCGGGCAGCGGCAGGAAGATATGTTCCGGTCAGCAGGATGAGGAGAGATAGGAGAGTCTTCATTTACCCGGATCAGGTGGAGAATTTGTAGGTGAAACCGAATGAAAGAATCTCTTTCATCATGAATTTGCTCCAGTCGGTGTCGTCACTGTCATCCGTGGATGAATCGTAGCGGAGATGGACGTAGATCTGGGTGGTGAGAAATTTGTTGATGGTGAACATCAATGTGTTTTCAAAATCACTCTGGACGTAGCTGTAGTCCGAGAACATGAACAGACGTGAACGCAGGGCTATGTTCTCGCTTATCTGCCATGACAGCTTGCCTTCCGCGCTCGAACCGATCTCGTGGACTGTCCTGTGGCCGGTCTTTATACCTAAGGATGTAACATCCATGCGCCGGCTTGTACAGCCTTTCATATTCCATGACAGCGGCGATATGGATGCATCGAAAGTGAGTGTCTTTTTGGGATTGGTGTAGTTGTAGGTCATACCTATACCGACATTAAGCTCCACCGGCGAGAGGAAGGCGGCCTTGAGGTCGTTGGTGCCTTTCTTGAAGCTGTTGAGCATCTGGGTTTTCAACTGTGCCGTCATTGAGTAATACCAACGTTTTGTGGACTTGTAGCCGGCGGTCATGTTCCACTGGAAGAGGTCCTCGGATATGGAGTAGTTGCGTAGCTCGTCGTCAGGAGCGTTCATCAGACCGAGTTTGTACTGGAAAGTGTTCTCAAACAGAAGATCGGTATGATATATGGGGTTGAGCTTCACGTTGTAGTATATGTTGGCCAGGGCGTTGATGCTGTTGGTACCTCCCTGATACCAGTTTGGCGACACGAATGCCTGTGAGAATTGCAGGTTTATGTTGAATTCCTTCAGCCAGTGTGTCTTGCCGAACACGACTTCGAGATTAGGCTGTACCTTGAATTCAGGTATGACCTCGGATATCACGATCTTGGCTGTCTCCGGATCCACTGTGGCTGTGAACTGTTTAGGTGGTTCGGGAAGGTGTGACTCGTTGTAGAGAATACGGTTGGGATTGTTGACGAAGTAGTTCTGTCTCACACGGTTCATCATGTCGTTGCGGAACGCGTCCTCGTTGATCCATGCTCCTATTTCCGGATCGCCTGCCACTAATTCGACTACGGGTGTGGTGGAGAGATGCAGCGAGTCCTGTATGTGGAGCTTGTCGAAGACTGTGGGGCGGAAATTATATTCCGGAAGTATGGTGGTGACAACTGGCGTAAACATCTCCTCTGCCTCGGCCAATGAACCTGAGGGAGCTGTGAAGTCGTCGAAGAAGGCTTCGTTGATCTCCTCCCCTGCCTCGTTGAGATTCATCATGGTGCTGTCATTGGATGCGATCAAGGCGGTGCTGTCGACAGGAACATAATTGTAGATTATGTTTCGTGGTTCCTGTGGAGGCAGTATCGATGTCACCTCTGCGCCTGCCCCGAATGTGGCAAGAACCGGTATGAAAGCGAGAAGCTGCTTGATGGTCATGATGTCAAGATTTATGATTGGTTTTTTGTTTCTTGTTTTTGTTGCCGGTTTTGCCGGTTTTGTTGCCATATCTGCGTCCGCGGCTCTGCCCGCCTCTCCCCCGTCCGGGTCCGGAAGCTCTGCGTCTGCCGGGATTGTAGGGAGGCACTTCTCCGATTGATTCAGGTAGCGTCTGTTTGGCCACCTCGTAGCCGAGGAATTTCTCAAGGTCTCCAAACCATCTCTGTTCTTTCTCTCCGACGAGGGTGACGGCTGCACCTCCGGCTCCGGCTCTTGCCGTGCGGCCTATGCGGTGCACGTAGTCCTCGGCTTCGCGTGGCACATCGTAGTTGACCACAAGTGCTATGTCGTCAATATCGATGCCTCTTGCGAGGATATCGGTCGCCACGAGTATGTCGGTGCGTCCTGCCCTGAAGTCAAGCATCACCTGCTCGCGGCGATCCTGCTCGAGATCAGAGTGCATCTCGGCCACCTTGAAGTGTGCTGAACGCAGTTCCTTGGCGAGATCCTTAACTTTGAGTTTTGAGGATGCGAACACTATCACTCTCTTGGATCCAATGGTCTTGAAGAGGTGTTTGAGCACCGGTGTTTTCTGCCGCTCATAGCAGATGCAGGCACTCTGTGATATTTTCTCCGTCGGACGGGATACGGCGATCTTGATTTCTGCCGGATTGCGGAGTATGGCCTTGGCGAGCTGCTGGATCTTGGGAGGCATCGTGGCCGAGAACATAAGAGTCTGACGCTCTGGAGACAGATGCTTGACTATCTGCATTATGTCGTCGAAAAATCCCATGTCGAGCATACGGTCGGCCTCATCGAGTATGAAGTATTTCACTTTCGACAGGTCTATACCGCCGAGCTGCAGATGGGCTATGAGCCGGCCGGGAGTGGCGATCACTACATCCGCGCCGGTCTTCAGGCCTCTCTGTTGGCGGGCAAACTCCTTGCCGTCAGTACCGCCATATATGGCCACGCTTGAGATGGGGAGGTAGTAGGAGAATCCTTCGAGCTGGCGGTCGATCTGCTGGGCGAGCTCGCGGGTTGGAGCCATCACTATGCAGCTCACGGCCGTAGGCTCCGGCTCGTCGGCGAGCATATCTATCACCGGGAGCAGATATGCGGCGGTCTTTCCGGTGCCTGTCTGGGCCACGGCTATAAGATCGCGCCCCTGAAAGATTACCGGTATGGCCTGCTCCTGGATGGGGGTGCAGTCGCCAAAACGCATCGCATCAAGCGCGTCAAGCACATCGTCACTAAGCTCTAACTCATCAAAACGCATATCTGTGATAGAAGAAATGGTCTATTTTACCGCAAAGTTAGCGATTTATCCTCACTTTACAAAACGGCCCTGGATTTTGACCGGTCTTTTTGCGAAAGGTTTAGTGGCAAAAAAATGTCTGCGTCACCATCAGGCCACGCAGACTCTCTGAGAATAGGATAAGTATGTAAAAACAATAGTCAGGTTGTCTCGTTGTAGATCACGTTGAGCACCGTCTGACCGACGGCCTTGAGTGTGGCCGGATCAATATGGTTCATATCATCGGTGGTGGTGTGCCAGTTGGCGGGAAATGACATGGTCTGGTCATTTTTTGACTCGATTATGTCAATGGTAGGAATGCCGGCTCTGTTGAGAAACACATGATCATCAACTACGCCGCCACCAAGCTTGTTGACAAATTTTTCACCGAAGCCGGACTTGTCGGCTATGGCCCAAACCTTGTCCACAAGTTCGGGTGCAATCCTGTCGGAGATGTATTCACGGTGGAATTTCGCACCCATTCCGCCTACCATGTCCACGAGTATACCGTAGACGGGCAGTGAATCTGTCGTATATGGCATATTTTCCGTCCAGTACTGGGTGCCGAGACACCATGTCTCGTCATGATTGGAGAATCCGGACATCTGTCCGTAGTCCTCGGCATCGACAAACAGCATATCCACACCTATTTCAGGAGTTTTACCCCCGAGCTGGCGTGCTACCTCAAGAAGCACTCCCACACCGCTCGCGCCATCGTTGGCACCCGGAATAGGATCATGGCGGTTTTCCTCCACCGGATCATTGTCGGCCCAGGGACGTGTGTCGAAGTGAGCAGCGAGAAGCACACGCTTGCGTGCGGACGAATTGAACGACCCCATTATATTGGTAATGGGAAGCTCCTCACCGTTGAAGGCCTTGACCTTTCCGTGCTGGAGCACCACGGTATCCGCCTTGTGGCGGCGGAGCTCAGAAGCTATGTAGTCGACGCAACGTGCCGAGCCGGAAGACCCTGGAATCCTGGGACCCATGGCAACCTGCTGCTCCACGTAGGAGTAGGCACTGTCGCTATTGAATTTCACTGACTCGTTGATAGCCTGGGGATACTTGTCAGCAACCGACGCTGCATCTCCCGATCCGGCAGCCTTGCACCCGACTACGAGCGCAAACGACACACCAACAAGGCAATGAATCAATGAATACTTTTTCATGAATATGGTTAATTGTGGGTATTATACCTGCGTTTTCAAGCGACAAAGTTACAACTTAGTTACAAAACTTCCACAACGATGTTACAAAAAGATCCGTATATTAACATAAAATAACATATAAGGAATAAAAAAAGCAAATACTATACGAAACCACCTACATTCTCAGTTGTATTATAAAGAAATTGCGTATCTTTGCGCACCCAAAACGAAACAAAACAAACAACCCACAGAAATAATCCCGAAACACCATGTACTGGACTCTGGAACTTGCATCAAAATTGGAGGACGCCCCCTGGCCGGCAACCAAGGAGGAACTGATAGACTACGCCCAACGTTCGGGCGCCCCGCTCGAAGTGATAGAAAACCTTCAGGAAATGGAAGATGAAGGCGACACCTACGAATGTATAGAAGACATCTGGCCCGACTATCCCTCCAAAGAAGACTTCTTCTTCAACGAGGATGAGTACTAAATTAAAAAGCGACAAAAGTTGCTGAAATACAAACTGATTTACAAGATGTTGGGGACGCAGGTAGTTTCCGACATCTTCTTTTTTATCCCTAAATAGCTTGGTTCGCGTCCCCAAAATTGTTAACTTTGCAGAAAATATTCCTAAAATTTGGATAGTAAATCAAGTTAACATGGGCAGACCTAAGCCGACAAAGATAAAAGGCAACCTCATCCTCCGCACCGACCGCAACCCCGATGCTAATGGGCGTTATTGTGTGTATATAGATTATGTGCTTCAATCCAAACACGCTAAGGTAGCAACCGAGGTATGGGTCGAGGAGAAATATTTCGATAAAAAGAAGAAGGAAATATCTACTTCACATCCGTTTGCAACTAAGCTCAACCGACAACTGGATGTAATGCGGAGGGAAATAGACGAGCGTGTGTTTGACTATTCGCAAAAACATCGTCTAACCATAGATGCGTTGAGAGCATTGGCTCAAGGTCGTGTCGTGCCAAAAGGTGTTAGAAATACCGACGATTTTATTGAGTTTGCCATCAAGGTAATCAATGAGGAATACAAATTACAACGAATAGGGGTAAGCGTCCGCGATAATGCCCTTTGCGGATTCAATATGTTTCGTAAATTCCTTCGTCAACAACATGGCGAGGATTCCTTATACATAAAGGAGTTGTCGATTGACCTCATCCGTGATTACATATTTTGGAGGCAAGGAAACGGAAATACAAACGAGACAATTAACAAGGCTCTGACACCAATCATCAAAGCAGCCCGACGTGCTTCATCAGAAAAACTCATTGATTCTTCAATTTACGATGAATTAACACGGATGTACCTTCCCTCACGGTTAGAGCAGGGCGAGGAGGATGCTTCGGAGGTTCATTATCTGACAGAGGAACAATTACGAAAGTTCGCAGACCTCTTTAATACTGTCAAATACCCACGCACGCGTGACTATATAGACTTATTCCTATTCTCATTTTATGCCTGCGGACTACGCATCTCCGACCTTATTACACTTGAATGGAAATCAATAAACTTTGAAAATCGAGAAATCAGAAAGGTTATATACAAATCAGACCGCATCCACACTATTCCGTTGAACGATGGAGCGATGGAAATACTGAAGCGGTGGAGGAATCGCAGTCAAGGGCGTTTTGTGTTCGGATTGCTATCTGACAACTTTGACCTCAGCGATGAAAGTGAATTAAAACGGATGAGGTTAAACAAGAACAGAGCTATCATAACATCGCTCAAAACACTTGGGGATAAAATAGGACTTCGATTTAATCTGACGATGCACGTCGCCCGACACACCTTTGCCGTTCTTGCTCTTAACAAGGGTGTGGATGTTCATGTGATTAGTCGATTGATGGGGCATAGTTCGATTATGGTAACTGAAAAGGTTTATGCTCAATTCCTCCCATCAACATTGCAGGATGAGGTTATGGGGAGACTAAACTTCAATTTTTAGCATCTCGTCAAATATAAGAAGAGTGTTTTATGGTTATTCATGGCTATTTGTAGAACTAAACATAATTTAACACTGATAACTTGACAAGGGAGTGTTCTACGTTATACCTTTGCATCGCAGTTAAGCAATAAGCGACATCGAGCTGCCCTGCAATTAAGCAGGTTGAGTCGAGTAATCGACATTAGGAGATAAGCAACCTTCACCATTAAGGTGCTTCTCCCGAAAGATGCGCAACCCCTCGAGGAGGAGGGTTGAAATGGTAACACAAAATAACCTTAACGAATCTCTGACAGAGATGGCGATGGTGAGCGTCCGAGACTTAACCGTACTCACCAACACAGTAAAGACCTTAATTGATGAGGTCAATTCCCTACGTAACCATATCACACCGACCAAACTCTATGGGAATAGAGAGGTAAAGGATGTGCTTGGAATCCAAGACAAACTGCTAAAGAAGTATCGCGATGATGGATTGTTGGGTTTCCATCAAGTAGGTGACAAATACTGGTACACTCCCGAAGATATTCAAAATTTCATGACTCTCTGCAAGGTAGAGCCGATAGTTAATCCACGAAGGGCATGACCACAATCCCCACGAAAAGGGTTGGTTTGTAAATTCCACCATAATACCAACCACTACCCCCTATCACCCAACGATATAATCACCGTATTCCGCCTTTTATTTACGCTTATCTCACTAAGCGTTAGTAACCTCTACTCCCTTTGCCGAGTGAAAATTTCACTATAGACATTTCAATGGTTTTATCTTTTCAGATTTACCATACTATTTATTGGTAGCAACCATAATAAAGGAATGAATAACTCTAAAAGACACTATCGTGAATTGTCGGACATGACAAAGATGAAGATTTCGCAGTCACTCAAAGGACGAGTCAAGAGCATGACACACAAGGAGGCAATATCCAATGGGTTGAAGGAGTATTGGAAAGGAATCCCAAACAAACCGACCTCCACGCCTACAGAACCTACAATCCCTACTTCTCAAAGTGATAAACCGCTCCAAAATGGAGTCTAAAATCAACAATGCAATGATACAATTCGATAAAATTCTCATTGTTGCCCCAATATCCGCAATAAACGGATATGAGGATAATAACAAATTTGACCAAAACACCGTCAATGGGGAACTACATCTTGTATTCAATCAAGATAGTCCCTCACTTCATGTGAACGTTTCTCCGAAGGAACAGACCGTAAGCATCGAGTTTACTGGAAAGATTCTTGGGGAACGTTATCCAGAACTTATAAATGCCGAGACATTCAGTGTTTGCATCGACAGAATAAATAGCATGGGGATATTCAATCTTAATGAGAATATCCTTTTGACCCACGGCGAAGTAGGGTTATGCGATGTTACGACTGATGTGGATGATATTGATATTCACAAGTTGTCGAGGCTTATAACGGCAAATATCAACACTCCCAACTGGGCTGTTGCGGAATACAAAACCAATGGTCTCGTGCTTTACAAAACGGTAAAATCAAAGAAATACCAGCGTAGGCTTTCCATCTATAATAAGGAAACCGAAATGGGTAAAAAGAACAGCACGGATTTCATCACTACATCTGAAAATAAACAGAGAGTGTTGGATTATTTCAAAGGCATGACACGCTTTGAACTCAATCTAAGAACGATGAAAGCTATCCGTGACGCTCTGAAAATTTCAGACACATCCCTGCCAACAGTACTTAATGCTGAAGCAAACCCTATTAGGCAGACAATTTTGGATGGAATCGTATTGCCAAAGGGCAAAAAGGATGTCAAGAAATTGCGAGACTTTGAGAAAAGTGTCGTGTTAGAGCATTTCGATTACAATATAGGCAAAATTAAAGGACTATTCCTTGAATTCTATAAAAATCGGAATAGTGTAAATAAAACCATAGCCGTATATCGTGAGCTAAGCCAATCACTCCATCCGATAGATTTAACATGGTTGAATGATATTCTCGACCGAGTTGCCTAAATACTAACGTGTGGACATTCAAAAAAGGTTCCACCTCATCACAAGTGAATGTTGTGTTGAGGTGGAATTGTATTGAACGACCCGATTTTTCTAATAATCACACAATTACACATATTTGCAATATTCACTAATATTCCGAAGTGAATATCGGGCTATCACTTCTTCTTATACACATCGTCGGGATATTGATAGCGTGACAAGGTTTTGTTTGAGGAGTTAATACGGAGCAATGGTTCATTATTATTGCTATTATATATTACATTGTCTTTTACATAATATGGGATAGGTACTCCTTTTGTGGCTCGTCCGCTATCACTTGATTTCTCGCTAAAGGTGAACGTACTCTCATTAAATACCATGATTTCATAAATTATTTCTGAATAGGTATAATCAATACGCTCTCTAACCCATCTGCCAATCAACCACTTTGGTACTTGTTGTTCTTCTTTGGCAGGTGCTTTCGATGAGGTTTCTGTCACACTTGGTGAATAATCCCAATTTAGACCATTTGTTTGGAAAGTATAAGTCACACTTGACCCATCGTCAGTTGGAATTTGGACGGCAAGTTTGTCTGACTGTTTGAGTCGATTTATCCACTTTTTTGAAGTGTTTGCATCATGAGCGACAAACATAAGGTGGGGGATAGTGGTGGCGAAACTGGTAGATTCTACTTCTCCCTTATCAAAACGATATTTAATTTGTGCGTATTTGTCAATCGAGCATCCCTCATCCAATCCCAAAGATACAGTTGCACTTTCGCCTCCATCCACATAATGAATAAGGAGTATCATTTGTAATTTCTTTCCGTTGACAGTACGGACTTCTTCCGCTTTGAGATGCGCCATGTGGGTAACAGCATCGTTCATTGGGTCTGTTTTGGATGTGTACTCCCATTTTGAAGGCTTGGAAGTAGCAACCGCAACACTTACACTATCACAATATGGTATCGTGTCTTCAGCCACGGTTTCTTCGGATTCTTTGGCATTATTGTTACCATTACCCGAACATGACGTTATAAACATGACAAAAAATGCCATGCAATACATCAGTAGATTTTTCATATTAGTCTTCTATTTGTTTTAGGGGTATATTGTCTCCAGCAGGAATCCATTGGACGGTAGGACTATTTTTAGCAAATACGAATTTTGAAATGGCGAATCCAGTTTGGAATTCAATGGAATTTCGGTCTATCCCTTCTTCGCAAGATACCACCATGAACCCAGAGCCATTATTCATTGGTCTCCAATCCTCTATCTTTTCCTTTTCTGTACCTCCAAAACGAGAATCTTCGCTGAAGTCACTCTTTGTATAAGATGTGATAATGACACTGTTTGTTGTAAAGTGAAATTTGAAGTAGAAGTCGCCTCTTTTCCTTGTTGCTCCCCATGTAGTGCCAGGAAGTTTATCCTTTAATTCAGAAAGGGTGGCAACGCCCTTCCATTTCTTAGCTTCTTTTTCAGCTGCTATACGCGCTTCTTCCTCTCTTTTTAATCTTTCCGCTGTAGCCTGCGCTTCACGTATGGAGTCTTGTTGTCTCTGAGCATCGATTTCCGCTTGATTGGTCTGAACGCTTTCAGACGCTTCTGTCTTCTCTGTAGATGAGGAGGAGCAGGATGTCATTGGTATCAAAGAGAATATTACCAACATAAGAAAAATGTATTGCTTCATGGCTTTTAGAGTTTAGTTTTGTTGTCAGAACCGTTTAGAGGTGAGGTAAATGTACCATTCAGAGTTACATCCCCTCCCATAGGGGAATTGAATTTAGCATTACTGAACTGTACTGTGATTGTCTTTCCGTTGAGGTCAACATCTGTAACCGCCACATTACCACTTCTCACCTCCGCGCCCATCACAAAGGTATCATCGCTTAGACTGAGGTCAATGGAGCAATCATTTGTGATATTTACTCCATTAGTAAGACCATCAATCTCTGTTGTCTCAAAGATGAGGTAGTTGTCATTGGTTGCATCATTAACCCATACGGTGAGTGCATCGAATCCGTTGTGATTCCACACCTCTCCTGCGATTGTTTTTGCAGGGAATTTAGTACCATTCACTGTAAGATTGCATGAATACTTGCCTCCTGCTGAAGGCTCATCATCATCGTCTCCACAAGATGTGAGAGCGACCGACATTGTAGCGAAAATCGCCACAAACAAGAAATAAAGATACTTCTTCATTTGCATTTCTGTTCCTTGTGGCGAGGACTCTATCGACACAGCAAAATTTTAGTACATTTAAGGAGCATAACAGAAAAGCGGAGTCCTTCTTCACTTGCCAAATTGCTGAGGACTTCGACTTCCTTGAAATACGGCCAGTGATAGAGCTCCGCTTTGACCGTATATCATGAAATGTCGTGATATTACAAGCCAAAGAGAGCGTACTTTCACCACCATTCCGTATTTCATTGTGAAGTTGTCGAAGTTTCAGCAATTTGGAACGATGCGAAAACGCTTCCTTAATATGTCCGTGACCCCATTCGGAATCACGGTGCAAAGATAGCAATTTTTCGTGAAAGTACGCCCTTGTCTCGATGAGTATTTAATTGAGCGTCTTAAAAATCAAGCAAATCGTAGGTTTCAAGTAGTTCTTTTTCGCGTAATCCGAGATAAATTTTGGTAATGGCAACTGATGAATGGTTAAAAAGTTCGGACAATTTCACGAGTGCCAACTGTGCATTTTCACCACTCTGTTCAAACACCCTGCGCCCGAATGCTTTCCTCAACGAGTGGCAGGAAAAGTTGTCAACCTTGATGTGATACCGTTCTTTAATCTCTTTCAGACGCACATTGATGCGTTGGGTTGACATCACCATATTTTTTCTTGACATGAAGCAAGGTTTGTCCATATCCTCAACTCCCAAAGCAAACATACATTTTTCGATATGACTACGGAAGTCAATGTTAACTTTTACAACGCGACGCTTATTCGTTTTTTGCTCGTTGAGGACAAAGCGGTCAGACTCAAGCAACATTCTCCATGTGAGCCGACGGAGGTCAGACACTCGCAATCCGAAGAAACAGCCGCATCCAATGAAAAGCGACATTGTAAAATCACCATCTTTGTAGAGCCTACGGATGAGAGTTAGCATTGTGTTCCATTCTATATAGTCTGCTGTAGTTCTTGTTCCTTTTACGCTCATTTTTGTATTGTTGTTTAGGTTAATGTATATACCGTATTGTGTCGGTTGATTAATTGTTTGATTTTATGACGATATTCAAATCTCAAAGAAAGTGAATATTGGGGGGCGATGGCTTGACCGCCCCTCTTACCGTTGTTAGAAGACTTGCACTATGTTCTCCCATCTGAACGACCGCCATTCTCCGCATTCAACATCGAAATAAGCCGTTGTCTTGAAACATTCACGGCTCACACCTCGACCGTTGGTTTTCGCTTTGGCGAAATTACTCTGAGTTGTACCCCAAGCCTCACGGAAAGAGCCGTCCTTTTTCTTAAATACGAAGTGTGCGATACCGTTGGCGAGTTTCACCTTTAGGGTATCAATGAGCATTGCCTTCATCACGCCCATTTCGGCAGATTCGGTACGAGTGGCGATTACTGTGGCACGGTTGGCAGTTGCGTTGTTGATTACGATAGCGGTTATCATATCTTTGAAGTGTTAAGTGTTATTATTTCTGTTTGACAATGCAAAGTTATGACATATATTCAATATATGCAACTTTAGATAGCTAAAGAATGTTAAATATATGACACTTCTTTAATATTTGCAATAATAGAAGTAACTTTGCCGAAAACAAACACCTCATCAGCATGGACAGAACAGTTATTCACGTCGAGGTTGACGGAAAGCATCATTATTTCGGAAGCCTCGCAAGCATTTACGATTATTTCACACCTCAGCAGTTAGGTATCTCTTACGGCTCACTCCGCAATTATGGTCTGAGCGAAGATAAGTCGTATCAAAACTCGCATTGCATCATACGTAAAGGAGTCCTAATTACCAAGAGCGGAAACCGAGGGCGCAAATCTACCTCAGTCAACGAGAACGAGGATAGATAAAAGACGAATATTCCTCTTTTTGAAAGAGGATGAATTTACCCTATTTTCAATACCTCGTCGATGGTATAATGGTTATCTATAGTGTTTTATGGTTTAATACACGTCCCCCAATACTTCTAAAATTACATTATACCATTGAAAATCAATATTCTATATTTGGTTCAACGAAGACGAATACTAACTAAAAAACGCGACGAAAGTCGCTGAAATACAAACTGATTTACAAGATGTTGGGGACGCAGGTAGTTTCCGACATCTTCTTTTTTAGCTGTACCACAACTCGCTATTTAAATGAACTTATTGAAACAGGATTAGTGCAGAAGGTCAAGCACGGTCGTTCTCACCATTATATAAATGTAGGTATGTCAAATCATCCTTCCTTTGCCGTTGCAGGACGTGCGGTTTTTGCATAATCGTGATTTAAATCATACCTTTGCAGGAGATTCTATACAGACAATGCAGCATGAAAGTCTTTGTTTCCGGTTGTTATGATATGCTTCACAGCGGCCATGTGGCCTTTTTCAAGCAGGCCGCCCAGTTTGGAGATCTTTATGTGGGGATCGGCTCCGACAAGACCATCGAGGAGTTGAAGAACCGCCGCACCGTATATTCCGAAAAGGAGAGGTTATATATGGTCAAGGCCATCCGTTACGTGAAGGATGCGTTCATTAATCCCGGATCGGGCATGATGGACTTCATAGAGACCGTGGACCGGGTGAAGCCTGATGTGTTTGTGGTCAATTCCGACGGTGGCTCTGACGTGAAGCGTCGATTCTGTGAGGAGAGGGGGATAAGGTATGTCGTGCTCGAACGGCTCCCCGACGATGGGCTTGAAGCCCGCTCCACGACATCGCTGCGCACCAATGTAAGGTCGCATCTGCCTTATCGCATAGACATAGCCGGGACATGGATAGATCAGCCATACGTGTCGGAGCATGGCCACGGATGGGCGCTGACTCTCTCGCTCGAGCCGACGGTGGAATTTATGGAGAGGGGCGGAATGTCGACATCGACCCGCAACGCGGCCAAGAAAATATGGCCCTACGAGCTTCCCAACGGCGACGAGGAGACTCTGGCGCGCCTGCTTTTCTGCTTCGAGAATGATCCGGAGCATAATGAGCATATCTCAGGCGCACAGGATGCAATAGGTATTTGTGTGTCAGGTCTGTCGCGTCATTTATACGACGGCCACTACTGGCCCGTCAAGATCGAGAAGTGTGAGGATGAGGCTGTGCTGTCATGGCTTGAAAGCCATCTGTGTCTCGTGCCAATGTTCCCCCGCCGTCCTGGATGCTCGGTAGTGGAGGGCAAGGACATAACACCCGAAAAAGTAGGCCGTCTCACAGAGGCAGCCTCGCGATGCTGGGATGCCGTGCTGAGTCGTGATCTCAACGGTTTCGCCGAGGCATTCAGGGATTCGTTCGAAGCTCAGGTGTCGATGTTTCCGGCCATGATGATACCGGAAGTGCAGCCATATATCGACAAGTGGAAAGACCGGGCTTTGGCGTGGAAGATGGCTGGTGCCGGAGGTGGCGGACACCTCATCCTTGTGGTCGACGAGATGCCGGAGGAGGGTGTGATCCCCATCAGGATCCGCCGCAGGGACTCGTTGTGATCATTTCCTGCCGAAATCGGCGGGGATTTCGCCCCACGCCGGGGTGTCCCACGTAAGTATCGGATTGGTGGTGGGGTTGGCATGGAGCCAGGCTGTGGCCCGGTCAAGCATCTCGAAGAGTCCGGTGTTCTGCGGAGTGCGCTGCAGCGATGTCTTGGGCTGGCGGTTTCTCACCCACGACCGTGCGGTGCGCGAGTCGGTGTAGATCGGCGTATCCGGACGCCCTTGGGCTTTCAGCAGTGCGAGTCCGTGGACGAGCGCGAGATACTCACCTATATTGTTGGTACCCCCATCGAAAGGACCGGCATGAAATATCCTCTCCCCGGTTCTCACCCATACGCCCTGGTATTCCACCGGGCCGGGATTTTTCGAGCACGCCGCATCCACGGCAAGCGAGTCGAGCTTTATTTCCGGAAAGGCTGCGTAATTTACCGGTTCCGGGCGATGCTTGGCTATGGCCGTGAGTATGTCCATCTGGTCGGCCGGATCGCCTCTGAAGGCTCTCACGGCTTCTTCCTGGGTGTTGAAGCTGCGGAATTTCGCGCCGGGATATCCCTTGGTGTGAAGCTCACATTCCTCCCATGAGTCGAACACACCGGTGGCATACCCTTCCCAGACCACGTAGAATTTCTTTCTTGGAGCCATCAGGACAGAGTGAGGTATATGGCTATGTCGACACTGCGTGTACGCATTGTGGCGGCTATGCGCGGATTGACTATTTTGCCGAAGAATGTCAGTGTGGCCTTCTGCATACCGGGATGAAGCTTGAGGGCATTGGTGGGTCCCTCGCAGTTGAGTATGCTCTCCATGAATGTGAGCAGGGTGTTGCTGAGAGCCATGGCGGCGGTACGGGCCACTGCATTTCCGGCATGGACGAAGCATATACGGCCGTTGATCCTCTCGCTTGCCTCTACGGCCGATGCCATGGCGAGATCCACGGGAAACATCGACGGGAAGGCCGAGCCGTCAGCATCAGGATTGAGATCAAAAGTGACAACCCCGCGCTTCATGATCCCGACGGTGTCGCTGTGGAGCATGAACTTATCGCGTGTAGGGGTGACGATCACCACGTCGGCAGAGCGGAGCGCGCTTTCGAGCGTGCGGGGGTGCAGCGAGGATGTGATCACATTTCCGCCGAGCTGCCGGGCAGCCCTGCGCAGTGAATAGACATCGTTGTCGAATATCCTCACGGTCGAGCCGAGTCCCATGGCAGACATGGCGGCTGCACAGGCCGAGATGCCGGATCCGATTATCAGAGTCTCGCAGGGGATGATTCCGGCCACGCCGCCGAGGAGTATCCCCTTGCCTCTGCGGGCATCTGCGAGAAGAGACGAGGCGATGGCCACTGAAGCTCTGCCGTCGATCTCGGCCAGAATGTCGGAAAACGGCGTATTACCCTCGGAATCCTCCACCAGATCGAGAGCCACGGCCAGAATATGCCTGTTGAGGAGCTGGCGTATGGACATACTGTCTGACGAAGCCGAACGGAGCAGAGTCAGAAGCATCGCCCCGCGCCGCATGGACGATATGTCGGCAGGCGACAGCGATGCAGGATGTATCACGATGTCGCAAGCGAGAGCCTCCTTGCGCGACACTATTTCCACTCCGGTTCTGACATAAGCCGCGTCTGAATAATGGATCGAGGTTGCAGCCCCTTCCTGCATCCTCACCCTGAATCCGCGTTCAATGAGTCTGCCCGCACCTTCCGGAGTGAGGGGGAAGCGTCTTTCTGCCTGATCGCAGCACGATGGCAGGCCTATGGTGAGCGATCTGCGCGCGGTTGCGGTCTCGCAGGGCTGTTCAAGCGGAGTCGGAACATTCATGAGTCTATGAATTTGCTGATAAACATACTGACAGTCTCCTCTACTTCGGCTTCATTCTCAAGCCTTGAGCTGTCAAACTCTTCTGCCGCCCGCGTGTAGTAGGGTCGACGTGAGGCCATCTGTCCGGTGATGAAGGATTCGATCTCTCCGTCAGACAGGTGTGCGATAAGCGGACGCTTGGCCTTGCCCTCGCGCAGGCGGGTGAGCAGCCGGTCATTGTCGGACACGACGAGATGGACAGTCAGTCCGCGCCCGTTCATGAACTCCATGTTGTCGCCGTAGCATGGGGTTCCGCCGCCGCAGGCTATTATGGCTCCGTCGGGCAGTGTCGCAGCGGTGGCAAGAGCCTCGCGCTCCATCTCGCGGAACGCTTTCTCTCCTTTTGTGGCGAAGATTTCCTTCACCGGACATCCCGCCCGCTCCTCTATAAGATCGTCAAGATCCACGAATGGCAGACCGGTCCTTACGGCCAGCGCACGCCCGAGCGTGGTCTTCCCGCTACACATATATCCTATTAGAAAAATCGGTTTCATCACGTGGCAAAGTTACGATTTTTCAATCAAGTATGCAATCCAAAGCATCACTATGGTTGTTATATCAGTAAATCACAACCGGACAACTATTTATTTATGAGACCTAAAGGGATAGCCGTGATTCTGGCGGCACTGACGGGAGCGGTGGCTCTCCACGGCAACGGACGACCCACAGTGGGACTCGTGCTGAGCGGTGGCGGTGCGAAAGGCATCGCCCATATAGGTGTGATACAGGCTTTCGAGGAAAACGATATCCCCATAGACTACATCACCGGAACATCGATGGGTGCCATCGTGGGCGGACTGTATGCTTCCGGCTTCACTCCGGCCGAGATGATCGACATGATCAAATCGCCGGGCTTCGGCTACTGGTCAACCGGTACGATCGATCCGGATGACACCTATTATTTTCTGAGGACACCGGAGACCCCCTCGTTTGTCACCATAAACCTCGGGAAGGACTCCACGAGCGTCACGTCCGTGCTTCCGGCAAGTCTTATCAACCCCATACCCATGAATATGGCGTTTCCGGAGATTTTCGATCCCTACACAGCCCAATGCTCCGGAGATTTCGACCGTCTGTTTGTCCCGTTCAGGTGTGTCACCTCCAATGTCTATGCCAAGCACAAGGTCATACTCGGGAGCGGATCGCTGGCTGATGCCGTGAGGATGTCCATGTCCTTCCCGATGGTGTTCGAGCCGATCGAGCTTGACGGGGTACCGATGTATGACGGCGGTGTTTACGACAATTTTCCTGTCGACGTGATGATGGAGGTGTTCAATCCCGACGCACTCGTGGGAATCGACGTGGGCTCGAAGGATGCACCGCCCTCCACGCGCAATCCAGTGTCGCAGCTTGAGGCTATGATTCAGATTCCTGACAACTATCCGTTTCCCTACGATAAAGGTGTGCGCATACGCATAGACCTCGACGAATTCTCGCTGCTTGACTTCGGGAAATATCAGGAGATCTATGATATAGGCTACCGCAGGGGTCTGGAGATGGTTGACTCCGTGAAGATGAAAGTACGCTCGTCTGTCCCGTCTGCACAGGTAGGGGATCGGCGCGCGCGGTTCAAGACCGCCACACCTCAGATCCGGATCGACACCGTGACTGTCGAGGGTGGCACCGATAAGGAGAACCGTTATCTTGAGTCGCTTTTCGTCAGGAAAGGCAAGACCGTGTCGACATTTCCGGAGGCCAAGGATGCATACTACCGCGCCATCTCATCCGGAAAGTTGCAGAATTTCGTTCCGTATCCCGTCTACAATCCCACCGACAGTGCCTTCGCTCTCCACTACAAGGCAGTGGTGAAGGAGGACTACAATGTTGGCATCGGGGGCTATATTTCATCGTCGACCAACAGTATGCTCTTCTTCCATGGAGGTTACAATTCCCTCGGATTCAAGAGTCTGAACGCCGATGTCAACACCTGGCTCGGCCAGAGCTACATGGCCGCCGAGGGATCGTTCAAATTCCTGTTCAACACATACAGCCCGTCGGCCTATACGGCCCGGGTGGTGGTATCGCAGCAAAAATATCACGAGACAGAGAAGCTTTTCTACCAGGTCTCGGCTCCGGACTTCATACATCACTCCGAAGCGTTCCTTCAGACGTTCTATACCATAGGACCCACGCTGCGCACACGCTTTGATGCCGGTATCGGATTCGGACACCTCACGGACTCATACCACACCGGACTTTCCACCTCGGACCCCGACGATAAGATCAGAGGAATATTCAATCTCGGGCAGATTTCGCTGAAATGGGAGCGCAACACGCTTAATTCCTCCACTGAACCCACCGAGGGAACCTCAATCGCGCTCGGGGCAATGGCCGTGGCCGGAAAATACCATCACCGTGACGGAAACGACAATCCCGCCGAAACCACCCGTAGTGTCCACTGGCTGCAGGCCGACCTCGGTATCACCCATTATATTTCGGTCTCTAAACTTATATCCATAGGTGGCGACATCCGTGCTCTGATATCCTCCCGCAAGCTGCTGCCGACCTATGATGCCTCGATCGTGGCCGCACCGACCATCCATCCCACTCCGGTGACGTTCAGCACTTTCTCATCATCCCTGCGGGCCAACTCCTTCGTCACAGCCGGAATTATGCCGGTTCTGAAGCTGTCCAAATCGTTCGCTGTCCGGGGTTCGTTCAACGGCTTTCTTCCGGCGCGGAAGATCGAGCGCGGATCCGACGGCGTCTCGGCCCGCTACGGCCGATGGTTGCATGACCCCGAATTCTTCGGAGAGGTCGATGCTGCTTTGAAACTGCCGTTCGGCACCATCGCCGCATACGGCAATTATGCCACCGGTGGACGCGGCTGGAACTTCGGCATCTCTATCGGCACCTTCATCCTCGCTCCCGGCTTCCTCGACTGATCCTGCGGCGATCCGCAAGACGGTCACGCATCGCTCTTTTCCCAGTTGATATCGGGGATGGAAGCGAGGTGGTTGAGGCGGCGTGCAAGTATGAAGAGGTAGTCGCTGAGGCGGTTGATATAGCGGAGCACATCGGGATCCACTCTCTCGCCTGTCTCCTCTATGAAAGAGAGTATGGCGCGCTCGGCGCGGCGGCAGACGGTGCGGGCCACGTGGGCGTGGGCTGCCTCTACGGTGCCTCCGGGGAGTATGAAGGAGCGTTGAGGGGGCAGGAGGGCATCGAGGGTATCGATGCGGTCCTCGAGTGCGGTTATGGCGGCTTCGGGCACCACACCGGGCATCTCGTCGTCGGGGGTGAGGGGCGTGGCGAGGTGTGCGCCGATGTCGAAGAGACGCGAGCTGACAGATAGGAGCAGGGCTGCGTCTGGGGCGGTGTCATCCATTGGCGCGCAGAAGGCCTGCAGCAGGCCGATGTGGGCGTTGAGTTCGTCTATCTCGCCGTATGCGCATACACGGGGAGCGTGTTTGGGGATACGTGTCCCACCTACGAGTGATGTCTGGCCTGCATCGCCGGTACGGGTGTATAAAAAGCTTTTCTTCATAAGGCAAATGTCGGGAAAAATATTTAAATTTGCAACACGTCAAAAACGAATGTAAAAATACAGTGACAAATATGTTTTCAGGAATAGTAGAAGAGGCTGCCCGTGTGACGGGCGTTACACGCCGGGACGGCAATGTGGATCTGAGAGTGAAGTGCTCGTTTGCCAACGAACTGAGGATTGATCAGAGTGTGGCCCACAACGGTGTGTGTCTGACTGTGGTGTCGCTTCACGACGACGGATCATATACGGTGACGGCCATTCAGGAGACTCTCGACAGGAGCAACCTCGGTGATCTCAAGGTGGGCGATGAGGTGAATCTCGAGCGTTCGATGCTGATGAACGGTCGGCTTGACGGTCATATAGTCCAGGGTCACGTCGATACGACGGCGGTATGCGAGAGCATCGAGGAGGTCGAGGGAAGCCGATACTACAAGTTTGTCTACGACGTGGATCCGGCCATGGCCCGCGAGGGATATGTGACGGTCGAGAAGGGGTCGGTGACGGTCAATGGCGTGAGTCTGACGGTGTGCGACTCGGAGCTGCGGTCGTTCCGCGTGGCCATCATCCCCTACACGTTTGAGCACACCAATTTCAAGGACATAAAGGTAGGCACACGTGTCAATATAGAGTTTGATATAATAGGCAAGTATCTTGCCCGTCTCTCGAGGATATGATGTTGATGAGAAGATTTCTGATCGTGCTTGTTGCGGTCGTGGCGGCTGCTGTTGCATCAGCATCTGCCCCGGATGTATTGCCACAGAGGAATGAGGTGCTGTCGACGCTCATCAAGGTCAATGACCGGTATCTGCACAATCATCCCGATCCGCTGCAACCGATACCGTATTACTCTCGCAAGAAGGTCTATGAAGCCAATCTGTGGACCCGTGCGGTATATTTCGAGGGGCTGATGGCTCTACATTCCATCTATCCGGACAACCGTCTGCTGGATTATGCCACAGACTGGGCCGAGGGATTCGGCTGGGGTATGAGAAGGGATGACACTACCACCCGCAATGCCGACAATTATTGCTGCTCGCAGACGTATATAGACCTGTATCGGCTGTGTCCGGTGCCCGGACGACTCACCAAGACGCGATCGTTGGCCAATATGCTCGTCAATACGCCTCAGACCGGCGACTGGACATGGATTGATGCCGTGCAGATGGGTATGCCTGTTCTCGCCAAGCTGTCAGCTGTGACGGGCGACCGGCGTTATGCCCGGAAGGCCCGCAGGATGTATGTAGCTACGCGTGATTCCATCGGTGGCGGTCTGTTCAACACCAAGGAGGGACTATGGTGGCGCGACGCAGACTTCGTGGCTCCATATAAGTCGCCAAATGGAACGAATTGCTACTGGTCGCGTGGCAATGGCTGGGTCGTGGCGGCTCTCGTCAGGGTGCTCGACGAGCTTGATGCCGATGATCCGGATCGTGTGCTCTATGAAAAAGATCTGAAAATGATGTGTGAGGCTTTGCGCAAATGCCAGCGTGAGGACGGATTCTGGAATGTGAATCTGCTCGATGAGTCGGACTACGGTGGTAAGGAGCTTACAGGAACGGCTCTGTTTGTCTACGGTATGGCCTGGGGTGTGCGCAACGGTCTTCTTGATTCCGCCACGTATGTTCCTGTCATAGCCAAGGCCTGGAACGCGATGGTTCGTGATGCCGTGAGGCCTGACGGAACACTCGGCTATGTGCAGGGGACAGGCAAACAGCCCTGCGACGGACAGCCTGTCACGTATGATTCCAAACCGGATTTCGACGACTACGGTACCGGATGCTTCCTCCTCGCCGGCACGGAAGTCTACAAACTATGATCTGTGGAGTGGAGTAGTGACAAAATCTCATCCTTGAGTTTCGGAAGATCTATTCTATCCATAAATCAGTTGGCGCGTTTCGTTGAGTTCTTCACGAAAATATGGGTTTTTAACGGCACTATCATCGGTTAAGTCTATTTTACGGCCTAACAGATCTTCAAGGGCAAACTGAAAATCAAAGAAATTATTGGCCGATTCGAGAAGCGGAATATTGTCCCAGTCAAAGTCAACACACAGATCCACATCGCTTTTGTCGGAAAAGCGGGAGGTGAGAATTGACCCGAAAACCCATAGTTTACGGACATGAAATCGTTGGCAGATCTCTATGATTTTTGATATGTTCAGTTCTATGATTTTCATATCTGTTGCGTCATGTGCCGTTCGTCGTCAGCAAAGGTATAAATAAAACGTTTAATGACAAATTTTTGTGCGATATAATTGATGGTACTGCGGTAATGCAAAGAAATACAAAGAAACGGGTTTAGCTCAGTGAGTTAAACCCGTTTTGCTTGGGGATTGGGTCGGGGTGACAGGATTCGAACCTGCGACCACCTGGTCCCAAACCAGGTGCGCTACCGGACTGCGCTACGCCCCGAGGAGTGGCTCTAAGAGAGACACTGTGCAAAGGTAGTGACTTTTTCCCTCTCGTGCAAATTTTTGTTGGCTTCGGGGGCTGAATAGACTAAAATTTAGTAACTTTGCATCCGGAATATGGGACGACTCCTTGCCATAGACTACGGTCGGAAACGTTGCGGTATAGCCGTGACTGATCCGTTGCGTATCGTGGCGACGGCGCTTGCCACGGTGCCGGCCGCGGAGCTGACAGCATACGTCTGTGACTACGTGAGCCGCGAGGAAGTTGACGCGATAGTCGTGGGACAGCCGACGACCATGAACGGCGATCCGTCGGAATCGATGCGCTATATCACCCCGGCTCTCGGACGACTGCGCAAGGCTCTGCCCGAGGGGATGCCGATCGTGATGTGGGACGAGCGGTTCACCTCCACCCTTGCCCACCGCGCGATGATAGATGCCGGTGTGAGGAAGAAGGGAAGGCAGGACAAGGAAGCCATAGACCGGATGGCGGCGGTGATCATCCTGAACTCCTATCTCGACTCGCCGCAGTCGAAAATCTGACCGATCATTAAGCAAAAACAAGAAAAAGTATATATGAGATTACCAGTCTATCTCTACGGGCATCCGGTGCTTAGGAAAGTGAGCACGGAGATAGCCCCGGACTATCCGGGACTGAAGGAGCTTGTGGAAAATATGTATGCCACGATGTATGCCTCGGAAGGGGTGGGGCTTGCAGGCCCTCAGGTGGGGCTCAACCACCGCATCGTCGTGATCGATGCCGATCCTGTGGGCGACACGTTCCCCGAATGTAAGGGACGGAAGCTGACGCTGATCAATCCGGAGATCGAGGTGCTCGACGGCGAGCCTGTGAGCCGCAGCGAGGGCTGCCTGAGCCTGCCCGGGCTGTCGGAGGACGTGAAGCGTGTGGAACACATCCGCCTGCGGTGGGTCGACGAGGATTTCCAGCCTCACGAGGAGGAGATCTCGGGCTTCTTGGCGAGGATAGTGCAACACGAGTGCGATCATCTCGAGGGCAAGCTGTATATCGACCATATATCGATGATACGCCGCCAGCTCATCAAAGGCAAACTCAACGCTATTGTGACCGGACGCACCCGTTGCGACTATCCGGCCAAATATGCACCGAAAAAACGATAACAGATATGGCAGACGATAAGAAAGTGATATTTTCGATGGTGGGAGTGTCCAAGACCTACCCCCCGCAGAAGCAGGTACTGAAGAACATATACCTGTCATTTTTCTATGGAGCTAAGATCGGCATCATAGGTCTCAACGGATCGGGAAAGTCGTCGCTGCTCAAGATCATAGCCGGTATTGACAAGAACTATCAGGGTGAGGTCGTGTTCTCGCCCGGATATTCCGTGGGCTATCTCGAGCAGGATCCTCAGCTTGACCCGTCGAAGACGGTGATCGAGGTGGTGCGTGAGGGCGTGCAGCCCATCATGGATCTCCTCGCTGAGTTTGACAAGGTCAACGAGTCGTTCGGCGATCCGGACGTTCTGGAAGATCCTGACAAGATGGATGCACTTCTCGCTCGTCAGGCCGAGCTTCAGAACAAGCTTGATGCCGCCGATGCGTGGAACATCGACTCGAAGCTCGAGCGTGCCATGGATGCGCTCCAGTGTCCGCCGGATGATCAGCCGGTGACTACACTGTCGGGCGGTGAGCGCCGCCGTGTGGCTCTGTGCCGTCTCCTGCTTCAGCAGCCCGATATCCTTCTGCTCGACGAGCCTACCAACCACCTTGATGCCGAAAGCATCGACTGGCTCGAGCAGCATCTGCAGCAGTATCCGGGCACGGTGATCGCCATCACCCACGACCGCTACTTCCTGGACCACGTGGCAGGTTGGATTCTTGAGCTTGACCGTGGCGAGGGGATCCCCTGGAAGGGCAACTATTCGTCATGGCTTGATCAGAAGACCAAGCGTATGGCTCAGGAGGAGAAGCAGGCCTCGAAGCGCCGCAAGACCCTCGAGCGTGAGCTTGAATGGGTGCGTATGGCGCCCAAAGCACGTCAGGCCAAGGGCAAGGCGCGTCTGTCGAGCTATGACCGGCTGCTCAACGAGGATCAGAAGGAGAAGGAGGAACGTCTGGAGATCTTCATCCCCAACGGTCCGCGTCTCGGCTCGAAGGTGATCGACGTCAGCGGATTCTCCAAGGCGTTCGGCAAGAAGCAGTTGTTCAAGGATCTGTCTTTCTCGCTGCCGCAGGGCGGTATTGTCGGTGTGATCGGGCCCAACGGAGCCGGAAAAACCACACTTTTCCGCCTTATCATGGGTCAGGAGAAGCCCGATGCCGGATCGTTTGAGGTCGGTGAGACCGTCAAGGTGGCCTACGTGGATCAGACCCATCACGATCTGCTTCCTGACAAGACCGTATATGAGGTAATCTCGCAGGGCGTGGAGAGTTTCCGCATGGGCGGACGCGATGTCAATGCCCGCGCTTATCTCTCGCGGTTCAATTTCACCGGAGCAGACCAGGAGAAGAAGATCGCCGTGCTTTCCGGCGGAGAGCGCAACCGTCTGCATCTGGCTATGGCGCTCAAGGAGGAGGGCAACGTGCTGCTGCTCGACGAGCCCACCAACGATATCGATGTCAATACGCTCCGTGCGCTTGAGGAGGGTCTTGAGGACTTCGCCGGATGTGCGGTTGTCGTGAGCCACGACCGGTGGTTCCTCGACCGTATCTGCACCCACATACTCTCGTTTGAGGGTGATGGAAATGTCGTGTTCTACGAAGGTTCCTATTCTGACTACGAGGAGTACAAGCGTGCCCACAATGACGGCAAGGAGCCTACCCGCCGCCGCTACCGCAAGCTGATGGAGTGATCCGGTCCATACATATATTATAATAGAAATCATAAAGGGCAGCCTTGACCGGGTTGCCCTTTATGATTCCATTATGTATGGGTTAAAATCTTATCTTACGAGGATCTTTGACGTGACGGAACCTTGGCGGCGGATGTAGATGCCTGCCGTGGAGGGTGTGCCGGCGAGGCGGATGCCCTGGAGGGTGTAATATTCAGGTGTACCGGTAGCCGGATCGGCAGTGATCTCCGTGACAGCAGAGGTGAAATCCTCGCCCATGAGGCTGTTCAGATAGTATTCGAGAGCTGTGTACCCGTCAAATTCCGGGAGAATGGTGTTGTTGTCGATCTCGTCGAGAGATGTTGCGCGGGCAAGCTCCCATTCGTCGGGCAGACCGTCGTTGTCAGTGTCGGCCGGAACCACATAGTCCGTGGAGTATTCGAAGAATCCCTCCGCATCATCCTCGGTGTCGATGATTCCGCTGTTGCCGTAGGCGGCAGTGCCGTCGATTGCCTCCTGACGCAGGCGCAGCTCGATCTTGTCGGGGTTGACGGTTCCGGCTCTGCGGGTCACGGACTCGAATGCCTCCTCGGCGGTCTCGATACCGAAGAGCATATAGTTCTCAGGAGTATATAGGCCGCGGTGGCCGAGCACGGAGTATGTGTAGTAGTTGCGCGTGGGGAAGATGCGCTCGTCCACGCGGATCGAATCGAGCGGATAAGTCTCCACGGCCACGGCTGTCCAGTTGTTAGCGTTGGCTGCATCAAATCCTTCGGCTATATTGCCGTCGATATACCATTTGGCGGGACCCCAGGAAGTGGCTCCCGAGCGGGCGTAGGAGGAGTTGACAAATTCGACCTTGCTCTTGTCGGAAATGGGACCGGGCTTGTAGTAGTTGTTCATGAAGTTACACTCGTGGGCGGAGTTGAGACCGTTGTATGTGCTGATGTTGGCCGTGTTCTCGCCTCCGTAGCATCCGCCGCGCTTGCCGTAGTTGTAGTTCACGTTGTTGATGTGCTCCACAAACACCACCTTGTCGTTGTCGCCTCTCGCGCCGTTGATGCGCGGCGAGCGGGAGTAGTTGTGGATGTAGAGGTTGTGGTGATACGTGGCGGGCGAGCCTCCGAGCTGTGCTCCATAGCCTCTGGCGCCTTTCTTATGGTCGGCGTTGTAGAGGCCTTCGTGGATGATCGAGTGCTGGATGGTGAGGAAGTGAGAGTCCTGGGTATTGACGTTCTCCTCCGTGGACCATCCGAACGAGCAGTGATCAAAGATGAAGTTGGTGCAGTTTTCCGCCCCGATGGCGTTCTCCTCGAGGGTGTTGCCGCTTGTGTCGAGGTGTCCGGCACGGAAGCGGACGTTGCGGATCTGGAAGTTGGTGGATCCGCCCACGTTGAACTTATTGTGGGTGATTACGATTCCGTCGCCCGGCGCGCTCTGTCCGGCTAAGGTCCATCTGTCGCGCTTGACGCGCAGATCGCTTTTGAGCACTATCTCGCCGCTCACCTCGAAGAGGATGGTGATCGGATCGTCGGGATACTGGCTGAAAGCCCAGCGGAGAGTGCCTTCGTCGGTCTTGTCGCCGTCGGCGAGCGATGTCACCTTCACCACCTTTCCGCCGCGTCCGCCGGGGGCGAACTTGCCGAAGCCTTCGGCCGTGGGGAATGCCTTTAATATGGTGTCGGACGGTTCGATGAACCCTTTTTCAGTGGTGTCAGTGGCGGCGGCGCATAGAGCTGTCAGCGCCGCAAGCGCGAGGGTGAGAATGGATTTCATGGCGGGGAGGGATAGTGGTGGGGTCTTGATCACTCGGCGGCTTTGGCGCGCTCGAGGTATTTCTTGAGATCAACTCCGATCTCGGCACCGTAGGTGGGATATTTGTTGATGATCTCCTCATAGACGGCGGCCTCTTCCTTGTAGTTCTTCATCTCGCGGAGCACTGTGGCTTCCTTGAGGAGGAACGCGGGGGTGTAGGCCGGATTGTTGTCGGAGATGCTTACGGCTTTCTTGTAGCAGGCGAGGGCTTCGTTGTAGTTCTGCAGGTTGACATAGCAGTCGCCTTCGAGGCTCTTTGCACCTGCACCGATGATGCTCTCCGATGCGGAGTAGTCCTTGAGATAGCCGAGGGCTTCCTCATACTTCTTGTCCTTGTAGAGGAGAATGGCGGCGTTGAGCGCGGCGAGGTCGCCGGCTTTGTAGCCGTGGTCGGCTGCCACCTGCTTGTATTTGGCGAGAGCCACTGAGTCGTTGCCCATGAGCAGCTCCATATCGGCCTGCGAGAGAGCCTCGTTGGCTGCGTTGATGCCGGGCTGGCGGATAGCGTAGACCCAGATGAGTATCAGCGCTATGACCACGGCAACCACGATGCTGCCGATCACGATGAAGCGGGGGTTGTTCTGTACTTTCTCGCCGAGTCCGGTGAGGGTGTCGTTGACCTCGTCGATGGAGGTGCGTGTTTCGTCCTTGGGATTTTTATTTTCTGCCATTGCGTTTGGATGTTTTTTTCTGTTGATAATGTGGGGCGCGGCTGTCGCCGTGCTATTTCCAAGTTGCAAAATTAATACATATTCCCCGAAGAATGAAATTTTTAAATGATTTTTGTTCAAGAAAAGCGCGTTGAGTAGGCGAGAGAGGCGGGAGAGGCAAGGGAGGTGAAGGGTGGGATGTAACCGCTTCGCGGTAAGGGGGCGGGGGCCGGGAAGCCCCACGAAAGATCGTGGGGTTAGGCAGATATATGCGCTCTGCGCAAAGTGGATGTACGCGCCGGAGACGCGGGCACAAGGGGACTCTCCGTGTCTGTGGGGCTTGGTGGCGTGGAACCAGATGAGGAGGTGACAGAGCCGGAGCGCCCGGCGGAGCATGGTGGTGGGGAATCAGATGAGGAGGTGGCTGAGCCGGAGCGCCCGGCGGAGCATGGTGGTGTGGAATCAGATGAGGCGGTGACAGAGCCGGAGCGCCCGGCGGGCGCGGGGTAATTGTTAACCCCGCCTTCAGGTGGGGCTCGTAACCACTACGCCGGCTCTCCGAGCCTGATGGGTTGTATGGGCCACGTCCCCACGTAAACGTGGGGTTAACCATGACCTCGCTCACTCCGTGAGCTGATCTGAGATATGATATATATGCGCTCCGCGCAATGAAGGAGAAGAAGGCAAGGGGGGGGGAAGGAGGAGGGAGCAAGGAGGCAAGGGAGGGGAAGGAGGAGGGAGGCAAGAAAGGCAAAGGAGGCAAAGAAAGGCAAGGGAGGCAGGAGAAGTGATGGGCGGATCCGAAGGTATTGCGCGGAGCGCATATATCTATCTAACCCCACGATCTATTCGTGGGGTATCCAGCCCACACACACCACCTTACCGCGAAGCGGTTACATCCCGCACTACCCCTTTAACCTTCATCTCCTCCCTTGCCTCTTCCCCTCTCTTGCCTCCCTTGCCTCTTCCCCTCTCTCCCCTCCCTTGCCTCTTCCCCTCTCTTGCCTCTTTACCCTCTTTACCCCCTCCCTCCTTCCTCCCATCCCGGCGTATAAAAAAACCGAGGTCGTACATCTGCACGATCCCGGTTTTTTATACGATGGGGGAAGCTATTATCTTACGATAACTTTTGTCACTTTGTTACCCTGTCG
Organism: uncultured Staphylococcus sp.; assembly: GCA_964552825.1. GTDB lineage: Bacteria > Bacteroidota > Bacteroidia > Bacteroidales > Muribaculaceae > Duncaniella. The sequence continues at coordinate 2,898 of CAZKIE010000002.1, read as the reverse complement.
ACGGATGTAGAGACCGTTGGTGGGGTTCTCTACGCGTACACCCTGGAGGTTGAAGTATTCAGTGGGAGCGTTGCTCTCCTCGGCGGCGATCTCTACGACACCGGTTGTGCCCTCTGTTCCGTTGACTTCAAGATTCTTTATCTCAAGAGTGCCGGCTAATTCTTCTGTTGAAGTGTAGACGAACTGGAGCTGAATCTTCTTGCCTACATAAGCGGAGAGATCGACGGTGACATCAATGAATGCCCAACTGTCAGACTCGGGCCATGTCGTATTAAGAGCGGTGAACTCTCCACCGTCAACGCTGATGTTGAGTGCGCAGGACTCTGTGAGAGTGCCCTTGAAGAAGTTGGCAGCAACCTGATATGTGAGAGTTGCGTCGGTATATCCGCTGAGGTCGATCTCAGGCGATGTGATGGTAGAGCGGGTCTCATAAGCCTTATCGGTGTAAGCACTTGCCTTTGCACCGTATGCTGATGCCCATGACCATACGTATGTGAGGCCTTCTTCGGGCATCACCACATTGTCGATAGTCCAGTCGTCCATATTGGAGGAGAGTCCTGAGTAGATTGCTCCGGACGGCTCTTCGGGTGTGTCGGAACCGCCCTCACCGAGAACGTAGTCGGTGACAGTCTTTATACCCGGTACACCGAAATATTTCTCAAGCGAGCCTTCAAGGGAGATAGCTCTGCCAAGATTGCCGGGATTGTCCATAAGGCCGAGAGCGGAGCGGATTGCTGAAGGAAGCTGTACGGGCATACAGTTGTTATAGTCAGTCTCGGTGGCGGAGTCAGCGATGAGAAGGTTTGTGTTGCCAGTTGCCGGTGTAGTGAAGGTTGCTCCGGAGATATTAGTGCCATCAATCCAACCTACTATGTATCCCTCTACCCAAGCGGTTGTGCCGGGGTTATTGAGAGCGATGGCCTCAGCCACGGTGTAGGGATTGCTCTTTGTGCCGGCTTCGTTGTCCGAAGGGGTGTCGGTGACGCTGGTGACACCTTCAACCACGAAGTTCTTCACTTCGAGGGTTCCGGCTAATTCTGATGTAGAAGTGTAGACGAACTGGATCTGGATCTTCTTGCCGTCGTATGCGCTGAGGTCTGCGGTGTTGGTGACAAATGTCCATGCAGTTCCGGCGGGATATGTCTCGATAGCGAGATCCTCAAAGTCGCCGCCGTCAACGCTGATATTTACAGAAATTGCAGCCTTGAAGTTATCTGTGCTGGTGAAATAGTTGCCTGCCCACTCCCAGCTTACGGATGTGGAGGTGACGTCTGTGAGATCGATCACAGGCGATGTGAGGGTGGAGCGGGTCTCATAAGCCTGTTTGTAGTAACCACTTGCCATTGCGTAGCCATAATTGGAACTCCATGACCATACGTAAGTGAGGCCTTCTTCGGGCATCGCTACATTGTCGATATTCCAGTCGCTATAGCCGCTTACCAAACCGGAGTAGATTGTAGCGGTGGTCTCTGTGGGCTCGGGAGTCTCGGGAGTCTCAGTTCCGGTGTTTCCGCCACCTTCACCGTCGGTGGTGACGGTAAGAGTTGCGATTGCGATTTGTCCACTGGTGTGGGTAGCTTCAAGTGTGAAGCTTGCAGCATCACCTGTCCATGTGGCTTCCTTGCTGTCAACGGTGAAAGTCCCGGGCTGACCTTCTGACAGTTTCAATGAGACATCAGCTGATGCTGTGATCTTGACGTTGGTGATATTACCGACGGATGAGGCCACGGTCAGCAAGCCGTTTTTGTAGTAGCGGAGGCCATTGTTCCAAAGACGGAATGCGTTTTCACCATCAAGTGTGAGCGTGATGCCGTCAAGTGTAACCTGTGTGCCGGAGGTCACATACTCACTCACTGGTGTGCCACTCAGGCGAGTCAGACCAAGATAGGTCTCCTCTGTGCCATTGAATGTGAAGGTTGTTTCGGCGGCTGATGCCATGCTCACACAGGCGAACAGGGCAATAGCTGCGAGTAAAAATTTCTTCATAAGCGAAATGTTTTGGTTTATAATTGTTTAGTTTTTTCGTCGGATTAGTTTGAGGTTTATCGAAAAAGTTACACTACGGCTTTTTCAAAACATATTTCCCGCAAGCAAAGGTAAGTCAAAAAACATTGAAAACCAAATAAATTTAGGATAAAAAGGAGAGAAGAGGGGAATAGGCAAGGGAGGGGAAGAGGCAAGGGAGGCAAAGGAGGCAAGGGAGGGGATGTAACCGCTTCGCGGTAATGGGGGGTGGGGGCGGGGGCCGGGAAGCCCCACGAATAGATCGTGGGGTTAGGCAGATATATGCGCTCCGCGCAAAGTGGATGTACGCGCCGGAGACGCGGGCACGAGGGGACTCTCCGTGTCTGTGGGGCATGGTGGTGGGGAATCAGATAAGGAGGTGACTGAGCCGGAGCGCCCGGCGGGGCATGGTGGTGGGAAATCAGATAAGGCGGTGACTGAGCCGGAGCGCCCGGCGGAGCATGGTGGTGTGGAATCAGATGAGGAGGTGGCTGAGCCGGAGCGCCCGGCGGGCGCGGGGTTATTGTTAACCCCGCCTTTAGGTGGGGCTCGTAACCACTACATCGGCTCTCCGAGCCTCGATGGGTTGTATGGGCCACGTCCCCACGTAAACGTGGGGCTAACCATGACCTCGCTCACTCCGTGAGCTGATTGGCGAGTTGATGATGATGTCATTACTGATCGGCGAGATGATTATATAATGCGCTCCGCGCAATGAAGGGCAAGGAGGCAAGGGAGGGGAAGGAGGAGAGAGGCAAGAAAGGCGAGGGAGGTAAGGGAAGTGATGGGCGGATCAGAAGGAATTGCGCGGAGCGCATATATCTATCTAACCCCACGATCTATTCGTGGGGTGATGTGGGTGAGTGTGTGGTCTTACCGCGAAGCGGTTACATC
>CAZKIE010000001.1:149412-185269 GCA_964552825.1 uncultured Staphylococcus sp. | reverse complement strand
ACCGCCCCCTCCATCAGCCGGACTTTCACCCCGAAAGCCCGGCTGATTTCATTATAATGATATTGTTAGTCGATCATGAAAAGATTTATTGCATCAGTCCTGTCGTATGTCGCTGTCCTGTCATTTGTAGTCAGCGCCGGAGATTATTCACGTTTTTATACTGATCTGCCGACTTTGCTGAGGCCGGTGGAGATGTTCGCTCTTCCGGACATGGAGGTGTCTGTTGACAGATACGGTGCTACCGGTGACGGAGTGACTCTCTGCACGTCGGCAATACAGCGGGCGATCGATGAATTGTCGGATCAAGGTGGTGGCCGTATTGTTTTCCCTAAGGGGGTATGGCTCACAGGACCGTTGGAACTGAAGAGTAATGTCAATCTGCATCTTGAGCGCAATGCAGTCATATACTTCTCTCCGGATAAGTCACTGTATGTCGATTCTTTTCATGTGGCCGGACGTTTTCTTCCGTGTATACGTGCGAACCGCGCGACCAACATCTCGATCACGGGTGAGGGTATAATTGATGGCAACGGTGGACAGTGGCGCCCGGTCAAGCGTTCGAAGGTGAGCGATGTGGAATGGAAACGTTTCAAGTCGATGGGCGGAAAGGTGACTGAGGATGGCTCGCTGTGGTATCCGTGGCTGTTAAAGTCAGGCTATCCGGATATGGATTCCACTCCGGAGAAGCAGGAAAAGCGCAGGAATGATTTGTTCAGAATTAATAATTGCGAGAATGTGTATCTGTCCGGTGTCACTTTCCAGAATGCTCCGAAGTTCCATGTGCATCCTCTCAACTGCCGCAACGTCATAGTCGATGGCATCACGGTGCGCTGTCCGTGGAATGCTCAGAATGGTGATGCGATTGACCTTAGTGATTGCCATCAGTGTCTCGTGGTCAATTCGGTCGTGGATGCCGGTGACGATGGTATATGCATGAAGAGCGATTCGTTCAATAAGAAAGCTCTTGTCAACGGGTGTGAGGATATTCTCATTCAAGACTGCACGGTTTATCATGCCCACGGTGGATTTGTCATCGGAAGTGAAGACATTACCGGCATGAAGCGCATAGTTGTCAGGAATTGTACGTTCTCAGGCACAGATACCGGTCTGCGATTTAAGAGCGGTATAGGTCGCGGTGGAAAAACAGAGGATATCTACATATCCTCGATCATGATGGTTGATATTACCGACGAGGCCGTGATATTCCAGTGTACGTATGTAGATCGTCCGGCCGGCAGCAAGGATTCTGACGACATGGCGATGAAGGATCTCGTAAATGTTCCCGATTTCACGGATATACACATCTCGGATCTGATCTGCCGCGGGTGCAGGATCGGTATATCTGCAACCGGGCTGCCGGGACTCAACTGCATACATGATATTGATATTTCCAATTCGACCATCGTCTATACTTCTGCCCCCACATTGATCAGCGACGCATCGCTCAATATCCATGATGTCAATTTTGAGAAGTGACAGATATCCGGTGTTAGGTATATAGTTAGTATTGGGCGAGGGCGGCACGGAGGGAGGTTTTCACCATTTCGCGCAGTTCGGGTGGGGACATGACTTTGACTCTCGAGCCGAGTGAGAGTAGTTCCTGGACAAAGTCGGGCGTGAGACGCAGCCGGAGATGAAATTCCGAGTAGTTGTCGTGAAGTTCCTCACGTTGCGACGGATGTAACGGAAGGGCCCTGAAGTATTTTGCCTGGCGGCTATCTGCCCGAAGTACCACGTCGTATGCCTCACCTTGCGAGAAAATGATGCCGAATGAATCGCGGACATAATCGTCAACGTCAAACTTGTCATCGGAAAAAGTCGTGGACAGTGTCGCCACATCCTCCATACGATCAAGAGCGTATGTCTTGACGGCAGAGTCGGCAGTGTTGCGTCCGGTGATGTACCACCGTTGCCTGAAAATCTTGAGGAAATAAGGTTCGATCACCACGCCCGTAGTAGGGGTGGATCGTGTATAGGGGCGGTATGTGAACCTTATGGGATGCTTCTCTTTTAGGGCGGAAATGACCTGCGAGAGGTAAGTGCGTGCCGAGGGTACGTCCTCAAGAAATATTCTGTCGGAAATATCGGATACGTTTGACAGGACATTGCTCATGGCAGCCGAGTTGAGCAGCCAGTCGGTGAGGCCTTCCCTGCGCTCGTCCGCTTCGTCGATGGAGTATTCGTAGGTGGACGGGTTGCAGCGGATTTCTATGTTGAACAGTTCTTCTATCGCCTGACGATAGTTGTAGAAGGTTCTTCTTGGCAGCGGATTCCCATCGGAATAGGGAGACTGGAGCCAGAGTTGACCAAGCTTATCACGAGTGATGGAGCCGTATCGTCTTATCGTATCGACGAGCCACACGTAGCGGCCGAGGAGGTTGTGGGCCATATCAGAGAGGGGAAAGTGCTCCGGTCACGGAGTCCATGATGTATCCTCTCACGTTCACATCGGCAGCCATCAACGGATGACGTGCTATCAAATCCACGGTCTCCCGTATGGCGTCGGCGGTGTTCTCGAATCCATGAAGCCAACTGTCGAGATCAATGCCGCAGTGGCGCATCAGGGTGATATGCTCGTCGCTTATACCGCGTTCGCGCATGAGGTCAAGCATCTCTTCAGCGTTCATGCCCTGTACACCACATCCTGTATGGCCGATGACCATCACCTCGTTTACTCCAAGCTCGTAGACGGCTACCAAAAGGGAGCGGATCGTGGAATCAAACGGATTTGTTATCGTACCTCCGGCATTCTTGATGATCTTCACGTCGCCGTTTTTGATTCCGAGTGCGGCCGGGAGCAGCTCGACGAGGCGCGTGTCCATACAGGTGACTATGGCTATCTTCTTGTCGGGATATTTTGAGGTGATGAATTTCTTGTAGCCCTCTGTGGCCACAAACTCTTTGTTGTAGCGTAGTATTTCGTCTATCATGGCAGATTGTTGATGTATTATATGGGAGTGGTGCTGTTATATTGTTTACCCCATGAGCCTCTGTCGAGATTGCGGTATGACAGAGCCTCGCGGAGATGATGGATCAGTATGGGGCGGGATGCAGCTTCGACAATCGGAATGGAGGGATCCGATGCATAGTCAAGGTCTGCGATGGTGCGCGACACTTTGAGTATGCGGTCGTATGCTCGGGCGCTCATATCGAAACGAATCATGGTCTCGCGCAGCAGATCAGTTGATTTCTTGTCGAGTGCGGCATGGACGGATATAAGCCGGGTGTTCATCTGTGCGTTTGAGTGGATCCCTTTCTCGGAGCCGAAGCGTGCAGCCTGGATCTCGCGGGCCTTGATCACCCTTGTCCGGATGGCATCACTCGTCTCCTCAGGTGTGGAGGACGAGAGGCTGTCAAACGGAACAGGATGAATCTCCACCTGGAGGTCTATTCGGTCGAGCAGCGGACCCGATATACGGTTGAGATACTTCCTCACAGCTCCTGGCGGACACTGACACTCTTTTGAGGGATGGTTATAATATCCGCACGGACAAGGGTTCATACTTGCCACAAGCATGAATCCGGCGGGATAGTCAATCGAATATTTAGCGCGAGACACTGATATATGCCTATCTTCAAGAGGCTGGCGCATCACTTCAAGAACCTGTCGGGAAAATTCGGGAAACTCATCGAGAAACAACACTCCGTTGTGGGCGAGAGAGATCTCTCCCGGCATTGGGTTCGACCCGCCACCGACGAGAGCGACAGGAGATATCGTGTGGTGTGGCGAACGGAACGGACGGGAGGTCATCAACCGTGACCCACCCTTGAGCTTTCCGGCTACAGAATGGATTTTTGTGGTTTCGAGCGCCTCTGACAGTGTGAGCGGAGGAAGTATGGTGGGCAGCCGTTTGGCCATCATGGATTTACCGGATCCGGGAGGGCCAACGAGAAGAAGGTTATGGCCACCGGCACAAGCCACCTCAAAGGCTCTCTTCACAGCAGCCTGGCCTTTCACTTCCGAGAAATCGCAGTCGAATACGTGGGCCGCACGCGCAAACTCCTCACGGGTATTGACCACTGTCGGAGTCAGATCTGAGGATCCATCAAAGAATCCTATGACTTCCGAGAGGCTTCCCACTCCGTAGACATCGAGATTGTTGACCACTGCAGCTTCATCGGCATTGGCCTTCGGAACGATCATGCCGGTAAATCCGAGCTCACGTGCCTTTATAGCCATAGGAAGGACACCGCGTATCGGTAGCACGGTCCCATCGAGCGACAACTCGCCCATTATCATGAACCGTTCGAGCGGTCGGATACACTTGAGCTGCTCACAGGCTGACAGAATCCCCATGGCAATGGGAAGATCATAGGCCGCACCCTCCTTGCGCACGTCTGCCGGAGAGAGATTGACCACTATGCGGCGGCGTGGCCACCGGTGGCCGGACTGTGTGATTGCCGAGAGCACCCGCTCATGGCTTTCCTTGACAGCCGTGTCGGCCATCCCGACAAGAGAGAACACCGCGCCTTGTTCGGCCACGACCTCTATTGTCACTGTGATGGCATCAATGCCTTGGACGGCGGCACCGTAAGTTTTTATGAGCATCTGATGTTAAGGTTGAATGTGTGGTGTATATGGCTATGATCCGGGATTTTCATCGCCGGAGTTCTTTCCTTCGTGGTCAAAACGTTCGTAGGCATCGACTATGCGCTGTACAAGGGCATGGCGCACTATGTCTTTCTTGCCGAATTCCACTTTGCCGATACCCGGTACATCCCGGAGCACGCGAAGCGCCTGGATAAGACCTGATGTGACAGCCCTCGGGAGGTCTATCTGGGTGGCATCGCCTGTGATGATCATCTTTGCGTTCATTCCCAGACGTGTGAGGAACATCTTGATCTGGTGGATGGTGGTATTCTGGGCTTCATCAAGCACGATCACCGCGTCGTTGAGCGTGCGGCCGCGCATGAAGGCGAGGGGCGCGATCTGAATCACGTTTGTCTCCATGTATTCCTTGAGCTTGACAGCCGGAATCATGTCCTCCAACGCATCATACAGAGGTTGTAGATATGGATCGATCTTGTCTTTCATGTCGCCGGGCAGAAATCCGAGTTTCTCACCTGCTTCCACTGCGGGACGAGATAAAATTATCTTGCGCACCTCCCGGTTCTTGAGAGCCTTGACGGCGAGAGCTATCGCTATGTATGTCTTTCCGGTTCCGGCCGGACCGAGAGCAAATGTGAGGTCATTCTCCCTGAACTCCCTGACGAGTTTCGCCTGATTGGTGTTGCGTGGAGAGATGGGCTTTCCGTTTATGCCGTAGATGATCACATCGTCATGTTTTGGCTCTGTCGGAGCTTTACCCTTGACAATGTCAAGAATCACATCTTCCGTCAGTTTGTTGAATTTTATGCAGTATTCCTCGAGTTCCTTTATCTTTCGCTCGAATTCAGCTGTCTCGGCATCGTCGCCTATAACCTTTATGACCCCTCCTCGAGCTGCCATGCGCAATTTCGGGAAAAGATTGCGTATAAGCTGCATATTTGAGTTGTTGACACCGTAGAAGCTCACCGGATCCACATTGTCTATGATTACGATACGTTCAATCATAAGCCTTTTTCTTGTTCAACCTCGGGGAATGACTTTTTGTTTATGGGTATGGTATACATTATAGAGAAATTGCCCGTGATCGAGTTGGCTCTTTTCCCGAATCCGGGTATATACATGGGCTTTCCGTGGGGCGACGCGCTCTCATGGAGCATGGAGTGGTATATGATGTTCCATCCGAGCGATATGGGTCCTGCTATCCGGACTTTCAGACCAAATGTCACCTCAAGATAACCGGATGTCCATTTCTGATCCATAAGTGAGTAATGGGTGGGATCATCCCAGTATCCTTCATCGACCGTGACGTCCTCAAGGCTCCATCTGAAGTTTGAGAAGCCGTAGCGCAGACCCATCTGAAGTTTGTAGTCAGGATTGGAATTGTAGAAAAAATTGTAGGAACACCCAATCTTGAAATATGGTGATACGGGAGTCTTGAACGTGAAGTTCATAAGATCGGGGGTGTCATTGCATACTCCGAGACCTACGGCAAGGTAGGGGAAGTATCGGTTGTGGAGATTAAGTTCACCCCAGACGTCGCCTATCCCGTTTTTCTGTCCGAGAATCCTCATGATCGGATCCCACACGTTGACTCCGGCTATCACATCGTAGAGTAGTGGAAATTCCATTTTCGGCGGAGCCTTTAGCCGGGTTGAATCGACGTATTCGCGGCCGGTGACGGTATCGACCGTCACTTTGTTGCCTTGTGCGTCGATGGTTGTGACGAGTCGGGTGGAATCGATTCGTTCCACCCTGTCGGTGAGCTGCAGCTTACCCGGATCAGGAGTAGTCACGGGTGTGATGCGGCGCTGAGCCGAGATACCCGCCGAAAGCATGAGCAGAGCCATGAGTAAGGCCGCTATGCGCAGGCTGCTATTGATTTTCATCCGTGATTTCATCTGTTGATTCGGTTTCTTCAGTATCCTCGGGATCGGATGTGCGGAAAAATATCCTGATTGTCTCGCGCTCAAGGTTGGTGATAATGGAGTCGATCACACCCACGGAGTCTATGAGGTGATTGGTGTGGTCAAGTCCGGTGATGTTGTAGTGATACATGGCACCGCAGTCAGCGGAAGCGAAGTATGGCACGGATGTGTATGTGAATGTCAGCGTGTCGTAAAGATCCGGATAATCCAGGTCTTTACTCAGATAACGGATATAGAAGCTGGTCTCGGTGGACGAGGCTCTGAATGGCAGATAGACCTGACTCCCACGTGTCGACGGTCGCAGTAGAAGCGAGTCGGCCGGAGCGCCGACACCTCCGATAGCTACCGAATCTACCGTGATGGGGTCGAGGGTGCTGTATGAGTAGAATCCGGCTATGGGGATGGAGTTACGGTTTTCGGTACATCCCGTAGTGCTACAACCGGAAAGAGAGATGATGACGGCTGTAACCGCCAATGATAATATTATGGGAAGAGTTCTCAATTTGTTCTTTGGATGTTCAGAATTTTCCTCGGTGGAGTTCTTGTCTATCGGTTTGCGTGTTTTGGAGGGTACGGCTTCATCCGGGGCTGCATATCCGATGGGTATTATGGCTACCGGCTCGAGATGGTCAGGCAGATTGAACGCCATGCGCAGTGCGGACGGATCGAAGTGACAAACCCAACAGGTGGATAGGCCGAGGGTAGTCGCGGCAAGACACAGGTGTTCCACCGCGATGGCCACGTCGATGTCGGCATGATCTTTTCCGTCCTGAGGTCGTTTCCAGGATTCGTTATGATCAGCGCAGGCAATTATAAATTCCGGTGCTGTTTTTATCCATTCGCGCGGATAGCTTGAGATTACAGCCTCTCTATCTTCGGGAGTGTCGGCTATAATGAACATCCAAGGCTGTCGGTTGCAGGCAGAGGGTGCGAGTCTCACAAGATCCATTACTGCAAGGAGTGCATCCGGATCGACCGGTGTGGATAAGTAAGAGCGGCAAGAGAAGCGCTCTTCGGCTATGTTGTAGAGTTGGGGATATGCGTTCATCAGAATTTTTCTTTTATCTCATAGTGGTTTCGGTCAGGGGAATTACGCACGATCAGTTCGCCTATGAATCCTGTGAGGAACAGCATCGTGCCGAGAATCATCATGGTAAGGGAGAGGAAGAAATATGGGGAATCAGTGACAAGTCCGTAGTGATTGCCGTGATACATATTATATAGTTTGCCGAATCCTACCACCATGACGGCGATCAGTCCGACGACAAACATGAGCGATCCGAGCAGTCCGAAGAAGTGCATCGGCTTGGCTCCGAACTTGCCGGTGAACCACAATGTGGCCAGATCGAGATAGCCATTGACGAAGCGGTCAAGTCCGAACTTGGTGACACCATATTTCCTGGCTCTGTGTTGTACGACTTTCTCGACAATGCGGTCAAAACCTGCGTTCTTGGCCAGATATGGGATGTAGCGGTGCATATCGCCATATACTTCTATGTGCTTCACCACCTCGTTGCGGTATGCTTTCAGTCCGCAGTTGAAGTCGTGAAGATTCCTGATTCCGCTCACCTTACGGGCCGTGGCGTTGAACAATTTTGTCGGGATTGTCTTCGAGAGGGGGTCATAGCGTTTTTTCTTCCATCCGGACACGAGGTCGTTGCCGTCACGGATTATCATGCGGTAAAGTTCGGGTATCTCGTCGGGAGAATCCTGAAGATCTGCATCCATAGTGATCACCACATCTCCCTGGGCGAGAGCGAATCCGGTGTTGAGAGCCGGCGATTTGCCGTAGTTGCGCCTGAAAGATACCCCATGGATGGCCGGATTGGATGCCGAAAGTTCGTGAATGACTTTCCAGGAATTGTCGGTGGATCCGTCGTCCACAAATATGATTTCATACGAGAAATCGTGCTCTTTCATCACCTTCTCAATCCAAGCGGTGAGCTCGGGGAGCGACTCTTCCTCGTTGTAGAGAGGTATTACTACCGAAATATCCATTGCTTATGGTTGGTTGTTGGAAATTTGGATTTTTTTTACGCTTTCAGGAGAGATTTGCGACGGATAGCGAAAACCGCGCTGAGAATGATGGAGAGAATCGATCCGGAAGCTATCGCAAGCATTATCAGCTCGGTGACTATTGCCATGGGAGTTGGTATGAACTGTGCATCAAGCATCTTTGACGCCATGTCAGCAGCGGAGTCGATCATGGTACCGGGAGCCATTCCTGCCATATCGGCGACGCTGTGGAGCTGGTTGATCACGAAATCCGGCTCAATCCATTTCATATATACCACGAGGGCAGCTCCGGATATCAGGATGCCGCAGAAGAATATCACCACTCCTTGCATCCATAGCATCGGGAAGGAGGCTGCATGGCCGAGATCACGGTTGTATGATCGCATGAAGCGGTATATGACGAAGGGTACGAGCACAATCATTGCCATGGAAAGCAGGGATAGCAACGCGAAATGTTGTGAGAATATCGACGAGAAAAACATCGCCGTGAGGTAAAGGCCGAAGTAAAATCCGTCGTCGGCACCGCGACGGTAAGGAGATTGTATCATTGACCGGTTTTGTTGATTTTTAAATAACCTCATTATAATCTGCAAAGATATTAAAATTTTGGCAGTTTGTCAAGAAAGACGTAACTTTGTGGTGATGAAACCGTCATTATCTCTTCCCTGTCTTTTCTCATTGCTGGTGCTGCTCGTGCTGAGCGGATGCCGCATAAGCTATAAGCTAAATGGTGCTGCAATAGACTATAATGTCTATAAAACCATATCGGTGTCGCAGTTCCCCATCAGGGCTGCACTTGTATATCCACCGCTGCAGCAGACGTTTGAGAATGAGCTTCTCGACTATATCACCCGCAATACCCGGTTGCGTACCATTGATTCCGGCGGCGACCTCCAGATGGAGGGCGAGATCACCGGCTATTCCCTCTCGCCGCAGGCTGTGACGGAGAATGCCTATGCATCGCGCACACGCTTGACTATTCAAGTACGTGTCAAATACACCGACAACCGTCAGGAGGGAAAGGATATAGACCAGACTTTCAGCGCATACAGGGATTTCGATTCGTCGGAAATGCTCACCGACGTGCAGGATCAGCTCTGCAGCGAAATATCCAAGGAGCTTGTTGATCTTATATTCAATGCCACTCTCGGAGACTGGTGATATTTCAGGACAATAATCATGAATGAGCATCTCAGCAATATATTGTCGTCACTTTCCGACAGATCCCGTCCGATAGCCGAGGCCGATGTGCTTGCGCTTGCGGAGGAATATCCTTTCTTCACGCTTCCGACTGTCATGCTTATGAGACAGGAGGCCGACAGGTTGTCTCCGGAGGTGCTGTCGCGTCTGCGGGAACTCGTGGCGTTGAACGCACCTGACGCGAGGACGCTTGCGCTGGTGGCGGATCCATCGTGTGAGGACTGGGTGAATTTTTATCCGGTCGAGGAGAGATCCATCACCACCGACTCTGTGATCGACACCTTCCTGAATACATACGGGCATACATCGCCTAAGGAGGAAGAGCTTCTTGAACGGCTGATATTCAATCCCGCGCCGGACTATTCGACGATTTTAGCGAGAGAAGAGGAAGAAAGCCTGCCTGAGACAGTGGATCCGGCGGACAATTCTCAGGATGCGCTCATAAATGCTTTCATCCTTGAACAGCGAGGCGCGACCCCGGTGCACAAGCCGGAGCCGGAGAAGCCTGACGGAGCGGCTGAGCCACAGAGCGAGCATCCGCGTGCGGCTGCAGCTGAGGACAATTCGTCGCTCACCGAGAGCCTTGCGAAAATCTATATCAGGCAGAAGCGTTATGACAAGGCTTTTGAAATTATTCACACTCTAAGTTTGAAAAATCCAAAAAAAAGTGCTTACTTTGCAGACCAATTGCGGTTTCTCCGTAAGCTGATGCTCGTGCAGAAGCATCGGGAGAGATGAAATAGAATTAATAATCAATCATTTAGATACTATGTACGTTGTACTTATAATCCTGACTCTCATCTGCGCAGTGCTCCTGATCTGCGTGGTGCTTGTTCAGAAATCCAAGGGCGGTGGCCTTTCATCGACCTTTGCAGGATCCAACCAGATAATGGGTGTACGCCGCACAAACAGCTTTATTGAGAAAGTCACATGGAGTCTGGCCGGAGCTATCTGCGTTCTCGCAGTGCTCGCTACATTCTGTATGCCCAAGGCAATCAATGCCACACACTCGCGTGTGAGCGCACCTGCCGCCACCGAGCAGACCGTACCCGCAGATTTCAATACACCTGCGCCCGCTCCTGCACCTGAAGCTCCTGCTACCCCCGCTCAGGAAAACCCTGAACCTTCTGCAAACTGATGGTTCAAGGCTAACTTTTAAACAGCCCGCTCCGGCTCATCATCCGGCGTGGGCTTGACTTGTTTTTCCACATTCCTTATATCTTAATTATATATCGCCATAATGAAAGACTTCTGGGGCTTGCTCATCCGGTTTGTGCCACCATATAAGAAATACCTATTTCTCAGTATTTTATTCAACTTTTTGGCAGCATTCCTGACACTCTTCTCTTTCGCGCTCATAATTCCTATCCTTGAGATGCTCTTCAAGATAAAGGAGGCGGCATACGACTTCATGCCTGTCGGCAGCGGGTCGCTGAAGGATGTCGCCATAAACAATTTCTACTGGGCCACACAGGAATGTATCAAGAGTTACGGACCGGTCGGGACGCTCGCTGCTCTTGCCGGACTGCTTGTGATCATGACCGCCCTAAAAACAGGAGCAACCTATATGAGCAACTATTTTGTTATCCCTATGAGAGCCGGCATAGTGAGGGATATCCGTAATTTCGTCTACGACAAGATAGTCACACTACCGATATCTTATTTCACCTCCGAACGTAAAGGCGATGTGATGGCAAGGATGACGGGCGATGTTGCGGAGATAGAGAACTCAATAATGTCATCGCTCGAGATGCTTTTCAAGGATCCGATAATGATAATAGTGTGTCTCGGAATGATGATCATGATCTCATGGCAACTTACACTGTTCGTATTGGTGCTCCTGCCGATTGCAGGTATGGTGATGGGACGTGTAGGCAAGAGATTGAAGCGTAAATCGCTCCAGGGACAGAACCAGTGGGGCGTGCTCATGAGCTATATAGAGGAGACTCTTGGTGGTCTGCGTATCATAAAGGCATTCAATGCCGAGAAGAAAGTGACTGACCGCTTCCACAGCGGCAACCATCTGTTCTATCGCATCACCCGTTCCGTGCAACGCCGCCAGGCGCTCGCACATCCCATGAGTGAGTTTCTCGGAACGACCACAATAGCTATCGTGCTTGTTTTCGGTGGTACGCTGATACTGTCGGGGACTTCATCGATGAATGCTGCTTCGTTCATATATTATATGGTGATTTTCTATTCAATCATCAATCCTGCCAAGGATCTCTCAAAGGCGGCATATAGTATCCAGAAAGGTCTTGCATCAATGCAGCGTGTCGATGCTCTGCTTGATGCGGAGAATCCTATCCGCGATCCCGAATCCCCGCATGAGATAACCGAGTTCAAAGGTGAGATCACATACGAGGATGTCACTTTCGGTTATGAGGAGGATGTCCCGGTGGTCAGGGATGTCAACCTGCGTATACTTCCGGGTGAGACAGTGGCTCTTGTCGGACAGAGCGGTAGCGGAAAGTCCACTCTGGCTGATCTTGTCCCCAGATTCTACGATATTCAGTCTGGATCAATAAGAATCGATGGCAAGGATATACGCGACCTGCGCGTCAAGGATCTGCGCTCGCTGATGGGCAATGTCAACCAAGAAGCCATACTGTTCAACGACACCATATTCAATAATATTGCGTTCGGAGTGGAGAACGCTACTATGGAGCAGGTGATTGAGGCTGCCAAAATAGCCAATGCACATGAGTTCATCATGGCTACGGAGGATGGATACAACACCTGTATAGGCGACCGTGGTTGCCGTCTGTCCGGTGGTCAGCGTCAGCGCCTGTCAATAGCCCGTGCCATACTGAAGAATCCTCCGGTGCTGATCCTTGACGAGGCCACATCGGCTCTGGACAGCGAGAGCGAGAAGGTGGTGCAGGAGGCTCTCGAACGCCTCATGAAGAACCGCACGACGCTTGTGATAGCCCACCGTCTGTCCACGATCAAGAATGCATCGCAGATATGTGTGCTCCACGAGGGTCGCATCGTTGAACGCGGAACCCACGAGGAACTGCTTGCCCTCAACGGCTACTATACGCGTCTTGTGGAGATGCAGTCAATGAAGTGACGCTTCATTTTCCTCCAGAAGATTCATTACAGACGATTTCAGCGGATTCCGGTATATGCCGAATCTTGTTTTCATCTCACCTGCGGCTTTGGATAGCCGTGGGTGATGTTCGTCAAATATCTTTCGGGATCGGAGGAAGCTTATGGTCTCCCCGATGAATTTTATGGCTTGGTCGTTGACGTTCTGTGGTAGAAAGTCGGCGGCTCCGGCGCGCATGAGCGCAATGGAGATGTGGACCATGAGTCTTCCCACGTATTCATCGCCCGGCTCGAGCAACAGGAACTTGCGTATCAGACTGCGGATTTTCGAAGCCCTCGGACGATATGCATGACGTGAGCGGCGAAATACTTCCTTGTCCGCCAGTTGTTCATATTCGTCAAGTTTCCTGTCCAGATCCGGCTCGGCGTAGAAGTCAAGAAGCTCCTTAGCATCCTTGCTTTTGGAGTATATGTCTAAAATCAACTGGCGGAGTTCCGGTTCCCCGAAACCCGCCAGTGCTTTTTTCAGTGTGTTTTTTGACACGGGTTATTTCTTATAGTCTTTGATCCCTTTTTCGAGGAATGATGCGAAAGCGGGGATATTTTCGTCGTAGGAGAATGGGCCGGAAAGAAGCTGGCCGGCGTCGTTGAGGATCACATAGTAGGGCTGGGCGTTGGCGTTGAATTTCGAACGCTGGAGATAGCTCCACTTGTCACCATAGGTGTATAGAGTCACCTCTTTTCCGTATTCCGTGACGGTCATGGGCGATGGGAGAGCTTTTTTCTCATCCACCATCAGCTTGATCACTACGAAGTTGTCGTTGATCATTGTCTTGATGTTCGCATCGTCAAGCACAGCGCCTTCCATCTTGCGGCAGTTCACGCATCCATGTCCGGAGAAGTCTATAAGTACCGGTTTGCCTTCCTTGGCTCCGATACGCATCCCTTCTTCAAAATCGTCATATTCCTTGAAGCTCTCGCCATAGAGATTGAAGTCCTGGGTGTAGAGTGGCGGAACGAACGCGCTCACACCCTTGAGAGGTGCACCCCACAGTCCCGGGATGAGGTAGACTGTGAACGAAAGGGATGCGAGAGCAAGGAAGAAGCGGAACACACCGATGCTTGAATCGGCTGGTCCGTAGTGTGAGAAGTTGAACTTGCCGAGCAGATACAGACCGAGAAGAAGGAACATTACGATCCACAGTGCCAGGAATGCCTCGCGGTCGAGCAGATGCCATCCGTAGGCCAGATCGGCAACTGACAGGAATTTAAGAGACAGAGCAAGTTCCACAAATCCGAGTACTACCTTGAGGGTGTTCATCCATCCACCGGATCGTGGCGCTGACTGGAGCATGGTGGGGAACATCGCGAAAAGCATGAACGGCAAAGCAAGCGCGGTGGAGAACCCTAACATACCTATGGCCGGACCCCATACATTGCCCATCGATGCGGCCTCGACAAGGAGGGTCCCGATGATGGGACCGGTACAGGAGAATGAGACGAGAGTGAGGGTGAACGCCATGAAGAATATGGAGAGCAGACCGGAAGTCTTCTCTGCTGTTGCGTCCATGTGGTTGCTCCACGATGAAGGCAGCTTGATCTCAAACGCTCCGAAGAAAGATATGGCAAAAACCACGAGGAGAAGGAAGAATATGATGTTGCAGGTTGCCGACGTGGATAGTGCGTTGAGTGAACTTGCACCGAAAAGTCCGGTTATGATGAGTCCGAGCGCCACATAGATCACTATGATGGAGACTCCGTATGTGCAGGCATCGATGATGGATTTACGTCTGTCCTGTCCTTTCTTGAGGAAGAAGCTGACGGTCATCGGTATCATAGGCCATACGCAGGGTGTGAAGAGCGCGACGAGTCCGCCGAGGAAGCAGGTGAGGAATATATACAGGAGCGATTTCCCGGCTATGCTGCCATCGGTATTGTCGTCGGTGAATGTGACCGGTGCCCACAGGTCTCCACCGTATGAGGGAGCGTTCTGTATGGCTGTCGCGGAATCTGCCGCGAGAGTGTCGACTTCCGATAAAGCTCCGGTGATGATACTGTCGGCAACTTCGCTTGCCTCTTTATCCTCATTGGCCTCGATAACCTCCTTCACCTCATTCCCCTTGATCTTAGCTGTCCCGGAGAAGTTGAATGACTCTCTTGATGGAGGAATACAGTTCTGATCGTTGCAGGCTCCATAGGTCAGTGCCACGTCAATGGCGAAGTCCTTGCTTACGGCTGTGAATTTCTGGGTTAGGGTCACCGATCCGGTCCACCATGTAAGTTCCATCTCGAACATATCGTCCATTTCCCGGTGAGGAGCCTGCGACGGGACAGGTTTTCCGTCGAGTTTCACACCGTCGGTTTTCGGGAAATTGATCACGAGTGGCTGCGGCCCTTCACCCTCAGCGAAGTCGGGAGAGTATAGATGCCATCCGGGGTCGATCGTGGCTTTAAGTACTATTTCGCCGGTAGCATCACCGGTCATCTTCATTGATGCGTCCCAGGTTACAGGCTTCATGATCTGTGCCTGAATGCCGGCGAACACGGCTATTAAGGTCGCAAAAAATAGTGATAGGCGTTTATTCATGATATATCTACGTCTGTTAAGACCACAAAATTAATGAAAAATGTTTGAATTGCAGCGAAAGAGCATTCCATATTTGATCAAGGTGATAAAAAATTGGCTTTATTTCATCATAAATCCATCCCGAAGTGTTAACTTTGCAGAATAAAAAACAACTGTACACATGATAATATGGATTTGTTTGACAGAATATCGGCCGATATAAAGGCTGCGATGCTTGCCCGCGACAAGGTGAGGCTTGAGACCCTGCGTGGCATAAAGAAAGAATTTCTTGAGGCCAAGACGGCCAAAGGTGGCGACGGAACGCTTCCCGATGATGCCGCTCTGAAGATTCTCGCGAAGATGGCCAAGCAGCGCAAGGAGACTGCGCAGATATATGATGAGCAGAACCGTATGGATCTGCGCGATAATGAACTTGCTGAAGCGGCAGTGATAGAGGAGTATCTGCCCAAGCAGCTTTCCGACGACGAGCTGACTGCAGAGATAGAAAAGATCATTGCACAAGTCGGAGCCACTTCTCCCAAGGATATGGGCAAGGTGATGGGCGTGGCCTCGAAGGCTTTTTCGGGGCGTGCCGACGGCAAGGCTGTGTCTGCCAAAGTCAAGGAACTTCTGAATAAATAAAATTATCTGATATATGCTTACCTTACAACAGATTAAGGAAGATCCCGAACGCGTGATAGCGCGCCTTGCCGTGAAGGGTTTTGACGGCAAGCAGGGGGTGAACGATGTGATCGATTTCGATGAAGAACGCAAGAATCTGCAGTATCAGAGCGATACTCTTGCCGCCACCCTCAAGAAAAAGGCTGACTCGATTGGCAAATTAATGAAAGAAGGCCGTCGCGACGAGGCTGAGGAGGCTAAGAAGGAAGTGGCCGAACTCAAAGAGCAGCAAAAGGAACTCAGCGACCGTCTTGCAACGACTGAGAAAGCCATCCGTGACATCTTGCTCGGAATACCTAATATCCCGTGCGACGCTGTCCCCGAGGGCAAGTCGGCTGCTGACAATGTGGTCGAGAAGACCGGTGGTCCGATGCCTGAGCTCCCTGAAGATGCCCTCCCGCACTGGGATCTCGCCAAGAAGTATAATCTCATTGATTTTGAACTCGGTGTGAAAATCACCGGTCCCGGTTTCCCGGTCTATATAGGAAAGGGTGCGAAACTGCAGCGCGCTCTCATACAGTTCTTCCTTGACCGTGCATCGGATGCCGGATACCTTGAGATCCAGCCCCCCTATGTGGTCAACGAGGCTTCCGGCTACGGTACCGGACAGCTTCCTGACAAGGAGGGTCAGATGTACTATATCAACGAGGACAATCTGTATCTCATACCCACAGCAGAGGTGCCAGTTACAAACCTCTATCGTGATGTAATCATACCCGCAGAGAAACTTCCTATAAAAAATTGCGCATATTCAGCCTGTTTCCGTCGTGAGGCCGGTAGCTACGGCAAGGATGTGCGCGGTCTCAACCGTCTTCACCAGTTTGACAAGGTCGAGATCGTTCGTATCGAGAAACCTGAAAACTCTTATGCCGCACTTGAGGAGATGAAGGATCATGTGCAGGGTCTTCTCGAAAGTCTCGGTCTTCCCTGGCACATCCTGCGTCTGTGTGGCGGTGACATGAGTTTCACATCGTCCATAACATTTGACTTCGAGGTCTACTCCGCAGCGCAGAAGCGTTGGCTTGAGGTGTCGAGTGTCTCCAACTTCGAGACCTACCAGGCCAACCGCCTCAAATGCCGCTATCGCGGTGATGACAAGAAGACCCATCTGTGTCACACTCTTAACGGATCGGCTCTTGCCTTGCCTCGCATCATGGCTGCTCTGCTTGAGAACAACCAGACACCTGAGGGCATAGTAGTGCCTGAGTGCCTGCGTAAGTACACAGGTTTCGATCTTATCAACTAATCCGGCTTCCCGGATGTTGACATAATAGTATAATTAGGAAGAAACTCTTATGGAAACAACACGTCAAGCCAAAATCTCGCGTCTGCTCCAGAAGGAGCTGAGCGAAATATTCCGTCAGCAGACGGCAAAGACACATGGCGTACTGGTTTCGGTCAGTGCCGTCAGGGTGTCGCCGGATCTGAGTGTCGCACGGGTATATCTCTCGATCTTTCCTCCCGAGAAATCTCAGGAATTGCTTGAGAGCATCACCAAGAGCGCGAAGACGGTGCGCTACGATCTTGCGCAGCGCGTCCGCTTCCAGCTCCGCAAATGTCCGGAGCTAACGTTCTTCCTTGACGACTCGCTCGACTATATCGAGAATATCGACCGCCTTCTCAAGGAGGAGAAATAAGGAATAACAACAAAAATAGGGGAGAAGACAGGATGCCGTTCCTGTTTCCTCCCTTTTTGCATCATCCGTTATGCTTGCACTGCGAATAGCCTTGCGCTACCTTTTTGCCAAGAAGAGCCACTCGGCTGTCAATGTGATTTCGGTCATCTCTACGGTCGGGATCGCTGTCGCGTCTATGTCTATCGTGTGCGTGCTTTCGGTATTCAACGGTTTCACTGACCTCGCCATGGAAAGACAGTCGGCCGTGGATCCCGATGTGAAGATTACTCCTGCAGCGGGAAAGGTGTTCGGCTCGGCCGATTCGGTTGCTGATGTGATCAGATCTATGCCTGGGGTCAGGATGGTTGCCCCCATTCTGTCCGAACGTGCTCTTGCTGTATTCGAGGGTGCCCAGATGCCGGTCATGGTCAAGGGGGTTCCGGAAGGTTATTCCGGAGTGTCATCGATATACTCACTCGCAATTGATGGAGCTATGATGGATACCTCTGCGGATGCTCCCGATTCCACACTTCACTATGCTTTTCTGAGTGTCGGAGCCGCTATTAACACCGGAGCGCGTCCGTCGATGGACCATCCCATAATGCTGACGGCTCCAAGACGTGTGGGTCGTATAAATCCGGCTTTTCCGCTTGGTGCGTTCGTCACCGACACTCTAATTGTCAGCGGTGTGTTCCAGACCAATGATGCCGCATACGACGAGGATCTGATGCTTATACCTCTCGATGTCGCCCGACGACTGTTCGACTATCCCGACCAAGCTTCGGCTTTGGAGGTCGCTCTTGAATCGGATGCGTCGGTGGCAGGTGTTGTCTCCGCCATACGTACAGCACTCGGTGATGATTTTGTCGTGGCCGACAGACTGCGCCAGCAGGAGACTGCTTTCCGCATGATAGAGATAGAGAAATGGATCACATTTCTCATGCTTTTGTTCGTGCTCGTGATGGCATCGTTCAATATCCTTTCCACCATGTCGATGCTGATCATAGAAAAGGAGGACAATCTGCGCGTGATGCGTTCGATGGGAGCCTCGCAGTCGCTTTTGCGCCGCATATTTCTCGATGAGGGGCTGCTTATAGCCATCATAGGCGGATTTGTCGGGATTGTGGTCGGTATACTCCTGTGTCTGGCTCAGCAGCAGTGGGGGTTCATCTCGCTTGGCGGCGACCATTCGCAGATGTCTGTCATTGCCTATCCCTGCCGTCTGAGCATATCCGATGTAGCAGTCACCGCGCTTGTTGTGCTTCTTATCGGCATGGTATCCGGGTTTATTGCTTCCCGCTCAGTACCTGACAGGTAGAATTGTGCCAAAAAATGTCAATAAGTTGTTATTCTTGATGTTTTGATGTAATTTTGTACTATTGTTTGGAAAAACAAAAGCTTCTTACAATCATTATCATGAACTTTAGATATATATTTCTTTCCTCTGCCGTCGCTTTGTCGGCTTTTGTTGCAATGGCCGTGCCGGCCAAACCGGGATTGTTGACTATGGAACAGGCTGATGGCCCGGAGATCCAAGTGCGTCTAATAGGCGACGAATATTCCCACTATTATCTATCCGAAGACGGCTATCTTCTTGCCGAGGAGAACGGCAATTTCTATTATGCCGATATCGACAGCGATGGTGAGGTCGTGACGAGTGATCTCAAGGCTGTGTCTCCGGCTCTCCGGTCGCAGAAAGTATCGACGTATCTCGCCGGTCTTGACCGGTCACGTATAGCCACATCTATGGCAGCGAAACGGGATGTGGTCATGGCTGCCCGTCGGGCAAGTGCCGTGCAGTCCCGCTCGGTCGAGGCTGCCTCGGTCAAGGCTCTTCCCGGTCTCTTCCCTGATGCAGATTTCCCTTGTGAGGGAGAGCAGAAGGGGCTTGTGATATTGGTCAACTATTCGGATGTCAAGATGACTACCGAGAATGCCAACGATTATTTCACCCGTATGCTCAACGAGCCGGGATTTTCCGACAATGGAGGCACGGGTTCGGCCCGCGACTACTTCATGGAATGTTCCGGTGGCCGGTTCATCCCCGAGTTTGATGTCTACGGACCTGTCGAGCTCCCTAAGGTCAGATCCTACTACGGTTCCAACAATATTGCCGGTGATGACGAGAACGCATACGAGATGATCATCGATGCCTGCCGACTTCTTGATGATGAGATAGACTTCACCGAGTATGACCGTAACGGTGACGGATATATCGACAATGTGTTCGTGTTTTATGCGGGCAAAGGTGAGGCTACCGGTGGCGGAAGCGATACTGTCTGGCCTCACGCATGGGAGATCGAGGGCAACGGCAAAGGATCGTATGATTTCGACGGTGTCACGCTCAACCGCTATGCCTGTTCCAACGAGATTGTCCGCAATCTTGGGTCAGATGTTACAGATGGTGTCGGCACCTTTATCCATGAATTTTCTCATGTGATGGGACTTCCTGATCTTTATGCCACAAGCTACGGGACAAGTTTCACTCCCGGAGAGTGGTCGGTGCTTGATTATGGCCCGTATAATAACAATGGCCACACTCCTCCTCTCTATGGAGCTTTCGAGCGTTGCGCTCTCGGGTGGATGACTCCGGCTGAGATCTCCGGTCCGCTATCGGTCGTGCTCGATCCGATCTCGTCCAATAGAGCCGGAATCATACGCACTTCTTCCGAGAACGAGTATTTTCTGCTTGAGAACCGTCAGCAGGAAGGTTGGGATACCTATATTCCGGGTCACGGTATGCTGATCTGGCATATCCATTATTCGTCGTCCATCTGGTCGAGAAATGCAGTCAATAACACCTCGACACATCAGTATGTGGATATCGAGGAGGCCGACGGTGTGAAGACTGAGGCTTCCCGTAGCGGCGATGCCTTCCCCGGATCTGCCGGTATCACGGAATTTACGAATGAGACGACCCCATCGATGGGAACATGGATTGGTGATATACTTGATCTTCCGATAACCAATATTGCCGAGACTGCTGATGGCCTTATCTCTTTTGATGTGGCCGGAGGTGATAATTCGGAGAAACAATTCCTTCCGACGGAAGTCTTCGATGCTACCGACATAACATACAATTCGTTTGGTATTTCCTGGAAGGAGATACCGGGAAGCCGGTATGCACTGTCTCTCTATGATTCTGCCACCATGGAGCCGGTAGGTACATACGACAAAGTGCTTGTCGGGTCAGACACGAGTGCTGTCCTTTCCGGTCTGGAGTCTGATATGGAGTATGCCGTGCAGGTGTTTACCGGCGACGACTGGCAGTTTGGCGAGCCGTCCAATACCGTTATTGTGCGCACATTGCCCATGACGCTTGATATGCGCAAAGTCAAGGTAAATCAGGCCACTGATGTGACTTCCGGTTCGTTCACGGCTTCATGGGAGGCTGTCCCGGGTGCGACGGATCATCTGCTCACGGTCTATTCGCAGTCAGTCAGTGACAAGGAAGAGTATGGATGCGACTTTACCAATAAGGAAATAGCCGAAGGATGGTCTCTCTCTTACGATGCGACTTTCTCTCCCAGTTCCACATATAGCGGCAATTCATATCCTGCACTTTCAATGACAGCGGGTGGCCTGACGCTCACATCGCCTGTGTTCTCGCTCCCGGTTGCACAACTTAAATTCTGGATGATGACCACAAAGCGTGATGACACCAACAATGTCACCGTCCATGCCCTTGTGGACGATCTCTGGGTCAAGGCAGCCGAATGTCCGTTTTCCGAGCAGGCCATACAGGTGGGTGGTCAGCGTGTCACACTCACGGATTTCCCGGAAGGCACCAAGGCTATACGCCTGGAATATGTCCGGGGAACAAGCTATGGTAATCTTTATATCGACGATGTGAGCGTGTTGTGTCATGAACCCATTGTCACCTCTTATGTTGAGGGCTACAATCCGATGTCGCTTGGTGATGCAACCTCATGGACAGTCAGCGGACTTCAGCCCGGACAAACTTATTATTATACCGTCGATGCTACCGATGGAACTCTCTCGGCCATAACCTCTAAGGCCGTGTGTGTATCGCTTCCGCTCGAATCCGGATCCGGCATCGCGGACGTCATATCTTCCGGTAGCAATATCCATGTAAGAGCTGGCTCCGGCTTTATAGAGGTTGTTGGAGCCGGGACTGGTACGCTTGTCTGCGTCACGGACCTGTTGGGCCGGACAGTGGCCACGGTTTCCTCCACCGGAGAGCCTGTCTTGACAATACCTGTGACCTCAGGACTCTACATTGTCAAGGCCGGAACCGAGGCTGTCAAGGTTATGATAAAATAGAAAATAGAGCACACAATATCTCCGCCGTGTCCATATTTTCCGGATACGGCGTTTTTTTGTGATGTATGCGACATTATCGCACCTTTCCGGCTTTTTCGTATATTACCTTTGCAGAAAAACAAAAAAAAGGAAGTGTATATGGATAATGTAATGAACGGGAAAATGGAAAGAATGTATGGTTGTTCCGTTGTACTGTCGAGGAATTTGCTTAATTTTGTAATCCGAAACAAGTCGACGTCAAATGATATGAAAGAAACGGAAATCACTCCTGACTCTGATATGTCAGAAGGTAATATGTTGAATGTTTTGAGCCAATAGCAGGCGTGTGATGCTGTCGTATGAGTAAGAAGTCGATACGTTTTTTTAATGATCGTGAGGTGAGGGCGATCTGGGATGACGAAAACAACTGCTGGTGGTTTTCGGCTGTGGACGTAGTGCGTGCAATCAATGATGAACCGGATTATACAAAAGCCGGCAATTATTGGCGTTGGCTAAAACGGAAATTGAAACAAGAAGGAGTTCAGTTCGTGAGTGGGACTCACAAACTGAAGATAGTTGCCGCTGATGGTAAACGGTATAGTAGCGACGCACTGTCGGCGGAAGATATTGTTATTCTTGCCAAACATTACCCCAACAATAGAGCTGGCATATTTCTTGACTGGTTTACATACAGCGACAACACCATTGACGGGCAAAGCCGGAAAAAGGCATATACATTGTTTGAAAGCGGATTGTTGGATTCTCTCGAACCGGGGAGCATGAAATGTCTGCAACAGATACACGCCTATATGTTCGGTGGCTTATATGAGTTTGCAGGAAAAATAAGGAGTAAGAATATTTCCAAGGGTGGTTTTACATTTGCCAACTGTCTTCACTTTTCGGTTATCATCCCTGCGATTGAGCGTATGCCGGAAACCACACTCGATGAAATTGCCGACAAATATGTGGAGATGAATGTCTTACATCCGTTTATGGAAGGTAATGGCAGGAGCACACGGGTCTGGCTTGACTTGATGCTCAGACGCTCATTAAAACTGTGTGTGGACTGGAGCAGGATAGATAAGAATGAATACTTGATGGCAATGCGTGAGAGTGTTGTGGATTCCACTCATATCAGAGCGCTCCTGAAAGACGCGTTGACCGACAGAATCAATGACCGCGAATTGTTTATGAAAGGTATTGACTACTCATATTACTACGAAGAAGAATGACGGCCATCGCTATGTAAAAACTTCAAGAATGTGCGGCTGTTCGGTTGTACTGTCGAGGAATTTGCTTAATTTTGTGCTCCGAAATAGATCAACACACACTGAAGATGCTCGATTTTATTACACTCCTCACGCTCTTCGACCCTGCGGCGATCATGGAGAAGTTCCTGACGGCCGATGCCGCCACGGTCTATCTTCTTGTCTTCGCTTTTATGGTCATAGAAAGCTCTTTTATCCCGTTTCCGTCGGAAGTAATAGTCCCGCCGGCAGCTTATCTTGCCTGTACGAGTCATGAAGTCAACATTGTGGTTGTCGTGGCTCTCGCTACAGCCGGTGCGATAGTCGGCGCGCTCATCAACTATTTCCTTTCAGCATGGATCGGACGGCCTATTGTCTATAAGTTTGCCAATAGCCGTGTAGGTCATGCCTGTCTGATCGACGAAGCCAAGGTGCGTCATGCCGAGGAATATTTTGATCGTCATGGTGCGGTGTCAACATTTGTTGGCCGCCTCATTCCCGCCGTGCGTCAGTTGATCTCTATTCCGGCCGGATTGGCAAGGATGAATGTGGCGAAATTTGTGATCTACACCGGTCTCGGGGCCTTGACTTGGAATATCGTGCTCGGTGCTCTGGGATGGTGGCTCGGTACGATGGTGAGCCGCGAGCAGCTTTTCTCGAAAGTGGAGGAATACAACGGATATCTCTCCTATGCCGGGGTGGCTCTTGGTGTGGTGTGTGTGATAATTATTGTCTATAATGCATTCAAACCCCGCAGGAAGGAGGATACTGATATATGATACAGGTAGCGCCATCGCTTTTGTCAGCTGATTTTGCCCGTCTGGGCGATGCTGTCGAGATTGTGAACCGCAGTGAAGCTTCGTTCATACACATCGATGTGATGGATGGTGTGTTTGTGCCGAACATCACCATCGGGTTTCCCGTGATTTCAGCCATAAGCACCATTGCCCGCAAGCCTCTTGACGTACATCTGATGATCACAGACCCCGGACGTTATGTAGGGCAGGTGCGTGATGCAGGTGCCCACATCATGAATGTACATTGGGAAGCCTGTACACACCTTGACCGTGTGGTTCATGCCATACGTCAGGCCGGGATGAAAGCCGGTGTCACACTTAATCCCGCCACTCCGGTAGAGTTTCTGCGCGACATTGTCGCCGAGCTTGACCTTGTACTGTTGATGAGTGTCAATCCTGGATTCGGAGGACAGAAATTTATACCGAACACGGTTGACAAGGTTCGCCGGCTGCGTTCTCTCATTGGTGAGTGCGGCTCAAAGGCTGTGATCGAGATTGACGGAGGTGTGGATCTGACCACTGCCCCGGCTCTCATTGAGGTTGGTGCTGATCTGCTTGTGGCCGGAAGCTATGTGTTCCATGCTCCGGATCCGGTCAAGGCTGTCGCTGATCTGATTGATCTTTCAAAGTGATCACCTATGGCTGAGATACAGGATATAAGGATCGACGATTATGATTATCCTTTGCCCGACGGCCGCATAGCGCGTCATCCGCTTGAACGGCGGGATTCCTGCCTGCTTCTTGTTAAGGATCAGCAAGGTGCTCTGTCAACCCGTCATTTCACGGATCTACCCGGGCTGTTGCCGGCCGATTCCATGCTCGTCTACAATAACACGAGGGTTATCAATGCCCGACTCCGTTTCCACAAGGGTGCATCCCGTGATGGTGCGCTTATTGAGATCTTCTGTCTTGAGCCGCGCGTCCCGGCTGACTATGCTGTGAGTTTCGCTTCCACCGCCAGCTGCTCATGGATATGTTTTGTGGGAAATTCCAAGCGTTGGAAAGGAGGTTCGCTGACCATGCCGCTCTCAATCGGAGGCGAGAATCTCGTTCTTTCGGCAACACGTCTGTCGCGCGAGGGTAATGCGTCAGTGGTAGAATTCTCATGGGATAATCCGGCTGTAACATTCAGTTCGATAATCAGCGCGGTGGGTGAGATACCGATCCCTCCGTATCTTAACAGGTCCACTGAGGAGTCTGATTCCAAGGATTACCAGACTGTGTATTCTCAGATCGACGGATCCGTAGCAGCACCGACTGCGGGACTGCATTTCACCCCGGGTGTGCTAAATGCTATTGATGACTGCGGTATTCCCCGTCGGGAGCTTACGCTCCATGTCGGAGCCGGCACTTTCCAGCCTGTCAAAAGCGATACCATAGGTGAGCATGAGATGCACAGTGAGTTCATAGCCGTTCCACGTTCGCTCATCGCCGAACTCGCATCATCTCCGAGACGTGTGATAGCCGTGGGAACCACCTCTGTCCGTACATTGGAGAGTCTCTATCATCTTGGTTGTTTGATAAGTAGTGGCGATGATGCAGCGGTGTTGCCCCAGTGGTATCCTTACTCCCCTGATCATCCGTGTCTGTCTGTGGCAGACTCGATGCGGGCGATTCTCGACCGTCTTGATCATGACGGAAGTGACACATTTGTCGCTTCGACACGTCTGATGATAGCTCCGGGCTACAGATTCCGTATCGTGTGCGGCATGATCACTAATTTCCATCAGCCACGGTCGACACTTCTGCTGCTTGTGTCGGCTTTCCTGATGCAGCGTGACGGTGCTCCCTCCTGGCGTTCCATCTACGATTATGCTCTTGCCGGTGATTATCGATTCCTCTCCTACGGCGATGCTTGCCTCTTTTTGTAAGAAATCATTTAAGGATTGACGGATTTTTAGTACTTTTGTGTGCTTTTTGTGCGATTTCGATGTTATATAAGTAGAATAGCACCAAATCAAAAGGATAATCCACTATGTCAACCGAGAGATTGCGCGGCATGGGGGTCGCGCTCACAACCCCCTTCAGGCAGGACGAGACTATCGACTACGACACCCTCGATTTCCACATCGATTATCTTATCGACGGCGGAGCGGATTTTATAGTGGCGCTCGGAACCACTGCCGAGACTCCTACACTGACCGCCGGGGAGAAGCGTGAGCTCGCGTATCATATACTCGATTATGTCGGTGGCCGTGTTCCGCTCGTGCTCGGAGTCGGGGGGAACTGCACTCGTTCCGTGGTCGGAGAGCTTTCCTCTCTTGACCGTATCGGGGAATTTGATGCTATCCTCTCGGTCGTGCCATATTATAACAAACCCACACAGGAAGGTATCTACCGCCATTTCTCAGCCATAGCTCAGGCGAGTCTTGTGCCGGTGATACTCTACAATATTCCCGGTCGTTCGGGTGTCAATATGACTGCCGATACCATTGTCCGTCTGGCCACGGAGAATAGAGGGAAGATCGTCGGGGTGAAGGAGGCATCCGGCAATATGGAGCAGGCTCGCAATGTGATTATCCGTCGGCCGGAAGGTTTTCTTGTGCTTTCAGGTGATGATTCCCTTGCCCACACGATGATAGGTGCCGGTGGTGATGGCGTGATCTCGGTGCTTGGCAATGCATATCCCCGCCAGTTTACTGATATGATCCATGTGAGCCTTGACCCTGAGCGTCATGATGAAGCCACGGGGATGCACCAGAAATTTTCCGCGCTCTACTCTCTGTTGTTCAAGGATGGTAATCCCGCCGGAGTCAAGGCGCTGCTTCATCAACTGTTTCCGCGATATCAGGAAGTGCTCCGGTTACCGCTCGTTCCGGTATCCGACACCACCCGCCGCGCTCTTGCTGCCGAACATCTGAAATGAGCATTAATAAAATTTAACGCGTAACATTTTGCCATATCGAGAATAATTCCGACCTTTGCACCACTGAAACATCGCGGGGTGGAGCAGTGGTAGCTCGTTGGGCTCATAACCCAAAGGTCGCAGGTTCGAGTCCTGCCCCCGCCACCAATCACGAGTCATGGCAAAACCAACTTTGCTGTGACTTGTTGCATATATACAACTATATTGCCATGAAAAAGATCATAGATAAGGAATTCGGAGGAGAGCGCCCGCTTTTTGCCTCACACCATCTCGAACTCGAGAATGTCACGATCCATGCCGGGGAGTCTGCGCTCAAGTGTTGCTCTGACATTGTGGCGCGCCACTGCCGTTTTGAGGGAAAGTACCCTTTCTGGCATACGGATGGCTTTGAAATCACAGACTGTGTCTTCACACCCGGAGCACGTGCGGCTCTGTGGTATTCGTCTGACCTCGTGATGCGCGACACTCTTGTCGAGGCTCCAAAGATGTTCCGCGAGATGCGCGGCGTGGATCTGGAGAATGTGAAGATTCCCGATGCTCAGGAGACTCTATGGCATTGTTCCAATGTACGTCTGCGCGACGTCGAGGTCCGTAATGCTGACTATCTGTTTATGCATTCGGCCAATATCGACATTGACCGTTACAGTCAGGAGGGCAACTATTCGTTTCAGTATTGCAGGAATGTGACTATACGCAATGCGGATATACATTCAAAAGATGCTTTCTGGGGCACGGAGAATGTCACTGTCGAAGATTCTAAACTTGATGGTGAATATCTGGGATGGCATTCCCGGAGTCTGAAGCTCGTGCGCTGTCATATCTCCGGCACCCAGCCGCTCTGTTATTGCAAGGATCTCGTACTCATTGATTGCACGTTCGGCGATGATGCCGATCTCGCTTTCGAGGATTCGGAGGTCCGTGCCACCATTCTCTCGCCCGTCGTTTCCGTGAAAAATCCGCGGACAGGACATATACGTGCACCTAAGATCGGGGAATTGATCGTTGACAGCAACATTCTTGCTCCGGCCGACTGCTACATAGAGACAAATGAGTAAATTTGATTTTGACAAAGTGCCTTCGCGTGTCGGCACCGGTTCCTACAAGTGGGACTCACGTGAAGGAATGATCCCTCTCTGGGTGGCGGATATGGATTTTCCCACCGCTCCATGTGTGGTCGAGGCTCTACGCCGGCGTGTGGATCACGGCATATTCGGCTATACACTCGTTCGCGACGCGTATTACGATGCACTCACCGGTTGGTTCTCGAGCCGCCACGGATATTCCTTTGACCGTTCGCAGGTCATATACACCTCAGGAGTTGTCCCCGCTATATCGGCGATCATCAAGGCTCTTGTCCGTCCGGGCGAAGGGGTGATAGTGCAGACTCCGGTCTACAACTGTTTTTTCTCATCGATACGCAACAATGGATGCCGGATAGTCGAGAATCCTCTCGTGCGCCGTGAGCTTGGAAATGGGGAATTCACTTACGACATGGACTTCGGAGGATTGGAAAAGCTTTGTTCCGATCCGTCCAACCGTCTGCTTCTCCTGTGCAATCCGCATAATCCTGCCGGACGGTGCTGGTCGGCATTTGAATTGCAGAAAGTGGCTGACATCGCGCGAAGTTATGGCGTGAGGGTTGTCAGCGACGAGATCCACTGCGAACTGACCATGCCTGGTTATAGATATACGCCTTATGGTACGTTGGATTCCGGAGCGGTGGTCTGTCTGTCGCCATCCAAGGCATTCAACACTGCCGGACTCCAGATCGCCAACATAATCACGCCTGATTCCGATACTAAGGCAGCAGTGGACAAGGCGATAAATATAAATGAGGTGTGCGATGTCAACCCGTTCGGAGTTGAGGCGCTCATAGCGTCATATTCTTCCGATGGAGAAGAGTGGCTCGACGAGTTGAGGGAATATCTCCATGCCAACTGGCGTTTCACGCTCGATCGTCTGCGCGAAGAGCTTCCTGCCTGTCCGGTGGCCCGTCTTGAGGCTACATATCTCCCGTGGATCGATATATCCGCGCTCGGTATAGGGGCCGACGATCTTGAGACGAGACTGTTGGAGGAAGAGCGTGTGTGGGTCAACTCCGGGGTGATGTATGGACAGGAAGGATACATACGCCTGAACATCGCCTGTCCGAGGGTACTGCTGTCCGAGGGGCTCGACCGTATTATCAGACTCTTGAAATCACTTTCATAGTGGCAGATATCTCGCTCATACGCAGTCAGGCACCACTCTCGTTCGGACAGCAGCTGAAGCTGACCGCCCAATTGTCATGGCCTGCCATGATGGCTCAGTTGTCGAGCATAATGATGCAGTATATCGATGCGGCCATGGTGGGACGGCTCGGAGCCGACGATTCAGCTTCGGTCGGTCTCGTCTCGACGTCGTTGTGGCTGTTCTGGGGTATATGCTCGGCAGTCACGATGGGATTCTCCGTGCAGGTGGCTCACAGCATCGGTGCCGGCGAGCAGTCGAAGGCGCGGCAGATACTGAGGCAGTCCATCACCTCATGTATAGCGTTCAGTGTCATAGCCGCTGTCGTCGGTGCTGCGATTGCTTTGCCTCTGCCCCGCTGGTTGGGCGGGAGTGAGAGCGTATGTCAAGAGGCGAGTATATATTTTCTCGTATTTGTCCTTGCGCTTCCCCTTCTCACCATGAACTATCTCGGGGGAGGGATGCTTAGATGTGCCGGTAATATGAAGGTGCCCGGAGGTCTGAATGTCATGATGTGTGTGCTTGATGTGGTGTTCAACTTCTTCCTTATTTTCCCCACGCATAATCTGGAAATTCTTGGCTTCGGGGTGACATTGCCCGGAGCAGGACTTGGAGTGTTGGGTGCCGCGCTCGGCACGGTGTCTGCGGAGGTGATCACTGCCGGTGCAATGATGTGGTATCTCTGTTTCCGGCAGCCAGATATGGCTATCGCGAAGGAATCCGGCAGTTTCCGTCCCACGCGGGAAGTGATACACAAGGCTCTGAAGGTTTCGGCACCGATGACTCTTGAACACGCCGTGATTTGCGGTGCGCAGATCGCTGTCACTGTGATTGTGGCTCCGCTTGGTGTCATGGCTATCGCGGCCAATGCTTTTGCCGTGACAGCCGAGAGTATATGCTATATGCCCGGCTACGGTATAGGTGATGCCGCCACAACGCTTGTCGGTCAGAGCTACGGGGCGAAGCGGTTTGACCTCGCCAAGAGGTTCGGATATATCACTGTGGGAGCCGGCATCGTGCTGATGTCAGTCATGGGTGTGCTCCTTTACATTTTTGCTCCATGGATCATGGAGCTGATGAGTCCTGTCGAGGGAATCGTGACACTTGGAGCGGAGTCATTGCGGATAGAGGCTTTTGCGGAGCCGATGTTTGCTGCCTCGATTGTAGCTTACGGAGTTATGGTCGGTGTCGGTGACACTGTGATACCTGCCTGCATGAATTTCGGCAGTATATGGCTCGTGAGGTTGCCCCTTGCTGCTATCCTCGCTCCTACAATGGGGCTTCAGGGTGTATGGCTCGCCATGTGTCTTGAGTTGACATTCAGAGGCATCATATTCCTTTGGCGTCTTTTCTCCGGCGCTTGGCTCAAAAAGGGGTTGTAAGGACGGATTTTTTTGAGTATTTTTGCGCAGATATGGAAGATGTACTTGACAAGAATCTGGTGAGCGACACGTCGATATGTAATCTCCTGCTCCGGATAGGGAAGGGGAGGCTTGATGTGGCCGTGTATTCGGTCGTACATGACAATTCGCTTATCTATCGCTCGTTCGCCCTTGGCGCTGACGGAGATGACGATCTGCACTCCCTCGAAAGCACCATATATGATAATCCCCTTTTGCTCGGTGAGTTCAGGAGGACATTCTGTCTCGTCGACACCGGCAATGTCATGGTGATCCCGGCGGAGATTGAAGCCGAAGAGGATCGTAGGAATCTCTTTCTCGCCGCCCATCCGGATTTTGAAGGCGAGATCCTGTCCTCCTCAACGTTGGAGCGCAATGCTGTGCTCACGTTCGGCCTCCCGGGCAGTCTTGCCGGGTTTCTGCGCCGCACGTTCCATGGTGTCGGGATAGACACACATCTGTCCACGTTGTGCCGTTATTTCGCGTTGCGTGGCGGCAGGGGAAATTCGCGGCGTATGGTGTGCAACTTCCGGACGGATGCGTTGGATGTGGTAGTGATCCAAGGCTCTGATCTGCTCCTTGCCAATACTTTCAGTTTCAATGCTCCGGTTGATGCGGCGTATTACATCATGGCTGTGCGCAAGAGCCTGAACCTTGATCCCGAGGCCGACGATATGCTGCTCTCGGGCAATCAGGAGGTGAGAAACGGGATCACACCGATGCTCAGGCAGTTTGTCGGGCGTGTGATGCCTGTGATATTCCCTCCTCAGATGTTCAGGACGGGAAGGGAGTCACTGCGTATGCCGTTTGACCTTATAATAGCTCCACTATGCGAATAATAAGAGGAAAATACGGTCGGCGGCGCTTCAATGTGCCCACAAATATCACTGCGAGACCTACCACCGACTTTGCGCGTGAGAATATTTTCAATGTGATCGAGAATCTTGCCGACATAGAGGGTGCGCGATGTCTTGACTTGTTTGCCGGGACGGGAGCCGTGTCCTTTGAGTTTCTGTCAAGAGGTGCTTCGTCGGTGACGGCTGTCGAGAAGTCGGCAGTCCAGGGACGGTTCATCGAAAAGGTGGCGAAGGAACTTGGCGACAACAATCTGCGGCTGCTGCGCACGGATGCACTGCGTTTCATCAAGGATGCCACATCGCCATACGATATAGTTTTTGCGGATCCGCCCTACGATATGGCGGGATTCGGCGATATTCCCGGGGCAGTTCTTGAAAGCAGCCTGCTCAAGGAGGGAAGTCTTTTTGTAATGGAACATTCCAAGGCATACGATTTCTCGTCACTGCCCCATTTCTATCAGCACAGAGCCTACGGTTCGGTCAACTTCTCACTCTTCATTATTGAGTGAAAGGCTGGATGTTGATTTGGAATCATCTGTTGCACAGAAGAAAAAATTCAGCTGACTTTGAGGCGCAGCCCTTTGTCCGTCGCAGGCAGAGGCAAGGATTGGCCCCGGGAGTATAGGGTGCACGGTCCATCTCACTAAATACGGGAAAGACCGATAGTTGTATCCGGCTACAGGCTGACGATCACGGCCGAGAATACCAATATTTCCTTCACCCGGGTGGAGCGGTAGCTATACTTCGTCGAGAAATTCGATTTCGTCGAGGAGGGCGCGGGTGATGGCGCGGGTGACGGGACATGAGGCGGAAAATTCTGCCTCAGCGAACGGCTTCAGTTCGTCTGCTCCTTCAGGCAAGAGATTGAAGAGGAGCCGGAACGCCGTGTAGCGGTTCAGGTCGCAGTCGGATGTGATATGTCTCATGGCCAGCCCGCGGGCAAAAGGAAGATGGCGCAGGAGGCGGTGGCACAGTATGTCGGCGACCTCCGGCGTCAGCACTTCATTTATCATCCTGTCGGCCGTGTCCATGTCCACTTCATCGCGTGGATATATCATGGGTGCCATCAGGAGGCTCTCGCGGGTGCGGTTGTCAGCCCATAGCTGCCGGGCAAGCTCGGAAGATGTCCCCGTTTCGCCTGCGATCTCTGCAATCTGGGGAATGTTAAGCCCGAACACCATCCTGTATTCGGGCATGGTGCGGCGAAGCGTGTCGGCCACGATGCCGTTGCGCATCGCGAAAAACCGCCGCTTCACCGCCTGCATGGGATTGTATTCACTCATATCAGAAATTGCCGTCAAGGAGATTCTTGGCCATGGGTTTGAGCCATTTCTGTACTTCGTAAGGATAGACAGCCACATCAATCATCCCCGCTGAGTAGGGTGCGATCTCGTATGGGTTGTAATGGAAATACAGCACGTTACCGCTGATGTATGGTCGACCCGGTGAGGTAAGTTGCGATGTGAAGATTCCGGCACGGTCAAGTGCATCGGCCGGTACATCAAACTGACGGGCGAGGGCTGTGCGGATGACCGGCATGATCGAGTCGACACCGGCAGGTGTGAGGATATCGTCGATACCTATCACCTTGGCGGAGTCAAGACTGTATGTGAACGGATATATGGCTGTGTAGGGGTGTGCTCCTCCGAGATAGGATGAGAGTGTCACCTGATATGTGGCCATGTCCTCCGTGATCTCCACTACGGAGGCTGTGGAGCTGGTGAAATAGCTGCGCACGTCATCGCCATCGGGAATCGAGTCGACGCGTACCATCCGGTTTGCCCCGAGCATCTCCTTGTAGGCGGTGGTGTCGCCGAGGAAGTCGGTGATCACCTCGTTCAGGGTGCCTTTGACGGAATCGGAATAGCACAGTCCGATGATCGAATCCTGAAGTACCGAAAGATCTGCGTTGCCGAGCTTGGAGGGCCACTGGATTGATGTGTAGACATCGAGATAGGCGGTGTCCCCGTCGGTTTCGAGCCGGTAATTGCGTTCGGCGGTCTTTATGATCTGGGCTATCTCGAAGTCTTCAATTTCCGGTTTCGTGTTCATATTCCCTTTCTCCGAGCAGCCGGCAATCGGCAACAGCGAAAGAGCTAACGGAAAGAACAGTAGTGATTTTTTCATCATCATTGAGAAATATTGTTAAATTATGTTGCAAAATTGGGCATTTTAGTTGACACTACCAAATAAAATGTATCCGATGTTTTTATAGAACAAGCCGCAAGGGGATGATGGTTTGGCCTAACTTGTTAAAAATATGGTAAAGAAGAGGGGAAAAAGGACAAAAAATAAGAGAAAATAGCCCAATTAACAACTTTATACGTTTAAAACTTTAATATGTGCGGAATTTTTCTTTACTTTGCACCGCGAATTGACAATATTCGCCTCCTAAATCAGATAATACTAATCAAAACTCTTTAAAACTACTATGTCTGAAATTACAGAACGAGTTAAAGCTATCATCGTAGATAAGCTCGGTGTTGACGAGAACGAAGTAACAGAAACCGCAGAATTCACCAAGGATCTTGGCGCAGATAGCCTCGACACCGTAGAACTCATCATGGAGTTTGAGAAGGAATTTGGCATCACCATTCCCGATGATCAGGCCGAAGGTATCAAGACTGTAGGCGACGCAATCAGCTACATCGAGAAGTCACAGAACTAATCGAAAGGTCACACTTCAGCCCGAAGCCGGCCGGAAACCGGCCTGAATCGGAATTGGCCACCCTCTAAAGGCTCCACACGCCTCCGCGCGGTGGAGCCTTAAACTCATTTCAGAGATAATATTTCAATATACAATCACGAATACACAATGGAATTAAAACGAGTAGTCGTCACCGGACTCGGAGCTATCACCCCGATCGGCAATGATGTTGAGACCACATGGCTCAACGCTGTCGCCGGAAAGAGCGGAGCTGCTCCCATCACCCATTTTGACGCTTCCAAATTCAAGACACAGTTTGCCTGTGAGGTAAAAGACTATAATCCTGCCGATCACTTTGACCGTAAGAAACTCCGTCAGCTCGATCTCTATGCCCAGTATGGCATAGTAGCAGCCCGCCAGGCGGTGGCTGATTCCGGTATAGAGGAGGCATCCAATCTTGACCGTGACCGCGTGGGTGTCATCGTTGCCGCAGGTATCGGCGGTCTCCACACATTTGAGGAGGAAGCCGGATATTATGCAGTGAACGGTGCGGAGATGGGACCCAAATATAACCCCTTCTTCATCCCCAAGATGATCGCCGACATTGCATCCGGCCATATCTCAATGGAATATCAGTTCCATGGACCCAACTACGGTGTGGTATCCGCTTGCGCTTCGTCCAACAACGCCATCATCGATGCGTTCAACCTCATCCGTCTCGGCAAGGCTGACGCTATCGTGACCGGTGGAGCCGAGGCTGCAATCTATCCCGCAGGTGTGGGTGGCTTCAACTCCATGCACGCGCTCTCAACCCGCAACGACAGCCCGGAGACAGCCTCGCGTCCGTTCAGCGCATCGCGCGACGGTTTCGTGATGGGCGAGGGTTCAGTAGTGCTTGTTCTTGAGGAACTTGAACACGCTAAAGCCCGTGGAGCCAAGATATATGCCGAGGTTGCCGGCGGTGGCCTGAGTGCCGACGCTTATCACCTGACGGCCACTCATCCCGAAGGCTTGGGAGCAAAGCTCGCCATGAAGAACGCCCTCGAGGATGCCGGCATGAAGCCTGAGGACATTGACTATATCAATGTACATGGCACATCCACTCCCGTGGGTGATATATCTGAGGTTAAGGCAATCGTGGAACTTTTCGGTGATCAGGCTCACAAGCTTAATATCAGCTCCACCAAGTCAATGACCGGACACCTTCTCGGCGCAACCGGTGCGCTTGAGGCTATGTTCTCGGTGCTTGCCTGCAAGAACGATGTCGTTCCTCCCACCATCAACCATGAGGAGGGAGATGAGGACGAGAATATCGACTACACCCTCAACTTCACCTTCAACAAGGCTCAGGAGCGTCCCGTGCGCGCGGCTCTCTCCAACTCGTTCGGTTTCGGCGGCCACAACGCTACCGTAATCGTCAAGAAGTACGAGGAATAATCATACGTTAAAAAATACTGATACGGTGCAGCCGGGCATAATGTTCCGGTTGCACCGTATCTTTTTTTGTGAACTTGTCGTGCAGTCCGGGTGTTATATGTGAGTAATCGATAAAATTTAAATACTATGGATTGTACAAAACAGAAACGTTCATATCACTTCAATATCACTGAGGTTGTGGACGGTAAGA
Organism: uncultured Staphylococcus sp.; assembly: GCA_964552825.1. Taxonomy (GTDB): domain Bacteria; phylum Bacteroidota; class Bacteroidia; order Bacteroidales; family Muribaculaceae; genus Duncaniella. The sequence continues at coordinate 149,732 of CAZKIE010000001.1, read as the reverse complement.
TTCAGGAAGTGATGAGTTTCAACTTCGGCGGTCATCATGATCTCGCCAAGCTTGCTGAAATCGCACAGACTAAGGAAAATCTCTCAGAGAAACACGCCCGTCAGCTCGTGCTTGGTATGCGTCTGCTCCATCACGCACTGAAGAAATATCCCGACAATGCCAAGTTTGCAGCATTCCTCACCCAGCTTGATGGCTTCAAGCAGCAGTTGAAGGGTGATGCCGGTTGTGGATGCAAGAAGGAGGGCTGATCAGGCTATGAAGGCTTAATAGGCAAGAAAGGCTAAATAGGCAAGAAAGGCTAAATAGGCAAGAAAGGCTAA
>CAZKIE010000001.1:0-149312 GCA_964552825.1 uncultured Staphylococcus sp. | reverse complement strand
AATAGGCAAGAAAGGCTAAATAGGCAAGAAAGGCTAAATAGGCAAGAAAGGCTAATTTGGCTAATTAGGCTAAAAAGCTAAGAAGGCTGCACGGTAAATATGCCGTGCGGCTTTTTTTATCGGTATTTTGCAATTTCCCGTAGGACAGCGGAGTTGAATTCTTCGTCGGATAGGGTTGAGGATAGCCATGTGATGGGGTGACATCGGCGTTCCATGCCGCGGAACCATGTCATCTGTCGTTTGGCAAACTGGTGAATGGCTATCTCGAGCAGTCTCACCATCTCCTCCCTTGACATCTTCCCGGTAAGATAGAGCGTGAGATACTTGTATTCGAGTCCATAGTAAATCAGATCGTCTGGCGCGATACCGGAATCAAGAAGGGCTTTTACCTCATCGATCATTCCGGATTCGAGGCGGGCATGGAGCCGGGATGTGATGCGCCGGCGACGTGTCTCGCGGTCTACGTCTACTCCGATCACCACTGCGTTTGCCAACGGATGTGGTTCGGCCATGGAAGCGGCTTCGGGATGCGAGGCATAGTATGTCTGGATTTCTATGGCCCGTATGGCGCGCTGGGGTGTGTCGACGTCTGTGACGTTGTGGAGTGTCTTCATACTTTCGAGTATGCGGGTCAGCTCGCTTAGTTTTTTCCCCCGAAGGCTCTCGCGCAGGGCTTTGTTCTCCGGAACCTCCGGAAGGTGCAGCCCTTTGAGCACACTCTCGACATATAGACCTGTCCCTCCGCATAGTATCGGCATCTTGCCGCGGGAAGTTATGTCAGTATATGCCGCACGGTAGTCGCGCAGATATTCATAGAGATTGTATTTGTAGCCTGCGGGACAGATGTCAATGAGATGAACCGGTATGTCGCCATATTCTTCAAGGTCTTTTCCTGTGCCGATGTCCATACCCCGGTAGACTTGCCGGGAATCCGCACTGATGATCTCTCCGCCGATCCTGCGTGCGAGACTTACGGCACGGGCGGTCTTTCCGGAAGCGGTAGGCCCGGTTATGACTATCAGAGGGGTCATTTCACTCGGAATTGTTTTTCCGGAACAGGCGCCGCAGGCGGAAGAATGGTTTGTCCTCGTTGAAGTGGGCCACGTTCATCCAGTGTGATGAGTTGAAATCCACATCCCAGTCGCATATATCCTTGAGACGGAATATCGGACGGTAGTTTTTCACTTTGTAGAGTCGGCGTCCATCGTAGTCATAGGTTTTCCACGCCATGGTGATGGTGTAGAGGCGGTGGATCTCGGCAGCCAGCATAGGCGAGAGCTCGCGGTTGTGGAGCATTCGCTCCAGACGCGACAGATTATACCATTTCCCGCTGCTGAAAGATGATTTCTGCAGGGAGTCCTTGTCGAGCGGAGAGCAGATGAAGTGGAATGTGTTGCGGTTGCCGGCAGTCTCGTAGGATACATACATGAAGCGGAAATCAAGCTTGTCGGCCGAAAGACGGGATATGTCCTCGAAAAACCGGATGGCTTCCTTGAGCGAGACATTATCCCTGTGGCTCACGACAAGGGTGGCGGGAGAGTCGTATTTTGAATTGTCAGGGATGTCGCTGAGCCGGTCGCCGCGCGAGAGGAATATGTTGTCGCCTGAGATTATGAGAAATCTCACCTCGGTCGATGAACCTTTGCGCCTGTCACTCCCTTCGATATCCTGGAAGTAGTATGCCCAGACTGTGAAGTAGCGCGCGCCGAGATATATGATGGAGATCGCGTAGAGAATTACCGGAAGCCAGCAGAAGAAGAATTTGTCCGGTTGGTTGAGGTTGACATTTATGTAGAAGTAGACGTAGTATCCCCAGCTTGTGAGTATGATGATCGCAAGCATTGTGATGAGGAGATCCCGCTGGTATCTGCTTTCCTGGCTGAAGAGCTCGCCGAGAAAACCGCGTTCGGATTTGGATCCGAGCGAGATGAAGCAGTTGCGGCAGGCGCTGTAGCTGCGTCCTCTGAGCTTGGACCATAGGGTGACGAGGAGCGTCACAGGTGCTATGACAAGCACATCTATGTAAGGGATATCATTGTTGACCAGACCGGTGTCATAGATGTAGTTGATGAGGCCTTTGGAGTATATGATGCTTATGATCAGCATCACCACTCCGGATATGGCGAGCGAACGTATGATGATCGACGGGATGAGCGGGCAGACAGCCCAACGGCCCTGGATCGAGGTCCTGTCGTAGAGCAGGAGTGCTCCCATACAGGCAAAAGTGATCAGGGGAATGGACATGGCCGGAAGGAAGGCTCGCAGTATGATGGGGAGCACAAGCGCACCGATCGATAGTATCCAGTTGAGCCAGAGACTGACTATTGCGTCTTCGTGATTTACGATTCTGTCAGACATGACGTTTCTGAAAGCCGGGATGTTATAGTTAGAGGTTTTTGTTAAAATAGTCGAGCATCTTGGAGTAGACGTTCAGACGTGCATCGCATCCGAAGATTGAATGGTTCATGTTGGGATAGAGGAGCATATCGCAGAACCGACCTTCTGACTGCATAACAGATACGTATTGCATTGTGTTCATGAGATGCACATTGTCATCGGCGGTACCGTGCATTATCAGCAGCGGGATGTTGATCTTGCCGGCGTAAGTGAGAGGTGCCGATGATCGGTAGCCGTCAGCGTTTTCCTTGGGTGTGAGCATATATCTCTCGGCATAGATGGTGTCATAGAATCTCCAGTCTGTCACGGGGGCTATCGCTACGGCGCAGGCGAATAGTGACGGGGAACTTCCGGAAGTGACAGCCATCAGAGTCTCGTAGCCACCATAGCTCCATCCGGTTATGCCGATGCGGGATGGGTCTACAAAAGATAGTTTCGATGCCGCTGCTGCTGCTCCCTGGAGATCAATGGTCTCGTAATGTCCGAGGTTTTTGTAGACGATTGTCTCCCACGTGCGTCCGCGTCCGCCTGTGCCACGTGGATCGACGCACAGGATGACGTATCCGTTCATGGCCGCGTAGTGGGTCCAGTCCGGTTTCCACCGGTCGAGGACTTCCTGCGATCCGGGGCCACTGTACTGGTGGATGATCAGGGGATACCGGCGGGAGGGATCGAAGTCGCGCGGTTTGATGAAGTATGCGTTCATCTCGATTCCTTCAGATGTCGTCAGGGTGGTGAACTCTGTGGCGGGCATGGATGCGTAGACGGCGGCGAGAGACGAGTTGTCCTCAAGCACTCTCAGTTTCTTTTCTCCCTCGTAGAGTGTCACGACCGGAGGTGTGGATGAGTTGCTGTAAGTGAGTCCGTAGAAATTGAGCGACGGGGAGAACCATGCGGATGAGTTGCCTTTCTCTTGAGAAAGATGCTTTACCACACCTTTTATGTCCTTGCGCGACACCACGCGGTTGATAGCACCTGTGGCGGTAGACTGATAGTAGTGATTGCCCTTGGCATCCTTCCCGTAGTAAGCTGTCACGTCGTAATCTCCGGATGTGATCTGTGATGTCATTGATCCGGCATAGCTGTATTTGTAGGCGTGGGTGTGGCCTGAGCGGGCGGAGAGGATTACGAAGCCATCGTCCTCAAAAGAAATCTCCTCGTAGGACAGCGGGGTGATCCATGCGCGATCCTCCTCGGTCATGACGGATTTGCTCACACCTGAACGGGGATTCAGCGAGTATATCTCCATCCGTGTCTGCGACCGGTCGAGGGTGACTGCCATCAGGCGGTCAGACGATGATCCTCCGTAGGCTATCCTCGGGATGTATTCGATGGTTGTTCCGGGCAGGTCGAGGTTTTTGATCTTGCGGTTGTCGACGTCGTAGCTATGGAGCGACACGCGTGAGTTGGGCTTTCCTGCCACCGGATATTTATAAGTGAACTGACCGGGATATAGGGCGTATTCCGTCATCGGGTCGCAGGTGCCTTCATAGAGTGTGAAGGAGTAGGCCGGGACGTAAGCCTCGGTGTATTTTATGTAGCAGAGCGTCATGTTGTCCGGAGCCCAAGCCATGGAGCAAGTGGTGGAGAATTCCTCCTCATACACCCAGTCCGGCACACCGTTGATCACTTTGTCAACAGCCCCGTCGGTCGTCACCGCGATCTCAGTGTTGAAGTCGAATTTTTTCAGGTATATATTGTTGTCGTCACCCACGAATGCAACTATCCGTCCGTCGGGGGAGAAGAGTGGCGAACGCTGTTTTGCAAAGTTTTCGGACAGCGGTCGCAGCAGACGGGTACGTATCTCATATATATAGTATGATGCCTTTGTAGAGCGGCGATACACCGGTTCTTCAGCAGTAGTGACAAGTATCTTGGAGCCGTCAGGACTCAGAGTGAACCCTTCGATGGCATCGATCTTGTTTTCACGGGTGTTTGTGATATCCATCACGACTTCGACCTCAGCTCCGGTGCGGGTGGCGTATTTTATGATTTTCTTACCGTCAGATGAGAGTGCGAGAAAATTGAGCCCGTCGGCAAGGAATGATGGTCTTGAGACGTATGTCGGACGGTTGGCGGGATATACATATTGCTCTAATCCGCTCAACACCTTTGTGTTCCTGTCGGGTTGCGCTGCACCGGCGTTCATGCTGCCAAGTGTGGCTGAAAGGGAGAGGATCAGTATTGATATAGTCTTGTTCATGGTCAGTTTTTGTCTCAGTGGGGATCAGTCAGATGGGGAGAGAAAGGTCAGAAGAGCGATAGCTGTGCCTCATTGTCGTTGGCCGGGCGACGAGGTGGCTCATGGTAGCCGAAATCCGGATCATCCTTCTTCCCTCCGGCAAACCAGTCGGTGTTGTCAAGGTCGGAGTCGGCTTTGATCTTTCTTGGTCTTCCCCGGCGGCGGGGAGCGGTGGCGGATGTTTCCGTATCGGACTGTGTCGCAGACATCTCGTCGGCTGTTGTCTCGGCCGTGTCCGATGTCTCCTGCTCGAGTTCTTTAATCCGGGCGGTCAGAGTCTTTATCTCCTTTCGGAGCCGCATCTCCGAATTGGCCTGGTTGTAGAGATTGTTTTCAATAGTATGGCGCAGGGAGGCGTTCTCCTCATTTAGTTTAGCGATCTGCTGCTCGCGATCTTCCCGGTTTTCGTCCTCGAGCCTTTGCTGAAGATCCTTGATGCGGGCTTCGAGCCGTTCTTTCAATTTTTCGAATCCGTCGAGTTGTTCAGCTATGAGTTTGGTGGCTTCCTCACGCTCGGCTGTCACCTGTTCAAGCTCATGGCGTGTTTTAGCCATGTTGTTGCGCAGTTCGGTGAGCATTTCGTCGGACATCCGTGATTTTAGCTCAAGTTGTTCTCGCAGGGTGGACTGTCGGTCAAGTTCCTTCTCAAGTTCGGCTACTTTCTGACGGGACCCTTCGGCGGATTCATTGTCGAGCTTTTCTTTCAGGGTGGCGACCTCAGCCTCGAGGGATGCTATCTGTTCCGAACTTTTTGCGATAGCCTCCTTGTCGGCGGGATTGTGGCGGTCTATATAGTATTTTTCTTTGTCGGAGTGCAGTTTTGCCACTTGTGCCTCAAGATCGTTTATTCTGTCGAGCATGGCGCGTTTCTGACGGTCGAGACTCAGTCGCAGCTTATTGTTTTCAGCTGAGAGCCTTTCTGTGCGTTTGGTCTCGGCTTCGAGCTGTACGGTCTTGTGACGTATGGCCTCATCTGATACCCCCGATGTGCGTTCGGCTATGCGTTTTCTGAGACTGTCGGAAATGCAATTGGTCAGATAGATCCGCTGGGCTTCAACGGACAGGCAATTCTTGACGAAGTCCGGTTGAGCCTCGTTGAATACCTTTATCACTGCGTCGAATATGTCGGCCGGAAGAGAGTCAGGTGTCTCTTTGTCGGTATTGTCGTTGGGATCACCGACGGCTCCGGACTCCGGCTTCTCGCTGACCGGAGATACCGGTGTCGTGTTGACCGGTGTTGGTGGTGGTGTTACAGCGTAGGTGGGCAGAGCCGAAGAGTAGTCCTCTTCGTCCTCCTCGCTATCGTGAGAGAACCCTAAAGCTTGCTTAAAACCGTTCCAGAAAGACATGATTCTGCTGATGTGTTGGTATTAGGAGATGACGTTTCTGCAAAGATAACGTAAAAATCGCAAAATATCGCCCATTTTGTGGAAAAGTTTTGATGGCAGGTGAGGATTATATGTGATTTATATGTATTCTATCTGCGGTAGGTCTTGAGGATGCCATCCTCAAAAAGGAGATATACACCATTTTCGTAGAGCCATGCCTCCCGGAGATAGCTCTGTGTGGCTCCTCTCTCGACTTCTTTCGGTGCTCCGAGAGCCAGTCTGCATTCCTCTCGGGTCATACCCTCCGTGACCTTTCCTTCAGTTATGAGGCTCCATGTAGCTGACGAGGTGGATGAGTAGCGTTTACGAGGATCTGAGAAGGAAAATATACCGGAAAAGGTGCGCGGGAATGTACCCTTTGGTCCGGGATGAAAGAAAATACAGGCCCGGATGCCACGCTCGTCAGTGAAGGATGCCTTGAGCGGGAAATGTGAATTGCCGGCCGAGACGGAGTCAATGTGTACTTTTACAAATTTTCTGCCGCCGCCCACAGCGACGTCGTTGTCATTGCGCCATCCGAGAGTGAGAATATATAGATCCTTGCCTCTCATGATGCTGTCAGCCTTATGGATAACGCTGGTCTGTATGGTGTAAGGAATGCTCAGAGACTTCTCCTCGCGGAGTTGTGACAACGGCCGGTTCACCCGGTAGGTGAGTATCCTTCCGGACGGGTCACGGAAGGATAAGTCGGCGACCTTCCCTCCCGTGACCGACGATGCTTCGTCGGCCCGGAGGTATCGGATCGTCTTTCCTGAGAGTTCTCCGCTGCCCGCTGCCGTCGCTCCGAAAATGAGGGAGATCCTGGAGTCAGTCACCACGAATTCCTTGCCCGGTTTCCATCCAGCAAGCGGCTCATCGGCGGCGGGTGACAGAAAGGTGTCCTCAGGGGCTATCTGTTCACGTTCGCGTCTGACATCGCCGGCCGTGATCTTTGGTGTAGACTCCACTCCGGTGAAAAAGCAGCTTTGTAGCAGGAGTGTGAGCAATAGAGATATGTATGTTCTCTTCATCCGTTATTTTTTCGGCTTTATGCCGAGGTTATGGAACATGAACGAATAAATATCGGCATATTCGTCTATGACTTTCGAGATGGGCTTACCTGCTCCATGTCCGGCTTTAGAGTCAATACGGATAAGTTTGGGCGCGTCGCCGGTGTCGGCAGCCTGAAGAGTAGCGGCATACTTGAAGGAGTGAGCCGGAACCACACGGTCGTCATGATCGGCTGTTGTCACCATAATCGCGGGATAAGGAGTGCCATCGTTGCGGATATTATGGAGCGGAGAATAGTCAAGAAGATATTTTGCCATCTCCGGTGAGTCGGCGGATGTGCCGTAGTCTGGAGCCCAGTTCCAGCCGATGGTAAAGAGGTGATAGCGCATCATGTCCATGACTCCAACTCTGGGGAATGCAACCTTGAACAGGTCGGGACGCATATTGACTGTGGCTCCCACGAGCAGACCACCGTTGCTGCCTCCTTCGATGGTAAGATGCTCAGGTGAGGTCCATCCTTCCTTGATGAGATACTCGGCCGCGGAGATAAAGTCGTTGAACACATTGAGCTTGTTCATCTTGGTGCCTGCCTGATGCCATTCCTCTCCATATTCGGAACCACCGCGAAGATTGGCCTGTGCATATATAACACCATTTTCGAGCATAAACATACGGTTGGCCGAGAACCCGGGAGTGAGGGATATGTTGAAGCCCCCGTAGCCGTAGAGATATACAGGGTTTGATCCGTCGCGTTGCAAGCCTTTCTTATAGGTCAGGAACATTGGGATCTTGGTGCCGTCGGATGATGGGTAGAACACCTGTTCGGTGACGTATTCGTCAAAATCTATATCCTTGACAGAGGTCTCGTACATGAGACTGCTTTCTCCGGTCGCGGAATCATAACGGTAGATGGCTGAGGGAGAAGTGAAGGATGTGAAGGCGTAGAACACGTCCTCAGGGTGCTTGCGGTTGACGGAAAGCCCGACAGTACCGTAGCCGGGTAGCTTGAGATCGGAAACCTTATGGCCGTCCATGTCGTGGATGGTCACTTGTTCGGCAGCATCTTTCTCCCATGTCAGGAACAGACGGTCGCCGGAGAATGAAGCCCCGGTGAGCACACCGTCACCCTCGGGTATGAATTCCTTCCAGTTCTCGCGTTCGGGATGGTTTACGTCTGCCACCATGAGACGGTTTTTAGGTGCTCCATAGGAGGTGAAGAGGTATATCTTTCCGTCAATAACGTCTATCGGAGAAACTGTATAATCCTGATCGGGTGACATGGTGATCCATTTGTCACCACGCTTGATCTTGAGAGCGTTGCCGACACCTTGTCCGCTTACACTGACAAACAGTTCGGGTTGGGTCTCGGATACCTCTACGGTGTGGAAATGCAATGGATTGGCCGGATCAGAGAATACCACCTTGTCGTCGGACTGCGGAGTGCCTACCTTATGATACATGACGAGATGATTCTCGTTGGTGTTGGAAAATTCCTTTCCGGCGTCGGGACGCGGATATGCGCTGTAATAGAATCCCTCGGATGCGGCATCCCAGTAGGCACCTGTGAACTTGCCCCATTCGATATGGTCTGTGAGCAGCTCTTTTGTAGCAGTATCCATCAGATAGATCTCGGTCCAGTCGGATCCGCTGCGGGAGATGGTATATGCAGTGTATTTGCCATCCTTCGACTGGCTTATCCCTGTCAGAGCCACCGTCCCGTCATCGCTGAGTGCGTTGGGATCAAGGAAGATCTCACGGTCTGTCCCCTCCGGATCGGAGGCGCGGAAGAGCACGGTCTGGTTCTGGAGTCCGTCGTTCTCATAGAAATAGTATTTTCCATCGCTCAGCCGCCCGGGAAGTCCGCGCTTCACGTAGTTGTTGAGTTCGGTTAGTCGTGATGCTATCTGCGGTCTGAAAGGGATTGCATCAAGATATGAACGTGTCACCTTGTTCTCGGCCTCGACCCATTCAAGTGTCGCTGCTGCAGTGTCATTTTCCAGCGGACGGTATCTGTCGGGGACCTTCAGGTCAAAATAATTGTCGACTACGGTAGTGTCCTGCGGAGCCTCGGGATAGTTCAGTTGGTGAGACTTTGTGCAGCCTGCCGATAGGATGGTTGTAGCAATCGCTGCCATAATGACTGGTTTCATTTCGTTGGTGCTGAGAGGTAAGAATTATATAGTTTCGGATCGTTTATGATGTTGAGTCCTTCCGTGAAGATCGGGTTGAGGGGATTGACAATGCGCCGGTAGGCCGACTGGTCATAGAGGTCGCGACCGATGAGTCCCTTTAATATAGCTGAGATATATGTCTTTGATGTGTTGAATTGCTCATCGTTGTATTCCACTCCTTCCTTTGTTCCGGCCTCGGTGAGCTCATTGAGCATTTCCGGGGTTATTTCGAAATTCCGGTCGAAGTCCTCAATGGTCTTGTATTTCTTTGTGATGGTTTTCCTGTTGGCATCCACATAGCCTATCACGAAACTGTTTATGGCACCTTTAGCAAGCAGGTCGCGGTAGTAGGCGGAGTAATAGGTCGTGTCGATCGGTACGAACTTGTCGGGCATGATTCCGCCGCCGCCGTAGACCGGTCGGCCAAGACGCACAGTGTGGTATAGCAAAGAGTCGGCAAAATGTATGCTGTCAGAGCTTGAGAACTCTCCGGATTTAAGCCTGTGGACCATATCGAGATTATATTCCTCCTCTTCACCTGCGGTATAAGGCTTCTGGATGCACCGACCCGATGGAGTGTGATAGCGTGATACCGTGAGGCGTATCATCGATCCATCAGGGAAGGGGAACGGACGCTGCACCAGTCCCTTGCCGAAAGTGCGTCTTCCGACGATGACCGCGCGGTCATTGTCCTGAAGGGCGCCGCTGAGGATCTCGCTCGCGGATGCCGAGAACTGGTTGACGAGCACGACGACACGCCCGTCAAGAAAGTCTCCATCCTTTTCAGTCACGTAGCTCGACGATCCGTTTTGGGTGGATTCGGTATATACCACCATGTCGTTTTTGTGAAGGAATCTGTCGGCGATATCAGTGGATGGGCGCAGATACCCTCCGCCATTGTCCATGAGGTCTATTATTATATGGCGCATACCTTTCTTCCTCAGGTCGTCCATAGCTTTCTCGACCTCCTCTGCCGTGGAGGCTGCGAAACGCGATACGGCCACGTAGCCCACGGAATCATTGACCATATAGGATGCGTCGACACTATATATGGGTATCTCCTCCCTGACTACGCGGAATTCAAGGGTGTCCCTGACGTTTTTGCGGACAGCTTTGAGGTTTGCTACCGTCCCGCGCGGGCCGCGGAGTATCTTGAGTATCTGTGAATTTTTCTTTTTCACGCCTGAGATAAGGGTGTCATTGCAAGATATGATGCGGTCGCCGGGGATTATGCCCATACGTTCGGACGGGCCTCCGGCTACCGACTCAATGACATACAAGGTGTCCTTGACCATCTGGAAGCGTATGCCGATACCGGAGAAGTTGCCTTCGAGCGGTTCGGTGAGTTCCTTGGTCTCCTCCGGTTCGGTATATGTGGAGTGTGGATCGAGGGTCTTGAGCATCGCTACGATGGCATCCCTCACCACAGCGGTGGTGTCGATGTTGTCAACGTAATAGTTGGCTATGATCTGCTCGGCATATACGAGCTTGCGTTCCGGAGAAAACTGATTGTCCGCTCTCGTGACTCCCGCGAGCATCATGATCAGTGCGGGGACGAGCAGGAACATTGTTTTTTTCATTTGCAGGATTATATATATGTGGATTTGATGTTAGTGTTTGACTTTCTCAGGGAGGAATGGTTTAACGTCATGTCCGTTGGCGGCAAGTTCGCGTACCATTGAGGATGACACTGCTGCCAGCTCCGGCAGCGTGAACAGTATCACGGTCTCTATACCGGAAATCATACGGTTTATGTCAGCGAGGTTACGCTCATACTCAAAGTCGGCCACCGAGCGCACGCCTCGGAGCATCCACCCGGCATTCTCAGCCTTGCAGGCATCCACTGTCAGTCCGGTATAAGCCATGACTTTGACTGCGGGATTGCCTGCATACAGGGATGATATGGCTTCTATCCGTTCTCCAATAGGAATAGCCTGTGGTTTCGATGCGTTGTAGCCGATGGCTATTATAACTTTGTCAAAAAGTTCCAGCGCCCTCCCGACCAGCGACGCATGGCCGGTGGTGAAAGGTGCGAAAGTGCCCGGGAACAGGACTGTGCGTTCCGGTCTCATTCTTCGATCGGTGTTTCAGCGTCGAGGTGAGAGTCATCCTCGACCACAAGGTTGTCTATTATGAAATTCTGCCGCTCCATAGTGTTCTTGCCCATGTAGAACTCGAGAAGCTCAGCCACGGCATCCTCTTTTCGCAGAGCCACGCGATCCACTCTCATGTCAGGGCCGATGAATCCCCTGAACTCGTCGGGCGAGATTTCCCCGAGACCTTTGAAGCGGGTTATCTCGGCATTGTCGCCAAGTTTCTCGATCGCAGCTATGCGTTCCTCGTCGGTGTAGCAGTAATATGTCTCGTCGTTGGACGATGCTTTTGACCGCGCCCCGCGTTTGGCGGTCTTACGGTTGCGCACGCGGAACAGGGGGGTCTGCAGCACATACAGATGACCCTTCTTGATCATGTCGGGGAAGAACTGGAGGAAGAACGTCAGGAGCAGAAGTCTGATGTGCATACCGTCGACATCGGCATCCGTGGCGATTATCACATTGTTGTATCGCAGTCCGTCGATCCCTTCCTCTATGTTGAGTGCAGCCTGGAGGAGGTTGAATTCGTCGTTCTCGTATAGGATTTTGGCCGGGACTCCGTATGAGTTCTTCGGCTTTCCTCTCAGGGAGAATACCGCCTGCGTCTCCACGTTGCGGATCTTGGTGATCGATCCGGCTGCCGAGTCGCCCTCGGTTATGAATATGGATGAAGCGAGCTTTTTCTCTTCGTTGCCTTTCGGGTCATTGAAATGCACACGGCAGTCGAGGAGTTTCTTATTGTGCAGGTTGACTTTCTTGGCTTTCTCGCGGGCGAGTTTTGTCACTCCGGCCATGGCCTTGCGCTCGCGTTCGGATTCCTGGACTTTCTTCAGGATCACCTCTGCCACGTCTGTATTGCGGTGCAGATAGTTGTCAAGTTCGGTCTTGATGAAATCACCCACGAATTTAGCCACCGTAGGCCCGTCCGGTCCTATCTCTCGGCTGCCGAGTTTGGTCTTCGTCTGCGACTCGAACACCGGTTCCTCCACCTTTATTGATACGGCCCCGACCATGCCGTTGCGTATGTCCTCATACTGGAAATCCTTTTTGAAGTATTCCTTTATTGTACGCGACACCGCTTCCTTGAATGCTGCAAGATGTGTTCCTCCCTGTGTGGTATGCTGACCGTTGACAAAGGAATAGTATTCTTCGCCGCGTTGATTGGCATGGGTTAAGGCGACCTCGATGTCCTCGCCTTTGAGGTGGATGGGCGGGTAGAGAGGTTCGGTGCTCATGTTGTCGCGTAGCAGGTCGAGAAGACCACCGCGTGAATAGAACCGTTTGCCATTGTACAGGATTGACAGTCCGGTGTTGAGATACGTATAGTTTTTGACGAGCGGCACAATGTGCTTCTCATCGAATTGGTAGTCGCGGAAAATCGTTGCATCGGGGGTGAAGCGCACGAGGGTGCCATTGGGCTCGTCGGTCTCCTCGATGCCGCTTTCCTCCACTATGTTGCCACAGCTGTAGCTCACGCTTTTAGCCTGCCCGTCGCGGACTGAACGGATGTAGAACACATCCGACAGTGCGTTGACCGCCTTGATGCCTACTCCATTCAGACCTACTGATTTTTTGAAAGCCTTTGAGTCATATTTTCCGCCTGTGTTCATCTTCGAGGAGGCATCTACGAGCTTCCCGAGAGGAATACCTCGTCCATAATCGCGCACTTGCACGGTGCCATCGGCGACGTCAAGCACGATCTGTCGGCCGAAACCCATCATGAACTCATCGATGGCATTGTCGAGCACCTCTTTTATGAGCACGTATATACCGTCATCAAAATTCGTGCCGTCGCCGAGCTTGCCGATATACATACCGGGTCGGCGTCGGATGTGTTCTTTCCAGTCGAGTGTGCGTATGTCGTCCTCGCTGTAATTCACGTCTGTATTTTCGTAGGAAGCAGTGTATATTTGGGTGTCGTCCTGCATATTCCCTTCAAATATGTCGTCCATAGGGATAGAATCGGTCATAATGCACAAAAGTACGAAAAAAATCGCAAATGCCCAACTTCTCTTTTTTTAGCATTTTTTAGAGTGTGGGATTGGAGAATTTTGAGTAATTTTGGCTCTGTTTTTTCCACACCCTTATACCTGACACGTGCAATGAGCCAGACAGCCCATCCCCAGTTCGTCCATCTTCATGTCCACAGCCAGTACTCTCTCCTCGACGGCCAGGCATCTGTGACCGGCCTCGTCGACAAGGCTATTGCGCTTGGTATGCCCGGATTCGCTCTTACCGACCATGGCAATATGTTCGGGGTGAAAGAGCTTGCCAACTATGTCAACAAGCTCAAGGGAAAATATAAGGGAAAGATTGCCGACGCCCGCAAGCGGCTCGAATCCGCTCCGGCGGAGGAGGCGGAGAAAATCCGTCCGGAAGTCGAGGCTGATATCGCCCACTATGAGGAAGTACTGAAATTCAAGCCTATCTTCGGCTGCGAGATGTATGTGGCCAAGGGTAAGCTGACCGACCGGTCGGACAAGACCGACAAAGGTCGGCATCTGGTTGTGCTCGCGAAAAATCTGAAAGGCTATAAGAATCTGATAAAGATTGTGTCGCAGGCACATACGGAAGGGTTTTACCATCATCCCCGTACCGACAAGGAAGCACTTGCAGCCCATCATGAGGGTCTTATAGTGTGCTCGGCCTGTCTGGGAGGTGAGATACCCAGACTCATAGCGCAGGGCGACATAGAGGAGGCCGACCGGCAGGTCAAATGGTTTAAGAGTGTGTTCGGTGATGACTATTATATAGAGCTTCAGCGACACAAGACGGATGTACCCGGTGCAAACCGCGAGACATACGCCGAACAGGAGAAAGTCAATCCCGTACTGATCGATCTTGCCCGCAGGAATGGCATCAAGATCATCTGCACTAATGACTCCCATTTTATCAATGCGGAGGATGCCGAGGCTCATGACCGTCTGATATGTATCTCCACCAACAACTATCTGACCGATCCGGACCGTATGCGTTACACTAAGCAGGAGTGGTTCAAGTCACAGCAGGAGATGGCGGAGATTTTTCCCGATATGCCGGAGGCTTTGGCTAACACGCTTGAGATTCTCGACAAGTGCGAGATTTATTCGATCGATCATGCTCCCATTATGCCCTTTTTCGAGATTCCTGAGGATTTCGGCACGGAGGAGGAATACAGATCACGGATCTCCGAACAGGAGCTCTTTGACGAGTTCACGCGTGATGAAAACGGCAACGTGGTGCTCTCGCCTGAGGCCGCTCAGAAGAAAATAGACAAACTTGGCGGCTACGACAAGCTTTACAGGATAAAGTTTGAGGCCGACTATCTGTCTAAACTTGCATACGAGGGCGCGGAGCGCCGTTATGGCTCCCCGCTCACCGATGAACTTGAGGAGCGTATAAAGTTCGAGCTGTATATCATGAAGACCATGGGTTTCCCCGGCTACTTCCTGATAGTTCAGGACTTCATCAATGCTGCCCGCAATAAGCTCGGTGTGTCTGTCGGTCCCGGCCGAGGATCGGCTGCCGGTAGTGTGGTGGCCTATTGTCTCGGAATCACACAGGTCGACCCGATCAAATATGATCTGCTTTTCGAGAGATTCCTCAATCCGGATCGTATATCTCTGCCCGATATTGATGTGGATTTTGACGACGACGGACGTGCCGATGTGCTCCACTATGTCACCGAACGCTACGGTGAGGAAAAAGTGGCACATATCATCACGTTCGGCACTATGGCTGCCAAGAGTGCCATCAAGGATGTTGCCCGTGTGGAGCAGCTTCCGCTCCCGGAGAGCAACCGTCTTGCCAATCTTGTTCCCAAGAGGATGCCTGACGGCCCCGACGGCAAGACATTGAAGACAAATCTCGGCAATTGCTTCAAGTATGTGCCGGAATTTTCACCGGAACTGAATTCCTCCAATCCGCTCATCACTGAGACCCTCGAATACGCCAGGAGGCTTGAGGGAAATGTGCGCAACACGGGAGTCCATGCCTGCGGTGTGATCATCTGCCGTGATCCGATCACTGATTGGGTGCCTGTGGCTACCGCTGTCGACAAGAATCCGGGTGCATCCGGCAATGACAAGATCATTGTCACCCAGTATGAGGGATCCATCATCGAGGACACGGGTCTGATCAAGATGGACTTCCTCGGACTCAAGACCCTCTCGATCATCAAGGAAGCCGTACATAACATAAAACTGACAAAGGGGATAGATGTGGATATCGATGCCATCGATATCTCTGACCCCAAGACATACGAATTGTATTGTGCCGGCAATACGACCGGAACGTTCCAGTTTGAATCCGCAGGTATGCAGAAATATCTGCGAGAGCTGCAGCCGTCGACATTCGAGGATCTGATAGCTATGAACGCCCTCTACCGTCCGGGCCCTATGGACTACATCCCTGACTTCATTGCGCGTAAACACGGACGAAGCCCCATCGTCTATGACATACCTGTCATGGAGAAATATCTGAAAGATACGTATGGTGTCACTGTATATCAGGAGCAGGTCATGCTTCTGTCGCGACTGCTCGCCAACTTCACCCGTGGTCAGAGCGACACGCTCCGTAAGGCGATGGGCAAGAAACTTATTGACAAGATGAACGAGTTGGAAGGGCTGTTTCTCAAAGGTGGACAGGAAAACGGACATGATCCCAAGGTGCTCTCCAAGATCTGGGAGGACTGGAAGAAGTTCGCATCCTATGCTTTCAACAAGAGTCATGCCACCTGCTATTCGTGGGTCGCATATCAGACAGCGTGGCTGAAAGCCAATTATCCACCCGAGTATATGGCTGCTATCCTGACGCGCAACCGCTCGGATATCGGGAAACTCACCGGATTTATGGATGAGTGTAAGCGCATGAAGATACGTGTCCTCGGTCCGGATATCAACGAGTCGTTCATGGAGTTCGGTGTGAACTCCCATGGCGACATACGTTTCGGACTCGCGGCCATAAAGGGTGTCGGTGAGAGTGTGGTCAAAGCTATAATCGGTGAACGTGATGCCAACGGCCCGTTTGAGAATGTCTATGATCTCATGGAGCGTGTGCCCTCAGGAAATATCAATCGCCGCACTCTCGAGAATCTTGTCAATGCCGGCGCTCTTGACAGCTTCGGTGATATGAAACGCGAGGATTTCTTCTGGATGAATGGCAAGGGTGAGACCTTTGCCGAATCACTCGTGCGCTATGGTCAGGCTTATCAGTCAGACAAGATGTCGTCGGCCATGTCGCTGTTCAGTGATGATGTGGAGATGGTGACTGCCGGGCGTCCACCTGTCATACCCGCTCCGGATGGCATCGTGGCCCAGCGTCTTGAGAAAGAGCGTGAATTAGTGGGTATGTATCTGTCGGCTCATCCGCTCGATCCCTACTATATGGATCTGAATTACGGCACCCGTACCATCAAGGCCTTCAACGAGACCGAGCCTGTGGAGGGTGCGGACATAACCATTGGAGGAATGGTAGTCGATTTCCAGCAGCGTCAGGGCAAGAAAGGTATGTTCGGGATCATGAAGATTGAGGACTATACAGGATCAACGGAGTTCATGATGTTCGGACAGACGTTCATAGACTTCCGCAACTTCGGCATCCCCGGAACTCCCATATTGATCAAAGGTCAGTATGAGAGACGTTTCGCCAACTCGGATGTCAGGTTCAATATAAAGAATATCCGGCTGCTTGATGAAGTCAAGGGGACATTGGTACGCTCAATAACAATCGACATAGACACTCCTCGTCTCACCCGGCAGCTAAGGGATATCATAGCTGATGAGGTAGCGGCAGGCGAGAAGTCCGGTGTGGGCGGCGAGCTTGCTTTCAGATTGTTCGATCCCGGTATAAACCGGTCACTCAAACTCCATTCGTCGCGTCGCATACCGATCACCCGCAGGCTCATTGACGCGTTGAAGGAAGAAAACTACAGCTTCAGTATAAATGACTAATATCTAAACAATAAACAGAAAAAAAACATGACACTTACAGATCAGAACGTTCACGAGATCATCGCTTCCGGACAACCCGTGGTGATTGACTTCTGGGCCACATGGTGCGGCCCGTGTGTGAGAATGAGCCCTGTCGTGGAGGAACTCGCCAAGGAATATGAGGGTCAGGCCGTGATCGGCAAGTATAATATCGAGGAAGAGAATGACCTTGCTGCCAAGTATCGCATCATGTCCATACCCACAGTGCTGTTCTTCAAGAACGGTGAGCAGGTAAGCTCACTCCGTCTTGCCGGTGCGCAGCCTAAAGCCACTCTCGAGGATCGCATCAAGCAGCTCATCGCTATGTAAAGCCATCTGTCGGTTGACAAAACAGGCCACGTATATGTGCATGATACGCACATCTGCGTGGCTTTTATATTTGTCCCGGCTCGGTGCGTAGGGTATACGTATTGCGCAGGTTCTCGAACGATCCCGGATCCGATCGCAGCATTGATGTGTCTGATAAAATGTCGTATGCTATCTCATCCTCACGTATGGTCTCAGGTACCGGACGGATCGCCGGCGCGTCAGCATGGAGCGGAACGGGCAGACCTATGTATTCGCTGAGACTGCCGAGTATCATATCCGTGGCCCGGATCTTTCCTTCCCGGGAATAACCCGCTATGTGTGGAGTGGCCACTAAAGCCATATCGAGTAGTTCACGGTCTATATCGGGTTCCCCCTCCCAGCAGTCGATCCCTATGGCTGAGATCCGCCCCTCTTTAAGTGCGGTTTTAAGTGCGGAGGTATCGGCCACGGGTCCTCTTGCGGCATTGAGCACGAGCGGCTTGCGTCTGAATTTTGCTATAAGCTCATTATCGAGCAGATGGTAAGTGGGATATGCTCCCTTGTCTGTGAGCGGAGTATGGACGGTGACCACGTCGGCTTCCTCGGCTATGTGGTCAAGTGTGGAGAATCTGTAGTTGCTGCGTCCCGACTGTTTGAGAGGTGGATCATTGACCAGTACTCTCATCCCGAGCCCTTCGGCCCAGCGTATAAGGATCGAACCTACGTTGCCAGCGCCGATCACTCCGATCGTCTTGTCGGAAAAGCGTTCTCCCTGTTTCAACCATGCTTTTATTGCGGCAAGCACCCACTGGGCCACGGCAGGAGCGTTGCATCCCGGTGCATTTGCGGTAATTATGCCGTGTGACTTGCAGTAATCCAAGTCTATGTGGTCTGTACCGATAGTTGCAGTCCCGATAAAGCGACAGCGGCTCCCTTCGAGAAGACCGGCATCGCAACGGGTGCGCGTGCGTGTCAGTATTACATCCGCATCCCTCACATCTGTCGCTCCGATCCCGCTGCCGGGCAGGGCGGCTACTTCACCGATGGCCGAAAGAGGCCGTTGGATGAAAGGTATGTTCCGGTCTACTACGATTTTCATGACATGATGCCCCAGATATATAGGCCTGTATAGACAGCGAGCAGGAAGAGAACGAATATGTAGCCTCTCTTTGCGGCTGTGGCACGGAAGAAATGTCCTACCTGAAGAGCCGTGCACGCATTCAGGATCACCACGTATGTGTCAAGATGGGTGAAGTTGACTATCGCAAGCAGTCCTGTCGTCATTGCTATGGTTGTGATCAGGCCGTTGACCGCACGTGATCTGGCATTGAATCCGAGTATCCGGAGCAGATTGATCGAGCCGGTGAAGAATCCTGTGAGCAATGTGAAGGCAACGGCGACTACAAAGGGCCATCCGCCGGGAATCTCCGCGAGCATGGAGGGAGGAGTGAAGAAAATATGCGGTAGTCTCGGGAATGGCAGTATGCCGAGTCCTATCGTGATCCACCATGGTGTGATTATGCCTACAATGGCGGCGAGGATCTTCTTGAACCTGAATATCCTCATCTGGCCAATGCCGGCTACGAACACCGGGATATAGAATAGGAATGACCAGTCAAGCAGAGCACCGGCGCTGATAAGTGTGAATACAAGAAAGAGCCTCCGGTCGCTTCTTCGCCTGTTGTAGAGGGTAAACATGAACCACATGGCTCCCACCACTACGGCTGCGAGCAGGACGGGAATATAGGATGTGAATATGATGGGTGTGCTCCCGCAAGCCACCATAAATAGTCCGGCGAAGAAGAGCGAGGTGGTGTGCAACAGATTGAACTGCCTGTTGATTATTACCATCGCTACTCCTGTTGCAAGCGCCATGACTACTGTGGCACCGGCCGGAAGCTCGAGCGGATCGAGTCCCGGGGAGCGCCAGACCATCCAGGCTCCTGCAAGCATGAGCAGTACCGCCACTCCGCGCGAGCGGATGATATTGGTGATATGTTTCTCCCTTAGAGTCATTATTTGCGGGCTTCCTCAATGGCACGGAGATCTGATCCTATGTCGCGCCGGAAGTATTTACCTTCGAAAATCACATCGCAGGCAGCCTTGAAGCTGTGGGCAAGTGCTTCATCGAGATCCTTGCCGTAAGAGCTGCAGGCTATGACACGTCCTCCGGAAGTGAGGAGATTGCCCCTGTCGTCACGCTTGGTCCCGGCGTGAAACAGGATTGCTTCCTTCGTGTCCGTGCCAGTGATCACTTTCCCCTTGGGATAACTGCCGGGATAACCGCCTGACACCACCATGACGGTTGTGGCATATCGCGGATCAATGGCGAGTGGCATAGCCGACAGATTGCCGCGGGCGGCGGCCTCGAGCAGTGGAAGCAGGTCGGAGGCTATGCGGAGCATCACAACCTCTGTCTCCGGATCGCCCATACGGACGTTATATTCTATAACCATAGGTTCACCGCCCACCTCTATTAGACCGAGGAATATGAACCCCCTGTAAGTGATACCTTCGCTTATGAGTCCGTTGACGGTAGGGATGATGATCCGGTCCTCCACCTTGCGCATGAACTCGTCGTCTGCAAATGCTACCGGACTAACGGCTCCCATACCTCCGGTGTTGGGGCCGGTGTCTCCCTCGCCTATGCGCTTATAGTCCTTTGCCACCGGCAGTATGCGATAGCCGCCATTGCCGTCTGTCAGCACGAACACCGAACATTCTATACCTTTCAGGAACTCCTCTATCACCACAGTGGCAGATGATTTTCCGAACATTCCTCCGAGCATCTCGCGTAGAGATGCCTTGGCATCTTCGAGAGAGTCGAGTATAAGCACTCCCTTTCCGGCGGCAAGACCGTCGGCCTTGAGCACGTAAGGAGCCTTTAGACTCTCGAGGAATCTCTCACCCTCGGCGAGAGTCTCTGCCGTGAAGCTCCGGTAGCGGGCTGTGGGAATACCGTGGCGCACCATGAACTGCTTGGCGAAATCCTTGCTCCCCTCGAGAGCTGCTCCGGCCTTTGACGGCCCGACAATGAGCGGTGCGCCGTCACGACCCTCGAAATAGTCGTATATTCCGGCCACGAGCGGGTCTTCATTTCCAACCACGATCATATCCACCCCTTTCTCTGTGGAAAACTGTGAGATGGCATCGAAATCGAGTGGTGACAGGTCTACATTCTCACCGTATGTCCCGGTACCTCCGTTGCCGGGTGCGATATATAGATGTTTGAGTGACGGACTTTGTGAGATCTTCCATGCGAGAGCACATTCACGACCTCCGCTTCCAAGCAGTAGCACGGTCAGCGGTTCAGTCTGTTCGCTCATTGTCTCTCCTGCGTTGAAGGGACTCTTCTCCGGCTGGTTGCTCACAGGGTAGCGGAGTGTATTGAGATTCTGCTGTATTGACATTTTTCGGATACGGGAGGATTATGTGGATGATTATTGATTTTCCTGGTCAGGACGTTTCCAGCGTCGGCGAGTGCGCATGAACGGTCCTTCCGAAGCCGGTATCGACGGCATTTTTGGCGTTTCGCCGAGACTTTTGAGAGCATGGACGTTGCGCTTGCGCTGCAGGAGCTGTTCGGCTTCGTTGAGTTCCCTCTCTTCTCCTTCGCGGGCAGTTTCTTCCTTGAATCTGCGGCGGCGTTCCTCCGCGCGGGCGAAACCTCCTTTCTTCGGGCGGTATTTCTCGCTCAATGCTGATCGCTGCTCCGGTCCTCTGTGCGAGTTGTCGGCCTTGGCTCTGCGTCCGCCCATACCTTTCTCCCGGGCATCACGTCGCCATTCGGCATCGCTCTTGCGGGTCATACGATCTTTGGCAGGTCTGCTCTGACGCTCTTCCTTGATCGTCCCGCCTCCCTTGCGGAAATCGCTCTTTGATCCTTCGAAACTGATATATTCGCGGAGCTGGCAGTCTATGCCACCGTTCTGCAGCTCTTCCTTGACGGATGGAGTCAGGCCTATGCGCGTCAAGCAGTCCTCGTTGGAGGAGATTACCCAGCTGTGGTAGCCGAGAAACACTCGCTTCATCTTGGTGCCGAGTGTGCGGTATAGGTTTTCGAGATCCTCGGGATTCAGACGTTCGCCGTAGGGCGGATTTGTCACAAGTACACCCGGAGTGCCGTCGGCGGGAGCCTCCTCCCACTGCTGGAGCAGGCGTACACGCAGATTGATATATTCATCCACTCCGGCCGACAGTATGTTGCGCTCGGCGATGGATATGGCTTTGGGCGACATATCGGAACCGTAGATCATATAGGGGACATCGCGGGGGCCGTCGCCTTCGTTGAGCACCTTCTCGAACAGTTCGGCATCATAGTCGCGCCAGTTCTCGAAAGCCCATCCCTTTCTGAAAGATCCGGGCTTTATTCCGGAGGCTATCAGTGCTGCCTCGATCAGGAATGTGCCGGAACCACACATGGGATCGACAAGCGGACAGTCGCCTCTCCATCCCGTCTTGAGGATGATACCTGCGGCCAGAACCTCATTGATCGGTGCCTCGGTGCTCGCCACTCTCCATCCGCGCTTGTGGAGTGACTCTCCGGAAGAATTGAGCGAGAGTGTGATGCGATCCCCGTCGATGTGTACGTTGATCATAACGTCCGCATCGCTCAGCCGCACTCCCGGACGTTTGTCCTCGCCAAACCGGTCCTTGAACCAGTCGACTATCGCATCCTTCACCCTGTATGTGACAAACCGCGAGTGTGTGAATACGTCGGAATGTACTGTGGTGTCGATTGAGAAAGTCTTGCCCACCGAGAGCACACTTCCCCAGTCGTATTCCTTCACCATCTCATATAGGCTGTCGGGATCCGATGCCATGAACTTATATATCGGACGCAGGATGCTCAGGGCCGTGTGGCTGCACAGATTGGCGCGATACATCATTGCCAGATCTCCCTCGAAGGAGACCATCCGCAGCCCCGGCTGGACGTTGAGCGCACCCATAGTCCGGAGTTCCTCGGCCAGCACCTCCTCAAGTCCCTTGAGAGTCTTGGCCACCATTTCGAATGTCTGTTCCATGTATATATGAGATAGTTTATTTGCTTGATTCTATTGACCGGAAATTTTCCCCGCGGGCTTGGATGAGCTTTTCGCCGGGAGCGACGTCGCGTGTCACCCATAGGTTGCCGCCGATCACGGCTCCATCGCCTATGGATATTCTTCCGAGTATTGTGGAGTTGGCGTATATCACCACGTCATTACCGATGATCGGATGACGGGGAACCCCCTTGACGGGATTGTTTGATTCATCGGTCATGAAGCTCTTCGCTCCGAGTGTGACACCCTGGTAGATCTTCACATTGTCGCCTATGATGGCCGTGGCTCCGATCACCACTCCGGTTCCGTGGTCGATCACGAATTTCTTGCCTATCGTGGCTCCGGGGTGTATGTCTATTCCGGTATCCGAATGAGCCTGTTCAGATATCATGCGCGGGAGCACAGGGACATCCAATTTCACAAGCTCGTGGGCTATGCGGTGGCTGATCGTGGCACGCACCCCCGGATAGCAGGTGATCACCTCATGGGTAGATGTGGCGGCAGGATCCCCTATGTATGTGGCATCGATATCACTGTCGAGCACCTTGCGTAGTTCCGGAAGCAGAGATATGAATGTGTCAGCGCTCCGGCGGGCATTTGCTTCTATCTCGTGCAGCGGCACCGAACAGTCCGTGTCGGCAAACGACAGTCCTGCCGTGATCTGGTGGATAAGCAGCCCCCTCAGCTCATTGCACGCAAGGGTCATGGTGGATCGCATCACAGATGTCGATTCCACATTCTCGTTGAAAAATCCCGGAAACATCAGCCCTGATGCAAGCCCGACTATGCAGCGCACCGAACTGTTGGATAGCAGGGGCGCACCTTCATGCCGCCTGCATGGGCAGACATGACGCATATCGTCAATACGACACAGACGTTCCACAATCTCGTCGATGCTGTTATGAGGGGTAGAGGGCTGTTCCATTATATCAATCCGGGCTTGAAAATACCCGCTGCAAAGTTACAACTTTCCTGCGAAAATCACAATACAGACATCAATAGTGATCTGCCGGAATTTTTTACTTGCCTGAGTGCAACTTTTGCGGTTCTTTTGTGGATAGATGAAAATAATATCGGATTTTTCTTACCTTTGCGTATAATTTTATCACTCTTGCACAATGAAGTCAATCAGAGAAATATACCGCATAGGACTTGGACCGTCGTCGAGTCACACCATGGGGCCGCGTGTGGCTGCCCTGAAGTTCCTTGAACGCTCGTCAGGTGATGCCCATAGATATGAAGTCACTCTTTACGGTAGTCTCGCGGCTACCGGTAAAGGCCACATGACCGACGTTGCTCTCAACAGTGTGCTCCTTCCCACCGGAAAGCCAGTGGAGATCCTGTGGCACCCGGAGACATTTCTGCCGTTCCACCCCAATGCGCTGCGGTTCAAATCATTCGGTTCTGACGGACAGCTTCTTGACGAGATGCTGGCCTACAGCATCGGGGGCGGAGCCATAAAGATCGAAGGCGAGGATGATGATGCCGGCTCCCCCGATATCTATCCCATGAGCCATCTCACCGACATAATGCGCTACTGCGAGAGCTCCGGCAAGTCTTATTGGGAATACGTGGAGGAGTGTGAGGGTCCCGGAATATGGGACTTCCTTGCCACGGTCTGGAGTGCGATGAAAAGGGCGGTGGAGCGTGGCATCGCGAGTGAAGGTCGGCTGCCCGGCCCACTCAATCTCAGCCGCAAGGCCGCACTATATTACATAAAGGCCGACGGCTACCGCGACAACATGAAATCGCGCGGCCTTACGTTTGCCTACGCGCTTGCCGTGTGTGAGGAGAATGCTTCCGGTGGCGAGATCGTCACAGCTCCCACCTGCGGTTCGTGCGGAGTGGTGCCGGGTGTGCTCTATCATATATGGAAGAGCAGGGATGTCCCCGAGATGCGTATTCTCAGAGCCTTGGCCACTGCCGGACTCATCGGCTGTGTCGTCAAGGAGAATGCTTCGATATCAGGTGCGGAAGTCGGATGCCAGGGTGAGGTAGGGGTTGCCTGTGCGATGGCGGCTGCCGCTGCCAACCAACTTTTCGGAGGAAGTCCTTCGCAGATCGAGTATGCGGCGGAGATGGGTCTCGAACATCACCTCGGCATGACCTGCGATCCCGTCTGCGGACTTGTTCAGATCCCGTGTATCGAGCGCAATGCCTACGCGGCTGCCCGTGCGCTTGACGCTAACATATACTCGGCATTCAGCGACGGAGTCCACCGCGTTTCGTTCGACAAACTCGTCCATGTCATGAAAGAGACCGGCCATGATCTCCCCTCACTCTACAAGGAGACTGGCGCCGGCGGCCTCGCCAAGGATTACGAGATGTAAAAAAAACATAGCGGTCGCGCTTTCAGCGCAACCACATCTCGAATATTGATATCGGGGGCGAAATCGCAGTGACAGCGACCTCGCCCCCGGTTAATTAATTAAATCCAAGATAGTCTAAATAGCCTCTTTAGCCTAAATAGCCTCTTTAGCCTAACATAGCCCTTCTTGCCTATAATAGCCTCTTTAGCCTAACATAGCCTGGAAACCCTATTTTTTCATCAGCTCAGTGCCGTGACCTAAAGTCTCCATCTCGAGAGCGGCCCAGATGAACGGACCCACTCCCTTGCCGTCGTTATCGCGGATAGGCTCACTGAGATAATACTCGTATGAACCGTCGCGGCGGAGATTCTCCTTCACGTTTGGTGCGGCTGCGAGTACCGACGGACTGATGCCCGGGCCGAGACCCGACACAACGCAGCAGTCGGTGAGCGATAGTGTATTGTCGGGATTGACTTTCAGGAAATTGTCCACGATTCCCTGAAACGCTTTCTCTCCGGCCTGACGATACGAATCGTCCACGTATCCCTTGCGGGCGGCCTTGAGCAGCGAGTATGCGAACATCGACGAGCAGGTAGCCTCAAGGTAGTTGCCTTCGCGTCCCGGCGAATCCATCACCTGATACCAAAGTCCGGTCTTGGGATCCTGCCATTTCACCACCGATGCCAGATCCTTGCGCAGAAGCTCCACCACTTCTCCCTTGCGGGCATAGTCGTCGGGCAGGGCGTCGAGTATCTCCACGAGTGCCATGGTATACCAGCCCTGGGCGCGTCCCCAGCAGTGCTGCGACAGACCTGTCTCCTTGTCGCTCCAGAACATATCGCGGTTCTCGTCCCAGGCGTGGCGGTTCAGGCCGGTCTTGGGATCAAGGGTCCGTTCGTAAGTCTTCGACACCTGGTCCACCGCATCGTCATATATCTTTTTTGCCTCCTCTGGAGTATATCGCATCGATGCGTTGAGCACCCTGTTGGGCAGACCCATGAAGATTCCGTCGAGCCACACCTGGTAGGAATAGATGGCCTTGTGCCAGTAGACACCCTCCTTCGTGCGGGGCTGCTCGGCGAGCTGCTTCATCAGCAGATCCATGGCTTTAAGCGTCCTTTCCTCCGGGAAGTTCTGATACATACGGGTGATGAAATGACCCGTGCGCACATTGTCGAGATTGTAGTCCTCAAACTTGTAGCCACGTATGGTTCCGTCCGGACGGATCATGGTGTCCACATACTCGAGGCAGTAGTTCTTTATGTCATTGTTGCCGTAGCGCAGATAGGTGTCGAGCAGCGACTCGAGCTCGATCCCGACCACGTAGCCCCAGTGAGGCTGCTTGGCAAAGTCGAGATAATAGCTCTGCGGATTGCGCTTGATCTCCGACTCCGCGAGCCATTCGCTGAAATTCTTGTAGGGCAGATCGGGATTGCCCTTGACTGTTGGAGTTTCTGCGGCTGCGATCAGCCCGGAGCCGGCCATGCCGGCCGTGATGGAAAGCACGACTGCCGACAGCAGTCTCTTTAGTATTCTCATGGTCTGGATATGGGTTATGGTTTATTCTGATACAAAATTACGAAATATCAACGTAATATCCAAACCCGCATCCCGATCTCATCCGCACGCTGCTTCAAAGCACACTCCACCCTCCTGTCCCGCCAAAATCAGAGGGTGACATTATGCTTGCCGGTCAGGAAGTCGATAATGTAAGGAGTATAGGAATGAGCTTATTAGCAAAAAAGTATATCAAAAAGGTCTAATCCGGCAAACCATACCTCTATATACTCAAACAGGCCGCTTTCGTAGAAAATAGCTGCCAATTCTATCGTATTCCCTTTTGATTCTTTCGTACAAGTTAATCTACAACCCCAGGGATACTCGTCAATAATATAGTCATAATCTGGCGCGTTGTCGATAATTACGTTGTATTGCTCTGCTAATCCGACCACCTGTTGATATTCAACGCCTTCTTTTACCCTCACAGAAAAATTCATGGTCGGTATCGCTTCACGGCCGTTCATCCGATAGAATGGACTCCATACAACAGTATATTCCGAGGTCGATAGATAATTTTTGTACTTACCCTCAATATATCCTATCATGAGATCTCTATAAAAATTTTGAACCTTTTCAGGATATTCGTCAAGGGCTATCCTCGATACGTATTCCCTTGTATGGGTAAGCGTCAGATTATGCTTGCTGAGTTCATCTGTTAAAGCTTCCTCATTTTCAAGATAATAGAATACCACAGCTTTATCATTTATCACTGTAATCGGTATTTTCGTATCATAATAATAATATATAGATCCGCCAAGGTCATCATCATCACCGCAAGAGGTCATTACGAACGGCAGCGTTGACATAAGTAACGCAAGCATATATGAAAAATACTTTCCCATAATTATCGTGATTTTAAAGTTAGACAAATTGACTTAGATTCAAGACTATTAATAAGCAGAGATCCAAGTATGTTTGGTTAATATTGTTACTAATGATGATTGGGTGACTTGACCAAGTCTATGATCTGTTTTTTTTGATGGAGAATTAGTATCTTATTCGCAAATATAATGTTTTTACTCGAGACAGTCAAGTCTTTTTTTGTAAAATTGGCTAAAATTAATAAAAATTTACAATATAATAATAGGAAGAATCACGCGTTATGAAAGAGCCGGGATCTGGTCATTTTTTTCCTCCTCTGCGGGCCGGGATGAGGTCGCGGATGCCTACGTGTTCAAGCTTCATAGCCATAAGAATGTACAGGACAAGAAGAGGCGTGCGGATAGCCATATTCAACCATGGGTGAGCCTCGATGGCGATGGCCTCGGAGAACAACCACAGACCCATGGCCGAGAAAAAGTAGAGCGCAAGACGCGGCACATTGTAGCCTATCGGATATTTGATGCGGCCACCTATATAGCTCGCCACCATCATGGCTCCGTAGCAGCCGAAAGCCGCCCATGCACATCCCATGTAGCCCCATCGCGGCACGAGCAGGAAGTTGAGCCCGAGCGTCACGGCAAGGCCGAAGAGCGAGAACCACATCCCCCACACCGTCTTGTCGGTAAGCTTGTACCACAGCGACAGATTGAAGAATATACCGAAGAAGAATTCGGCAATCATCACGATCGGCACAACCTTCAGACCGCTGAAATAGCTGGCGGAGATGAAGTGGCGTATGATGTCGAGATAGAACATCACACCGAGGAAGATCACCATCGAAAAGATCACAAACCATTTCATCGCGTCGCGGTAGCTCTGCAGCTTGTCCTCACCGCGATCCTTGGACTTGGCGAAGATGAAGGGCTCGTAGGCAAATCTGAACGCCTGGATGAACATCACCATCACGATGGCTATCTTGTAGTTGGCTCCGTAGATGCCGAGCTGGGTCATGGCCTCCGCCTTGTCAGGGAAGATATGTGGAAACAGCACCTTGTCGATCGTCTGGTTCATGATTCCCGCCACACCGAGCACGAGCAGCGGCGCGGAATAGACGATCATCTCCTTCCATAGCGTAGGGTTGAACCTGTATCTGAATCCGCGCAGTTCCGGCAGCAGGAGCAGCAGGTTGAGTGCTGACGTGATGAGGTTGGCAAGGAAAATATATCCGATGCCGTAGTCCGGATCATAGAACCATGCTATCCATCCCGGAGCCTGCCTCCAGAGCCACGGGCAGATGAGTATGAAGAAAATGTTAAGCCCTATGTTAAGTCCTATGTTGATCAGCTTGAGCGATGCGAACCTCACGGGCCTGTTGGCATAGCGCAGATAGCTGAACGGCAGGGCGGTGAAGGCATCGATCGCCACGGCCACAGCCATCATGAGGATAAAGTTCTCGTGTTGCGGCACATCAAGCCATCCGGATATGGGACGGATGAAGATGCAGACCGCTATCAGAAAGGCGGTTGAGCTTACGGCTAAGGATATGAGCGATGTAGAGTAGACCTCCATCGGATCTTTCCATCTCTCGTGGTTGGCGAAGCGGAAAAATCCGGTCTCCATGCCGTAGATGAGCACGATCATCACCAATGCCACCACAGAGTAGATATAAGTCACGATGCCATATTCCGCGGCCGGAAACATGACTGTGTACAGAGGCACGAGACACCAGTTGAGGAAGCGTCCTATTATACTGCTCAGTCCGTAGACCGCCGTATCCTTCGCGAGACTTTTTATTCCTGCCATAGGCTGATTTCAGAACAGGGATTCTAAACGGGTTGGTGGATTGACTTTGAGATGTGTGTATGCGAGCGATGTCACTTCGCGGCCCCTCGGCGTCCGCCGCAGGAAGCCCTCCATGATCAGGAACGGCTCGTAGACCTCCTCGATGGTGTCCTGCTCCTCGCCGATGGCCGTGGCTATCGTCGACAGTCCCACCGGGCCGCCTCCGAACTTATTGATCATGGTCAGAAGTAGCTTGTGGTCCATCTCATCCAGACCGTAGCGGTCTATGTTGAGTGCCTCGAGCGCGAATCTCGCTATCTCAGGCTCGATATCACCGCTGCCCTTCACCTGGGCGAAGTCGCGCACACGCCGCAGAAGCGAGTTGGCTATACGTGGAGTCCCGCGTGATCGGAGCGCTATCTCATGGGCTGCCTCGGGAGTGCATCTCACCTTCAGCAGCGAGGCCGAGCGGGCTATGATACGCTCCAGCACTTCATGATTGTAGTATTCGAGATGGCAGTTGATGCCGAAACGCGCCCGCATCGGTGCGGTCAGCATTCCGGATCGTGTGGTGGCTCCGACAAGTGTGAACGGCGACAGCGAGAGCTGTACCGACCGCGCTCCGGGACCCTTGTCGATCAGTATGTCTATGCGGTAGTCCTCCATGGCGGAGTAGAGATACTCCTCCACCACACGGCTCAGGCGGTGGATCTCGTCGATGAAAAGCACATCATTGTCGCCGAGCGACGTCAGGATGCCCGCAAGATCGCCGGGCTTGTCGAGCACAGGCCCGGATGTCACCTTGAAGTTCACACCCAACTCGTTGGCTATGATTCCCGCAAGGGTAGTCTTGCCGAGTCCGGGAGGTCCGAAGAGCAGCAGATGGTCGAGGGGCTCACCGCGCATCTTGGCGGCCTGGACGAACACTTTCAGGTTCTCCACGATCTTTTCCTGACCGTTGAATGAGTCGAAATACGATGGCCGGAGCGCCTTCTCGAACTCCTTGTCGGCATTGCCCTTGTTATGTATGTCGAAATCTGATTCCATCAGATGCAAAAGTAGTGAAAAAACATGATATTTTCACATACCCATAATAAAAATCCGGGCTGTTCTCACGAACTGCCCGGATTTAGATTCACTTGATTGGGGTTATTGTAATCAAGTGAATGGGGATGGGGATGATTTGATGTCGCAAAGGTAAGGAAAAATTCCCTATCTGCAAATATTTTAAGCGGTTATTTTACAAGTACTTTCCCGACGCTGTCCCCGAGACGGCGGATATAGACCCCTGTTTCCGGATTTTCGACGCGGATACCACGGAGATTGTAGTATTCCGCCGGACGGTTGCCGGCATCGGCATGGATCTCCGGTATGGCCGACTTGTGCAGGATCTCGATTCCGGTGACTGTGACATCTACACCATGGACTATTATGGCGCTGCTCTCCTCGATCACCTTTAGAGCGTCACTGCCGACCGGGATATCCACTGAGCCGGGGGAGTCGACTCGGAGTGTGCCGTAACGGGTATCAATGCCCGGCAAAGCCCTGAACGCGGGCCATTCGAGCCATGCCATATCGGCGCTGCGGTAGATGACTTTGAAGTATCCGCCGGTCTCGTCAGCTTTGTAGGATAGCCTGATGATGTCGCCGTCTGTTATGCCACGGCTTGTGAACTCCTCACACGAGATGATGAGCGGAACCACATTCGACTCCCACCCCCTGAGCTCATATTCACCTTCCCATACGGTGGTGACGATGGTGTCGGCCCCGGCATACGAGGCGGAGGCAAGGAGCAGGACTGTGGCGAGCAGGCGGAGGATTCCGGTCATGACATTTCAGAGGGTCAGCGTTATTTTTTCTTCCTGTCCATCGACCACCAGGCGTAGACTATGTAGGCGAGGACAATGGGGATCACAAGCGATACATAGCTCATGGCTGTGAGCGTGAACTCGGAGCTTGAACTGTTGTAGATGGTCAGCGAGGATGCGGGATCGAGCAGCGAGGGATAGTAGGGGGTCGAGTTGTATCCTGCCACCCAGAACAGGCTCAGCACAACGAGCGCCGTGCCGATGCCGCTCCACCAGATACCGCAGGTGAAATGGGTGGCAAGTGCGGACCGAAGCACACCGTAGAGCACCATGACTGTCCCGACAAGCAGCGCACACAGAGCCAACGGCATATCGATGTAGTTATGGAAATATTTGTAGCCGGTGGCTGCAAATTCTGACTTCGTGCCGTCAAGTCCGCCCTGCACCGTAGTGGTGAGTGCGGTCTGTGTGAGCAGTACTCCGAGAAACGCGAGGAAGAGGAGTACGAACACGACTCCGTTGAGGAGCACCCGGCGGCGGTTGGCATCGAAGAAGGCTCCTTCCTCAGGGTGGTTGTTGAGCATATAGACGGCTGCCTGGGTGCGGGCGAGGAAGAGCACGGCCACACCGAGCAGAAGGTTTTTCCAGCAGCAGATGGCCTCGATGCCGTGGGTGGGTGCCCAGCGGGAGATGACAGGCGCGCTTCCGTTGAGGATGTTACCCTTGCCTACGGTGAATTCCGCTCCGAAGAACATCATGCCCACGGCTACACCGAGCAGTATGCAGCCCACACATCCGTTGATGAAGAGGAAAGTGTCGTAGGTGCGTGTGCCGAAGATATTTCCCGGCTTGCTGCGGAATTCATAGCTCACGGCTTGCAGGACAAAGCTGATGAGAATGAGCATCCACAGCCAGTAGGCTCCGCCGAAGCTCGTGGAGTAGAAGAGCGGGAAGGAGGCGAAGAACGCTCCGCCGAACACCACGAGGGTGGTGAAGGTGAGTTCCCATTTGTGGCCGAGCGACTCGATCATCATCCGGGATGCGGATGAATTGTCCTTGACTCCGAGCAGGAATGTCTGTCCACCCTGGACGAAGAGCATGAACACCAGCACGGCGCCGAGCACCGATATGAGCAACCACCAATATTCCTGAAGTGTTGAGAGTTCCATATCTTATTCCTCCTCCTTGTTGATTTGTTTGACCATGATAGTGACTTCGGCGGCGAGAAGCGCGGTGAAGACGGCGGCGAATATCCAGAATGTCAGCATCACCGATCCGGCGGGTATGTCGGATATGGCGGCGCAGGTGGGCATCAGATTCTGGATGATCCAGGGCTGGCGTCCCACTTCGGCTGTGATCCATCCTGCCTGAGAGCAGATGTAGACCACCGGAATGGACAGCATGGCTATCCATTGCCACAGCTTGTTGTCCCATAGCGGCTGCTTGCGATATGCCGCCCACAGCGCGACGAGGAGGAACAGAAGCAGGTAGCCTCCTGCGATCACCATGATGCGGAAAGCGTAGAATGTGACCCCTACGGGCGGGACAGCGTCGTCGACGGACTGCAGATATCCATAGCCGAAGTAGGGATAGGCGGCCTTTATGTCGGCACGGGCCGCGGCCATAGCTGTGGCATCGCCTGCGGCCATAGCATTGTCGAACGCTCTGAGAGCCTCGTGAGCCTTCTTGCCGAGGGCAATGCGCTCGGCGTAGCTCACGGTGCTGATCTTTTCGCCGTCCGGTGTGTAGGACACACCGTCGATGATGTCGTTAATTCCGGGGACAAACGACGACGGATCATGGTTGGCGAGAATCGAGAGTCCGTAAGGGATGCCGATCTTGAATACGAACGGATCGTCGGACGAGTTGCGGTCGTGGCCGGGGCGGAGTATGCCTACACCTACAAGCTCCTGTCCTTGCTCGCCGTTGTAGAGGCCTTCCATGGCAGCAAGTTTCATGGGCTGGACACGGGCCACATCGACTGCCGACAGGTCGCCGGTCCAGATGGTGAGAACCATGCCGATGACACCTACCCATGCGCCGACCCTGACTGACTGCAATGCCATCTCGCGCCGGCGTCCGCGCATGAGGAGCCATGCACTCACACCGCATACAAACACTCCGGCGAGTGCCCAACCGTCGAACACGGCGTGGAAGAACTTATGGATCGCTACCGGCGACAGCGCCACGGCCCAGAAGTCGTCCATGACATTGCGCATCTGCGCCGGATCGAATTCCATACCGACAGGATACTGCATCCAGGCGTTAGCCACGAGGATCCAAAGGGCTGATATGGAGGCTCCGAGTGTGGTGAGCCATGTGGCTGTAAGATGGAATCCGGCGGAAACCTTCTTCCAGCCGAAGAACATTATGGCGATGAATGTGGCTTCCATGAAGAAGGCAAACAGACCTTCGATGGCCAAGGGCGCTCCGAATATGTCGCCTACAAACCATGAGTAGTTGCTCCAGTTGGTGCCGAATTCAAATTCGAGTATTATACCTGTCGCGACACCTACGGCGAAGTTGATGCCGAAGAGTGTCATCCAGAATTTTGTGGCTGAGAGCCATTTGGGGGAGCGGGTGCGGTAGTAGATTGTCTCCATGACAGCCACTATCACGCTCAGACCCAGTGTCAGCGGGACAAAGAGCCAGTGGTACATGGCCGTGAGGGCAAACTGCCATCGCGACCATTCGACTACGGTGATCAGGTCGTTCATAATAGCTTTTATATAGGTAATAGTTGTTTATCGTGAGCGGTCGATGAGGGTGGTGCGGACGGCGTCGGCCCGCTGCTCATCGGAGGAGTAGTTCTGACTGAGTATGTCCGGGAAAAAGAACAGTTTCAGGATCCCGAATATGATTATGAGCTTGATGATTATAAGCATCCACAGCTTGCGGCCCACAGTCATTGAGCGGAAGCCGTCGATATAGAATCCCGCGACTTTCGCCGGCCATGATCCGGATGAAAAGATGGATGCCATGACGCAAAAGTAGTAAAAATTTGGATTGTATGGCATTTTTCGGGATTTTTTTGAAAAAAAAGACCGGTCGGCGCGCGCCAACCGGTCTTCGATTATTTCAAGAGCTGATTTCAGGCTTTTTTAGCTGCTTTCTTCGCGCGACGGGAGTCGGTGAGGTAAGCCACGGGTGCTGCCACGAAGATGGTGGCGAGTGTACCGATGATCACACCGAATATCATGGCGAACACGAAGGAGCGGATCGAGTCGCCTCCGAGGATGAAGATACAGAGAAGCACGAGGAGTGTGGAGGTGGATGTCATCACTGTTCGACCGAGAGTGGAGTTGATCGAAGAGTTGATGGTGGTGAAGAAGTCCTGCTTGGGATAGAGGCCTACATTCTCACGCACACGGTCGAACACAACCACGGTGTCGTTGATCTGATAACCGATCACGGTAAGGATGGCGGCGATGAACGACTGGTCAACCTCCATCGCGAAGGGGAAGAGACCCCAGAAGAGGGAGTAGAAGCCGATGATGGTGAACGCGGTGAAGGCTACGGCTGCGAGCGCGCCTACGGAGAAGGCGACGTTGCGGAAACGGAGCAGGATGTAGAGGAACATGGCTATGAGCGCGAGAATCACGGCGATGTATGCGTCGGTACGCATATCGTTGGCCACGGTAGGACCTACCTTCATGGATGATTGGATTCCGACGTTCTCGTTGGTGGTGGAGAAGTCTGCCATGCTCATGCCATTGAGCTCATCCTTGAGTCCGTCGTAGAGGATCTTGGTGATCTCCTCATCCACGCCCTCCTCGTCGGAGTCGATCTTGTAGTTGGTGGAGATACGTACCTTGGTATTGTCGTCGATAGTGATGACGCTGAGCTGAGCACCGCCGAAGAGGGGTGTGAGTTTGGCGTCAAGCTCGTGGGTCTGGACAGGATGGTCGAACTGGACCACGTAGTTGCGGCCACCGGAGAAGTCGATGCCCTGGTTGAGACCACGGGTGAAGAGGCTGATGATCACGATGAGCACTATTGCGCCGACGATGCCGAAGCTGACCTTGCGGGCACCGAGGAAGTTGAAGTGCGAGCCGGTGAACATCTTGCGAGAGAGGGCTGTGGTGAAGGTGAGCTTCTCGAAAGCCTTGCTCTTGGCGCAGAGGATGTAGATCAGACGGGTCAGATATACTGCGGTGAAGAATGAGCAGACGATACCGATGATGAGGGTGGTGGCGAAGCCCTTGATGGGACCCGTACCGAAGAGGAGGAGGATCACACCGGTGATGATGGACGTGAGGTTGGAGTCGAAGATGGCCGAGAAGGCGTTTGAATAACCGTCGGCGATGGCGGTACGGACATTCTTGCCTGCGCGGAGTTCCTCCTTGGCTCGTTCGTAGATGAGCACGTTGGCGTCCACTGCCATACCGAGGGCGAGCACGATACCGGCTATACCGGAGAGTGTGAGCACTGCCTGGAAGGAGGCGAGGATGCCGAAGGTGAAGAAGATATTGAAGATAAGCGCGAGGTTGGCGATCAGACCGGGGATGAGACCGTAGATGGCACACATGAAGACCATGAGGAGCACGAGGGCGATCACGAATGACCAGAGACCGTCCTTGATGGCCTGCTCACCGAGCGACGGGCCGATGACGGTGTCGGAGATGATGTCGACCTTGGCTGCCATCTTACCGGACTTGAGCACGTTGGAGAGGTCCTTTGCCTCGTCGGTGGTGAAGTCGCCGGTGATCTGCGAGCGTCCGCCTTCGATGACTGAGTTGACGCGGGGAGCGGAATAAACATGGTCGTCAAGCACGATAGCCACCTGCTTCTCGATGTTGGCGGCGGTGATGCGGGCCCACTGGCGGGCTGCATCGGGCTTCATGTTCATCGACACGTAGTTGCCGCCCTGCATAGCGTCATAGTCGCTGGTGGCAGAAGTCACCACGTCGCCGCTGAGAGCGGCCTTGCCGTTGGTAGTCTTGAGAGCCACGAGCTGATAGATGGCGATGTTACGCTTGCCACGGACGGAGTCGTTGATCTGAACGACCTCGGGCTTGAACTCCCAGGCGAGCTTGAGATTGGAGGGAAGAATGCGCTTGGCTGCGGGAGATGCGAGGAGCGCGTCGATGGTATCGCGGGCAGTCTCAGTGGCTGCACCCACACCGATTATGTTGCGGGGATTGCCTACCTGGAGGAAGTAGTCAAACAGACCCTTGCCGTTACTTGTTGAGTCGGCGCGGAGGGTGTTGTCGAGCTGCTGGAGCACACCTGAGATCTCGGAGAACGGAGTGGTCTCGTAGAACTCGAGGTTGGCGCTCGATTTGAGGAGCTCACGCACACGGTCGTGCTCTTTCACACCGGGAAGCTCGAGGAGGATCTGGCCGTCGTTCTCAAGCTCCTGGATGTTGGGGGCAACGACACCAAACTGGTCGATACGGGTGCGGAGCACGTTGGTCGAAGAGCTTACGCGATCCTTGACCTCCTGCTTGAGGGCGGCTTTGACAGCATCGGGGTTGTCGCCACGTTTCACCTGATCCTTGAAGACCACCGAGAGGTCACCCTGGGGATCAAGCTTGCGGTATTCTGTGAAGAAGATGTCGATGAAGTCGGCGCTCTTGTTGGCGCGGGCCACTGAATCGGCGTTGTGTATGGCCTGCTCGAAATAGGGATTGCCTTCGGCGTTGGCCATGGAGCGTAGGATATCGGGAACGGAAACCTGCAGAGTGACGTTCATGCCGCCCTTGAGGTCAAGGCCGAGCCCCACACCGAGTTTTTGTACTTCGTTAAAGGTGTAACCAAGATAGACCTTCTCGTTAGCGATGTTCTTGATGTAGTCGCTATAGGTCTTGCGATAAGTGTCCGGAGAGTTGTTGTCGAGAGCTGCCACGCGGGTTGCTTCCTCGGCTGCCTTGTTCTCGTAGTGGTTTGTGACCACGGTGAACGAGAGGTAGAAGAGGCAGATGAGCACCAGGAAGATGGCAATCACACCGGCAACAATACTTCCCAAAGATCCTTTGCTTTGCATTGCTTTAAATTAGTGTATTTTAGTGAATTAAGGATTGATTAATTGCGTAAATAGAGGGCAGGGCATGGCTTGCCCCGCGTTTTTAGTGTGCAAATATACTAATTTTCTTTGAAATACACGTGTCGCAGATGCAAAAAAGTTGCTGCCGATGATCAGCATGAGATGCGGGCCCATCTTTTTTTCTTCTTCGGGGCGGCTGCGCGGGCCATGGCTCTGCGCTCGCGTCGGGAGAGCATGACGGGGACGGCAGCGGGTTCCTCAGCGGTCTTCTCATCGGCCTCTTCATCGGTCTGTCCGGAATTGGGGGTGGTTGCGGTTTCTTTTGTAGCCGTTTCCGGATCTGTATCGCATGATGTCCTGCGCTTTCTGGCCCGCTCGCGGGCACGGGCTGAACGGGTCATGGCGCGGTCAAGCTCGGCTTTGATCATTCCGAAGGCAAGCATGGCCATACGGTCGGCACTGCAGGCGGAGACGTCGCCGGCAAGATAGGCATTGACCACGCGGATGGCTTCCATGGCAGAAGTTGGTGCGAAGCTTAGTGTGGTGGCGATACGGGAAGTGATGTCGGAGTAGACTTTCTTTGATACTGACAGAGTGTTGGTCATTGCGTTGTTCATTTAGTTGTTGTTTTTTTCTGCAAAGTTAATATCGCGAAATCCCGAAAAGGTGCGATAATGTCGCGCAGCAGTGAAAAAATTGCGCGTGTTAATCCTTTAACACTCATTTTAACTTTTTATGGCCTATGGCGATGCAACTTAGCGAATTGCGGGAGTGTTCTAAAAACATAAAGTGTCAACTATCACAAATTGTAGAATTCAATCAAGAATACGATTATGAAAGAGTCTCAATCCGATGATCCCAAGAAAATGGGTGAGCATCCCGACGAGATGCACAGACTGGGTGAACACCCCGAGGCTCAGCGCCTCACCGAACATCCCGAACCCGGCTCGCTGCCGGCACACGATGAAGCTGAACGGGCAGCAGCTCCAGTAGTAGATAAGATACCGGCTACCTCCGATGCCCAGGAGACCCGCGGCATATTCCGTGGAGCCGGATGGGTAGCGTTGGCTCTGTTGGCTATCATGGTAGCCGCCGCGCTTATATGGAGGCCGAGAGTCCATAACGACGGACAGCTTACGGCACTGAGCGGTCCCGGTGTGCCCGGATATACCATAACGCAGATCGACGGTGTGGTAGGATTGGATTCCATCGTTGAGCTTGTCGGCACTGTGAATCCCGCTCCTCCCCGAGGTGTGCCTCCTATGGGACCGAGACCTGAGCAGCCGGCAATGAACCCGTCGGCAGTGGTGGTCTATCTGTTCAATACCGATAAGTCGGAAGTACCTGAGACGGCATCGCTCACTGAGGTGGCCAAACAGGTGGCTAAATCCGGCAAGACGGTTGTGATCAAGGCCTATACGGACGAGACCGGCAATCCGGCCTACAACCGCAGGCTATCGGAGCGCAGGGCGCGCGCTGTGGGTGACTATATGGTGGCTCATGGTGTACCGGCCAAGCATATCAAGGCCAAAGGTTATGGCCCGACCCATGCTTACGCTGACAATGCGCAGGATCGTAGGGCAGAGGTGACGGTAGAATAACCCTCCTTACACTTAGTTATTAATAAAGTATCCGGGAGATGGCTCAGAGGTCATCTCCCGGCTTATATATGTCAGTATGTAATGTCCCACAGATACAGAGCCTGGGGAGGCATGGAGTTGCCGGCGGCGCATCGGTCGCGCCGTGCTATCACGGATGCGAATCCGTCGAGTGTCATCTTGTGGCGACCCACCTCGACAAGCGTGCCGACGACGGCGCGTACCATGTTGCGCAGGAATCGGTCGGCGGTAATGACGAACACATGGGCGGGAGTGTCGTCGCCGGGGAAAACCAGCTGATGCCATGCGGCATGGGTGACGTGGCAGATATTGGTCTTGGTGTCGGTGTGAAGTTTGGCGAAGGAGGTGAAGTCGTCGGTTGTGAGCAGCATCGCGGCCGCACGGTTCATCAGATCATAGTCAAGTCCGGCCGGAGCTTTCCACGACAGAGTGTGGAAGAACGGTGAGTTGCCCTCGACGGCATAGTAGTGGTAGGTGCGGGATGTGGCTGAGAAGCGGGCATGGAGATCCGGGCTGACGGGGTAGATGTCGTAGATGGCTATGTCGCGTCCGGTGAGGGCGTTGAGTGCGCCGATCAGTCGTCCGGCCGGCAGTGGCAGGGAGTCTTCTACATCGAAGTGGGCTATCATCATGCGGGCGTTGACACCTGCATCGGTGCGTCCGGCACCGGTGATCTTCATGGATGTCCGGAGTACCTGCGATAATGCCTCCTCGATTGTCTGCTGGACGGTGACGGCACCCGGCTGCGTCTGCCAACCGTGAAACGGCTCGCCCCTATAAGCGAGGCGCATGAAGTAGCGTTGCATGGGACGGAGGCGGGTCAGTCTTTCTCGATATATGTGTAGCCGTAGAGTCCCGAACGGTAGTTTGACAGGAACTCGCGGCCTTCCTCGGGTGAGATCTTTCCTTCTTTCATGGAGGCTGTCACCCACGCCTCGACGTTGCGGACGAGCTTTTTGGCCGAGAACTGCACGTAGTCGAGCACGTCGGCCACAGTCTCACCGTCGATGATGCGGTCAATCTCGTAGCGGTCCTTGTAGACCGAGATGTGGACAGCGTTGGTGTCGCCGAAGAGGTTGTGCATATCGCCGAGTATCTCCTGGTATGCTCCCACGAGGAACACACCGAGGTAGTATGGCTCGCCGGCCTTGACGGGATGGACGGGAAGCGCACCCACGACTCCTCCGGATGTGGATATGAAGTTGGATATCTTGCCGTCGCTGTCGCAGGTGATGTCCTGTATGGTACAGGTGCGGGTGGGCTTCTCGTTGAGGCGTGAGAGCGGAACGATGGGGAACACCTGGTCGATGGCCCAGGAATCGGTGAGCGACTGGAAGAGGGAGAAGTTGCAGAAATACTTGTCAGGAACCATCTTGATGACCTTGCGCAGCTCCTCGGGAGCGTGTTTCATTTCGTTGGCGATGTCGACCACGTCGCGGGCCACGCTCCAGAAGAGTTCCTCGATCTGGGCGCGGGTGCGCAGATCGAGCAGCCCGAGGGAGAAGAGATCGAGGGCTTCCTCGCGTATCTGGAGGGCATCGTGCCAGTTCTCGAGCGAGTTGCCTTGATCAATCTTGTCCCAGATGGCATAAAGCTCTTTGACCAACTCATGGGAATCGGGTGAGATCTCCTTGGATTCTTTCCATAATGGCAGATGTGTGGTCTCAAGTACCTCGAATACGAGTACGGAGTGGTGGGCGGTGAGGGACCGTCCGCTCTCGTTGATGATATTGGGCTGGGGGAGACCGTTTTTCTCGCAGGCATCGACGATGGTCGATACGGCATCGTTGGCATACTCCTGGATGGAGTAGTTCATGGACGATGACGATGCGGAGTTGCGGGTTCCGTCGTAGTCCACGCCGAGTCCGCCTCCGATGTCCATGAATTCCACGGAGTAGCCCATGTTGCAGAGCTGGACGTAGAATTGAGTGGCCTCGCGCAGAGCGTTCTTGATCAGTCGGATCTTGGTGACCTGGCTTCCGATGTGGAAATGGATCAGCTTGAGACACTGCTTCATGCCGTTGCTCTCCATATAGTCGAGAGCTTCGAGGAGTTCGGATGAGTTGAGACCGAATTTGGACTGGTCGCCGCCACTTGTCTCCCATTTGCCTGATCCGGAGGCTGCGAGCTTGATGCGTATGCCCACGTTAGGCTCGATGTCCATGCGGCGGGCCACTTCGGTGATGATGCGCAGCTCGTTGAGCTTCTCGACCACGAGGTATATGCGGCGTCCCATCTTCTGCGCGAGAAGTGCAAGCTCGATGAATGTCTTATCCTTGTAGCCGTTGCAGATTATGAGGGCGTTTTCCTTGATGTTGGTCGCGAGCACGGCGTGAAGCTCGGGCTTGGAGCCTGCTTCAAGTCCGATATTGAATTTCTCTCCGTGGCTGACGATCTCCTCCACTACGGGGCGCATCTGGTTGACCTTGATGGGGTAGATTATGTAGTTCTGCCCTTTGTATTTATATTCCTGCGAGGCTTGGGCGAAACAGTTGGAGATCTTTTCGATGCGGTTGTCGAGGATGTCGGGGAAGCGGAGAAGTACGGGAGAGGTGATGTCGCGCACCTGCAATTCGTCCATGACCTCGCGCAGATCCACTGATGCGTAGCCTTCGCGCGGGGTTACGGCAATGTTGCCTTTTTCGTTGACTGAAAAGTACTTGCGGCCCCATCCGGGGATGTTGTACAGCTCTTCGCTGTCCTCAATGCGCCATTTTCTCATCGGCAGTTATGAATTAGGATTTGTATCGGGCAAAGGTAAATAAAAAAGACGAGAAATCTATGATTCACGTAAAAGTTTGACGGCAAGAATCAACGCGCGGGTCGTGGCGGAGTCGATTATGCGGGCACGGTTGCCGTTGAAGTGCACGGTGACGGTGTTCTCGCGGATGTCACCGTTGCCGAGGTCGAGCCGGACGCAGAAGCAGACAGTGCCGACAGGCTTTTCCTCAGATCCACCTCCGGGACCGGCTATGCCGCTTGTGGCCATTGTGAGCTGCGCTCCGGTAGCTTTGGACGCACCTGCCGCCATCTCGCGAACCACCGGGATACTGACCGCTCCATTGGCCGCAAGTGTCTCCCGGCTTACGCTGAGGGCGTTGATTTTCACATCGTTGCTGTATGATACGATCCCGCCGGCCATGATGTCGGATGCCCCGGGTATGAGGGTGATTTCATGGGCTATGTTGCCTCCGGTGCAGCTCTCAGCTGTGGCTGCCATGATGCCGCGATCGCGACATTCGTTGATCAGGATCTCGGCCGGGGTGAGGTCAGATATGGACAGAACGGCATCGCCGAGGAGTGAACGGAGATCTGCGGCGGCACGGGCCACCTCACTTTTTATGAATTCCGGGTCACGGTGGTGCCCGTCGATCCTGAGCCGTACCAATCCGGGCTTGGGGAGATAGGCCACATGGAGGTATGGAGGCAGG
Organism: uncultured Staphylococcus sp.; assembly: GCA_964552825.1. Classification (GTDB taxonomy): domain Bacteria; phylum Bacteroidota; class Bacteroidia; order Bacteroidales; family Muribaculaceae; genus Duncaniella. Next base: position 107,415 of record CAZKIE010000001.1, on the reverse strand, counting down.
GCATCCTCCCAGGGTGCGATCTTCATGGCCAGCGCGCTCTCCGTGTAGTCGGTGACTATGGTCACGGCGTGTTCGATATGTGTGTCGCTGTCGAATCTTGCGAGGAGCTGCGGCAGAACGGCCTTCGGAAACATGGTGGAGGTCTCGAAGGGTACGCCGGGCATGGAGACAAGCACTTTGCCGTCCTTCTCGAACCACATGATCGGGGCTGTCCCCGCGAGGTTCTGGATCACTTTGCACGACGACGGGACGAGAGCCTGGGCTGCGGTGAGTTCGTTGAGCCGCAGGCCTCTGTTGGCAAACAACCGTTCGATATTCTCCGTGACGGACGGATCCATCACGAGTTCTCCTCCAAAATAATCGCACAACACCTGTTTGGTGATGTCGTCCTTGGTGGGGCCGAGGCCACCGGTGGTAAGGACGATGTCTGTGAGCTCAAAGGCGCGGGTGATGGCGCGGGTGATGTCACCGTAGCCGTCGCCGACGGTCTGCACGTTGTCTACTTCCCATCCGTAGGGGGCCATTTCGCGGGCGAGAGTGCCGGAATTGGTGTCGACCACCTGTCCGATCAGCAGTTCGTCGCCTATGACTATGATTGAAACTTTCATACTGTCACTCTTGCAAAAGGAACTTCATCGTAGCGGCAGAAGTCGCGGTCGAGGTATTTGAAATAACCGGCCATAGCCACCATGGCGGCATTGTCGGTCGTGAAAAGGCGCGGAGGAATGAAGGCTTTCAGTCCTCGGCGGCGGCAATAGTCGGCCACGGCGTCGCGCACTCCGGAGTTGGCCGAAACGCCACCTCCAATGGCTACCGTAGTGACTCCCGTAGCTTTTACGGCTTTGTCGAGCTTGTCCATGAGGATGCTGATGATCGTGTGCTGCAGGGATGCCGCAAGGTCGGCGAGATTTTCCTTGACAAAATCAGGATTGAGCTTGATATTGTCGCGCAGGGTGTAGAGGAATGAGGTTTTAAGTCCGCTGAAACTGTAGTCAAGGCCGGGTATGTGGGGCTTGGCGAACTTGAAACGCGAGGGATCGCCCTCGGCGGCCAGCCGGTCGATGTGCGGACCTCCGGGATAGGGCAGACCCATGACTTTGGCACACTTGTCGAAGGCTTCCCCGGCGGCATCGTCGATGGTGCGTCCGAGGATTTCCATGTCGTTGTAGTTGCGCACGAGTATAAGCTGGCTGTTGCCTCCTGAAACGAGCAGGCACAGGAAGGGGTATTCCGGTACCGGATCGGATTCTTCCCGGCGTATGAAGTGGGATAGGACGTGGCCGTGAAGATGGTTGACATCCACGATAGGTATCCTCAGTCCGAGCGACATACCTTTGGCGAAAGACGTGCCCACGAGAAGCGAGCCGAGCAGGCCGGGGCCGCGGGTGAAGGCAATAGCCGAGAGTGAATGTCGGTCGATACCTGCACGACGTAGTGCCGTGTCGACCACGGGAAGGATGTTCTGCTGGTGTGCTCTCGAAGCCAGCTCGGGCACAACGCCGCCATATTCGGCGTGGACTTCCTGCGAGGCGATGACGTTGCTCAGCAGCAGTCCGTCGCGGATCACGGCTGCCGAAGTGTCGTCGCATGACGATTCGATGCCTAAGATAGGGATGCTCTCACTCATAGATGTCAGAAGAATGGGGGTCAAAGTTTAAGGGTTAGAGATCCGGACTATCCGGCCTCTAACCCTTAATTTAGAGTTGTGAATCAAAGACGGGCCTTGATAGCCTCGGTCTCTTTCTCATAGCCGGGCTTGGCGAGGAGTGCGAACATATTGCGCTTGTAGGCCTCGACACCGGGCTGGTTGAACGGATTGACATCGATCATGTAGCCGCTGATTCCGCAGGCTTTCTCGAAGAAGTAGATGAGCTGACCGAGATATTTCTCGCGGAGGGCGGGAAGGCTGATGAGGATGTTGGGTACGCCGCCGTCCACGTGGGCTATGCGGGTTCCAAGTTCGGCCATTTTGTTGACTTCGTCGATGTGTTTGCCGGCGATGTAGTTAAGACCGTCAAGGTTGGCATCGTCGGAGGGGATGAGTTTCTCGTGCTGCTGCTCGCCCACGGAGATCACGGTCTCGAAGATGGTGCGCTCGCCGTCCTGGATCCACTGACCCATGGAGTGAAGGTCGGTGGAGAAGTCTACTGCTGCGGGGAAAATTCCCTTGTGATCCTTTCCTTCGCTCTCGCCGTAGAGTTGTTTCCACCATTCTCCGAAGTAGTGGAGTTTGGGATTGTAGTTGACGAGTATCTCTATCTTCTTGCCGGCTGCATATAGAGCGTTGCGGGTGATCGCGTAGATATATGAGGGGTTGGTCTCGCCGGCGGAAGCGGTGGCTTTCTCCATTTCGGCAGCTCCGTCGATGAGGGCACGGATGTCAAATCCTGCCACGGCGATGGGGAGAAGTCCCACGGGAGTGAGGACGGAGAAGCGTCCGCCCACGTTGTCGGCGATGACGAATGTCTTGTAGCCTTCCTCGGTGGCGAGGGTACGGAGCGCGCCTCTCTTGGCATCAGTGATGGCCACGATGCGCTTGCGGGCTTCGTCGACACCAAGCTGACTTTCGAGCTGCTCCTTGAGGAGACGGAATGCGATGGCGGGTTCGGTGGTGGTGCCGCTCTTGGAGATCACGATTATACCGAAGCGTTTGTCCCTCAGGTAGTCCTGGAGTTCATACATATAGTCTTCGCCGATGTTCTGTCCTGCGAAGAGCAGCTTGGGCTGACCCTGCACGCCGGGACGGTAGGGGGCGAAGCTGTCGCTCAAGGCCTCGACCACGGCTTTCGCGCCGAGATAGCTGCCGCCGATACCGATGGCTACTACTGTGTCGCACGATGCGCGGAGCTCGTCGGCACAGGCGATTATGTCGTCAAGCAGGGCTTCGGTGGTTTCGGTGGGGAGGTTGACCCAGCCGAGGAAGTCGTTGCCTGCACCTGTGGCGTTGAGCACTTTGTCGAGGCTCTCGGCTGCCTTGGAGTCGAGATTCTCGATGTCCTGACGGCTCACTGTAGAGAGGACATTCTTGATGTCTACACTGATGGTCTTCATTTCAAATAGTGTTTTTATTTGGTTTTAGTTTAAGAATCTATATGAACCATTTTCCGAGGGCGCGCATCGATCGCTCGGCATTGGCATGGCGGTAGAGGATGTCGTAGACGGCATCGAGAATCGGCATCTCTATGCCATATTTCTTGTTGATCTCCTTGATGCACTTTGTTCCGTAGTATCCCTCGGCTGTCTGCTCCATCTCCATACGGGCGGTGGACACGGAGTATCCCTTGCCTATGATGGATCCGAAGTTGTGGTTGCGTGAGAAGCGGGAATAGGCTGTGACGAGAAGGTCGCCGAGATAAACAGAGTCGCAGATACATCGCGGACGCGGACATACCTCGTCGACAAACCGCTCCATCTCACGGATGGCATTGCTGACGAGCATGGCCAAGAAGTTGTCGCCACCCTTCATGCCGTGGACTATACCGGCAGCGATGGAGTAGACGTTCTTGAGCACTGCCGCATATTCGATACCCTCGACATCGCTCGACGGGATGGTGCGTGTGGACGGTGAGTTGAGCCTGCGGCCGAATTCCTCGGCAAGCTCCACATTGTGGCAGCCTACGGTGAGGAAACTCGGGCGGTCAAGAGCCACTTCCTCCGCGTGGCATGGTCCGGCTATCACAATCTCCGATTCGGGATCCACACCGAAACGTCGGGCCATATAGTCGGAGATGATTTCATTGTCGCCCGGGACTATACCCTTGATGGCCGACACTATGGTCTTGTCAGATATGTCGACGTTGATCTTGTTGATGTGTCCCTTGAAGTATGGACTCGGCATGACGAGCAGCAGGGTGTCGGCTTCATTGCAGACGGCGTTAATGTCGCTTGAAAACTGAATCCGATCCGTGTCAAACTGCACGTCGGTTAGATATGTGGGGTTATGGCCGAGGCGCTTGAAGTCCTCTATGCGGTCGTCACGCCGCATATACCATATTATGGAATCACAGTTGCGCAGCAGGAGCCGGGCGAGAGCCGTGGCCCAGCTTCCTCCACCCATAACCGCTATTTTCTGGAATTTTTGCATAGTCAATGCAGTTTTTTCACTCTCACTCGGCACTTTCAGCCGGTGTGGCGGCCTGAATCCATGCTCCGACCTCCTCGATCAGCGGGGTCTTGTAGCCGAGCTTGAACTTCTTGTTGATCCCGATCAACTCCTGCTGAAGTTTGCCGGGAGCTGCAGCTGCGAGGGCTGCAATGGTATAGATTCCGGCCTTGCGGATCGGAGCCACCCACTCTTCGGGCACACCGATGGCGGTGAAGGCTTCATCCTTGTCGCGCGGCTGGGTCTTTTCGGGGCGCATCTGGGGGAAGAAGAGTACCTCCTGGATGGTGGTCTGTCCGGTCATGAGCATAACGAGACGATCCATGCCGATGCCCATGCCGGATGTAGGTGGCATACCGTATTCGAGAGCGCGGATGAAGTCCTTGTCGATTATCATAGCCTCGTCGTCTCCTTTCTCCCCGAGGCGCATCTGCTCCACAAACCGTTCGTACTGATCGATGGGGTCGTTCAGCTCCGAATAGGCATTGGCAAGCTCCTTGCCGTTGACCATCAGCTCGAAACGCTCGGTAAGATCGGGATTGTCGCGGTGGCGTTTGGTGAGCGGCGACATCTCTATGGGATAGTCGATGATGAAGGTGGGCTGGATGTATGTGCCCTCGCATTTCTCGCCGAATATCTCGTCGATGAGTTTCCCTTTACCCATGGATTCATCCACTTCGATGCCCATGGAGCGGGCAGCGTCGCGGAGCTGCTCCTCGGATTTGCCGTCAATGTCAAATCCGGTGTGGGTGAGAATGGCCTCGCGCATGGTGACACGGGGGAACGGGGCTTTGAACGAGATCACGTTGTCGCCTACCTTGACATCGGTGGTGCCGTTGACATCGAGACAGATCTTCTCGAGCATCTTTTCCGTGAACGACATCATCCAGTTGTAGTCCTTGTAGGCCACGTAGATCTCCATGCAGGTGAACTCGGGATTGTGGGTGCGGTCCATGCCCTCGTTGCGGAAATTCTTGGAAAATTCGTAGACACCCTCGAATCCGCCCACGATGAGACGCTTGAGGTAAAGCTCGTCGGCAATGCGGAGATAGAGAGGGATGTCGAGCGCATTGTGGTGGGTTATGAAGGGTCGGGCGGCAGCTCCACCGGGAATTGACTGAAGTATAGGGGTCTCGACCTCCATGTAGCCTGCCGAGTTGAAGTACTCACGCATGGAGTTGTAGACCTTGGTGCGCTTGATGAAGATCTCTTTTACGCCGTCGTTGACCACGAGGTCGACATAACGGCGGCGGTAGCGTAGCTCGGGGTCGTCGAAAGCGTCGTATGCCACACCGTCCTTGATCTTTACGATGGGCAGGGGACGGAGCGACTTGCCGAGCACCGTGATCTCGCGGGCATGGACGGATATCTCGCCTGTCTGAGTGCGGAACACGAAGCCCTTGACACCTACGAAGTCACCTATGTCGAGAAGTTTCTTGAACACCACATTATAAAGATCCTTGTCCTCGCCGGGACAGATCTCATCGCGGTTCACGTATACCTGTATGCGGCCTTTGGAGTCTTGAAGCTCCATGAAAGAGGCTTTGCCCATGATGCGGCGTCCCATGATGCGTCCGGCCACTGTCACCTCGCGCTGAGGGGCATCGTCGGAGAATCCGGCTTTGATTTCGTCGGTATATGCGTCGACCGGATAAAGTGCTGCGGGATAAGGTTCTATGCCACGGCGGCGAAGTTCTTCAAGGCTTTGGCGGCGAATGATCTCCTGCTCACTTAGTTCGAGTACGTTCATATTATATATAATGTGGTGGTATTGAATTTATGGATAATAAATGCAAAATTAGTGATTTTTCACACCTTACCCAACAAAAACAGCTTCAAATAGCTCTCCCGAATGTTAAAAAAGGCTATTTCAGGTGAGAGAGGCAAGGGAGGTTATAAAGGCAAGGGAGGTTATAAAGGCAAGGGAGGTTATAAAAGCAAAGGGGCAAAGGAGGCAAGAAGGGCTATAAACTTTTTTGCCTCTCTTGCCTCTTTAGCCTCTTTTGCCTAATTAGCCTCTTTAGCCTCTATAACCTTCTTAGCCTTTGTTGCCTCTTTTGCCTAATTAGCCTAATTAGCCTGATTATCCTCCGTACTGGTTGGGGCCGTCGGAGGGTTTGATGGTGAGGATGAGGAACCAGATCCACCCTACGAGGGGTATGAGGTTGATGAGGAGCCACCATCCGCTCTTGCCTATATCGTGCATACGGCGCACGGCGATGGCGATGTTGGGCACGAGGTTGACGAGCGCGAACACGTAGCCGAGATAGTCGTTGATCCATGAGAGGATGCCGCTGGCCACGAAGAGATAGAGGAATACCCACCAGTATTCGGGGCGGGTGGCGCGTCCGGCGAAGTCAGTGTACTTCTGATAGAAAAGCTTGATAGCTTCCGTAAGGGTGATGTCCATGTTGTGTGTGATATTGTTTTGGATTATAGGGTTTAGAACAGGTAGCCGAAGCCGACGTTGAGGTATATGGGATACATATTGAACGAAACGGTCTTGAACGAAGACTTGAAGATGTCGTTGCATCCCCACTCGAGGTTGGCGTTGACAAGCAGGTGCTTGTAAGCGGTCCAGCTCACGCCTGCCTGGATGCCCCATTGGAAACGGCGCAGATCGTTGCCGAAATCATAGGTGGCGCGGGAGTCTCCGCTGAAGGTCACTTTGGTTCCGGTAGGGTCGCCCTCGCGCAGATAGCCGTCGTGGACGTAGCCGTCGAAATCGTTGTCAAGCGTGAAAGCTATATATGGGCCGGCACTGACTCTGAGACGCCTGTTGCAGCGGTAGACGGCGGTGACGGGGATCACTATCTGCTGTGAGTGATACTTTGTTTTCACCTTTCCGGTCCATCGGCCGGAGAGTTTCTCGCCATCCTGATAGATCACCATTCCGTAGTTTTTCACTGTGGCTTTGGTGGTCATGCCCTTGGTCTCGAAGCGCAGGCCTACGGCCACACCCCATTTCTCCTCCACGCCGAGCCATTTAGTGGCTTTGGCTCCTAACTGGAGGTTTAGGTTGGGACTGAATCCGTCGATCTTGCGAATCTCGGCGGGAAGTGGGATGGGTGATGCTCCGCCGATATTGATTCCGGCGTTGACTTCAAACTCGAGGGGTGTCGGAGCCGGGCCATCGCTTGCTTCCTCTATGGCGTGGACGGGGGTGGCGACCGTGATTGCGGCCAGTACGGCTATGTATTTATATAGTTTCATTGTGGTTCCGGATTTTTAGTTTTCGTCTTCTGAGTCTTCGCACACGAGTGTGATCTCATCGACCATTAGCGTACTGCCGATAGCACCGCTGAAATAGTCGCCGTCCTGGCTCGAGCTCATCACGACGGCTATGCTGTACTGGCCGTTCTTGAGCTTGTCAGGGTCTATGCTCTTGCCCTCGCGGTATGTGAACGGCACATTGAAATATACCCATTCCTCCGATGCCTTGCGGTCAGGGATTTCCGCGGTGCAGATGATCTGCGGATTGTCAGCGCTGAGAACGTTGGTGCCGTTGAGATATTCCTTGCCATCCTCGACCTCAAACATCACCGCATAGAGATTGAACATATCCGTCTTACCTTCCACGGGTACGAGGTCACCGTTGGAGGCGCGCTCGCAGTAGGTCTCGCCGGGTGTGTACTTGTAGTTGCCGCTGAGTGCGAGGGGTATTTTTGAGAACGGTCTGCCGAACTTGGTCATCAGGAGAGCTGAGTCCAGCGGGATTCCGTTCATGTCAAACATACCCATGAAGAGGTTGCCGGCGGCGAGAGGCTTCTTGGCGAGTTTGCCGAACGGACCGGTGGAACGTGTGACGAGCACGGCACACTTGCCGTTGACTCCCTCGTCGCCCTGATAGGTGGGGAAGGTGTTGGGATCGGTGCCTTTGCCTGTCATCACGAATGCGGCGTTGGCGCTTGCCCATGCCCATCGCTCAAGACCCTTGTCGTCCACCTCGTAGAATACGTCATACGTCGCCGAGCCGGACGAGTTGGTGACGAGCCTTATGTTCTCGAAGTCATACGAGAGATTTATGGCATTGTCGGAGACAACGACGGCGTAAGTCTTGTGCCATTTGCCGTCCTGGGATGTGACGGTGTAATATTGTGTGGTCTCGAAGTTGCGCGGCGTGCCGCTCGCAGGGCTGATGGTGGCTCCCGGAGTCAGCTCGAATTCCGGCGCGAGGTTGGTGACATCCACACCGGCCTTGATCTGGATGCTGACGCTGTCGTTGTAGATCTCCGGCTCGCGGTTGAGAATGTCGGCCGGGAGGATCACTTTCGTGATGTCACACTCGGTGTTGAGCGGTTCGTCCTTGACGCACGAAACCGTGACCGCGAGGAATCCAAGTAGGAACAGGATGGTCTTGAATATCTTCATATTATTGATGTTATAATTTCGATGTTGAGTATTCCCTTATCCGGAAAATCCCGGTCATAGTTGAAACCACAAAATTAGAAAAATTTTCATAAATTTAATACTTTTCGGAACGGATGACCAATATTTTGTACCGATAGGCGATGAATTTATTGGCCAAAATCGTTAACTTTGCTGCGGTTTTTTAGTCAAAAAAGAGATTCATTTACTATAATAACAACGTTTCAACATGAAAAAGTTCTACGCATCTGCTTTATTGCTTGCTGCCGTAGCCGGAATGTCGGCACAGCAGCTCCCCAACGTGGGCTTTGAGGAGGATTGGACCGAATGCGTCCCCTACACTTACTATGGTACTTCGGGCTATAATGATCAGCTTTCACAAGTGGTTGTCGGACAGAATCCCGCCGGTTGGGTGATCTCAAACGTGGCAGGTATGGCTACTTATTCTGCCAGTGCCGACAAAGCTTCCGGCCTTGGGTCGACCCAAGTAGGTGAGAAGACCGATGGCTACAACAGCGACACCGCTGTGAAGCTTGTCAATACAGCCAACCCCTTTATGGCTGCTCAGATTGTGCCCGGCTACCTTACGCTCGGCACCTCATGGTCGACAGCTAATCCCTCATTTAATGTAGCCGCCGGTGGAATTGTTGTAAACAAAAGTGACGGTGGTGCTTTCGGTGGTATAGAATTTACAGGCCGTCCCAAGGGCATCGAGTTCATGTACAAGAGATCGCGCGGCGAGTCCAAGCCGGATGAGAAATCAACGGTGGTGGCCTATCTGTGGAAAGGACATTGGACACAGAAGGAAGTGCCTGTAATCGTATATATGACCGGTAGTGCTGTGTGTGTCGATATGGTAGACCGTGACCGCTGTGTGCTTGGTTATGATATGACTGACTGCCAGGGTGGCGATGTGGAGGCAACTGACGATGCCGAGCTTATAGCGGTGATCAATGCCGATATTACCGAAGTGAGCGATGACTGGGTGAAGTTCAGCGCTGATTTCGACTATAAGTCTGATGCAACTCCCGAGATGATCAACATTGTGATCGCTTCCGGAGACTATTTCGGTGGTGCCAGTGCCGTCGGTGTGGACAATACTCTCATTGTCGATGATGTGAAGCTTGTCTACGACGATGAGGTTGAGGGCACGGAGGATGTCTATGAAGGAACAGTGTCCATCTCGCTCGGCGATGAACCTACAGATGTTCCGGGTGAGGTGCATATCGTCTCCACCGGTGACGGCAAGTGCACATTCTCGCTTCCCAACTTCTCGCTCGGCGAGGGTGCCGTTATCGGTGATATTGTGGTTCCCGATGTCACCATGACTCCCACTGCCGACGGATATTCCTACGAGGGTGCTGTCAAAGGACTCTCTCTCATGGGTGGCGCTATTATCGCCAATGTCACGCTTATCGGTACGACCACCAATGATGGAGTCTGCTCGATGGATATTCCTGTGGTATGGGTGACAGATCCGGATAATGATCCTGATTCCGGTACGCCCATCGCTGTTACGTTCAACGGCAAGATGAAGACTACGGCAGTCAAGGCTATCGAGGCAGATCCGAACGCTCCGGTTGAATATTACAATCTCAACGGTGTTCGCGTCAATGCCGGCAGCCTCGTTCCGGGTCTCTACGTGAAGCGTCAGGGCGCCAAGACTCAGAAGGTCTACGTGAAGTAATCTATCCCTGATCAATGTCATATATAAGCCGCACCGGTTCCATCAAGCCGGTGCGGCTTTATATATATAAATGTGGGTTCGCAGAGAAATTACGGAAAAATTTCTTTAAATTTGTCAGAGACGTGGATTTACACTATCTTTGCAGATAATTAGACAGCCTCTTGTTTCAATAGGAAAAAGAAATAAAAATTAACAAATAAATCCTTACTTTAACAACTTATCCGAACTACTATGTGGTTAACTTGTTCATCCATAGGACGAAAACTCGTGATGGCAGTCACGGGAGCCTGCCTCGTCCTATTCATCACATTTCACTGCCTGATGAACGGCGTGGCGATCTTCTGGCCCTCGGGCTACAACGCTGTGTGCGAGTTTCTTGGCGCCAACTGGTATGCTCTTGTAGCGACCGTAGGACTCGCCGCACTCTTCGTCATCCACATCATCTATGCCGTATGGCTCACCCTTCAGAACCGCAAGGCTCGTGGCAATGATCGCTATCTCGTGGTCAGCAAACCGCCGCAGGTGGAATGGGCCTCGCAGAATATGCTCGTTCTCGGCATCGTGATCCTCGCATTCCTCGTTGTCCACATGATCCAGTTCTGGGCCAAGATGCAGCTTGCCGAAATCCTACACTGCGACTATGAGTATGACGGACTCCCTGTGGCTCCGGCTGCAGGAACCCTCTTCATCCACATCGCGTTCTCGCAGATATGGACTCCGATAGTGTATATCATCGGATTCGTAGCCCTCTGGTTCCACATGAACCATGGTTTCTGGTCGATGTTCCAGTCCTGTGGATGGAACGGCGCCACCTGGCTGCCCCGTCTGAAGACCATCGGCTGCTGGTGGACCTCAATAGTCGTGGCACTCTTCATCGCTGAGGCAGTGGTGTTCACCGTCCGCGCCCACACCAATGACTTCCAGAGCGAGGTTCAGGAATACGTGGAGTGGAAATCGGCTGATTGCGCCCTCTCGACAGATGTTTTGCCCGGCGTAGTTGACTGTGACTTACCCTGCTGCAGATAAACAATCTTCCCCATACCATTTTTCAATTCTCAAAAACATTCCAGACCGAAATGGCAGACTTAAAGAATCTCGAGGGGATGATTGATTCTACCCCCATCATGAAGGATTATGCCGATATCGAATCCTCCAAGCTACCTGAATATCAGATAGACTCCAAGATACCCGAAGGTCCTCTCGCACAGAAGTGGACCAACTACAAGGCCCATCAGAAGCTCGTCAATCCCGCCAACAAGCGCAATCTTGATGTGATCGTTGTAGGAACCGGCCTTGCCGGAGCCTCCGCTGCATCTTCGCTCGGCGAGCTTGGCTTCAACGTGCTCAACTTCTGTATCCAGGACTCCCCGCGCCGTGCCCATTCGATAGCCGCACAGGGTGGTATCAATGCCGCCAAGGACTATCAGAACGACGGCGACTCCGTCTATCGTCTTTTCTACGACACTATCAAGGGCGGTGACTTCCGCTCCCGCGAGGCCAACGTGTATCGTCTGGCTGAGGTGTCCAACAATATCATCGACCAGTGTGTCGCACAGGGTGTCCCCTTCGCCCGTGAGTACGGCGGTCTGCTCGCCAACCGTTCGTTCGGTGGTGCGCAGGTGTCGCGTACATTCTATGCCAAGGGTCAGACCGGCCAGCAGCTTCTGCTCGGTGCATACGCTTCGCTCAACCGTCAGATCAAGAAAGGCACGGTGAAGTCGTTCAACCGCCGCGAGATGCTCGATGTAGTGATCATCGACGGACGTGCCCGCGGTATCATCGTGCGCAACCTTATCACAGGTGAGATCGAACGCTACGCAGCTCATGCGGTGGTGCTCGCCACCGGTGGCTACGGCCGTGCATTCTTCCTCTCGACCAATGCCATGGGTTGCAACGGTTCAGCCGCAGTCCAGGCTTTCAAGAAGGGTGCATATCTCGCCAACCTCGCGTTCACACAGATCCACCCGACCTGTATCCCCGTCCATGGCGAGGATCAGTCCAAGCTGACGCTCATGAGCGAGTCGCTCCGCAACGATGGCCGCATCTGGGTGCCCAAGAAGAAGGAGGATGCCGAGGCTATCCGCGCAGGCAAGAAGAAACCTACCGATATCCCCGATGAGGACCGCGACTTCTATCTGGAGCGCCGCTATCCGGCGTTCGGCAACCTCTGTCCGCGCGACATCGCCAGCCGTGCAGCCAAGGAGCGTTGCGATGCCGGCTTCGGTGTGGGCACCGGCAATGCCGTATATCTCGATTTCAAGTATGCCATCCAGCGTCTCGGCGAGGATGTGGTGCGCGACCGTTACGGCAACCTCTTCGATATGTATCAGATGATCTCCGACGACAACCCCTACGAGACTCCGATGATGATCTTCCCCGCTTCCCACTATACGATGGGAGGTATCTGGGTTGACTATGAGCTGCAGACATCGATCAAGGGTCTTTTCGCCATCGGAGAGTGCAACTTCTCCGACCATGGTGCCAACCGTCTCGGTGCATCCGCACTCATGCAGGGTCTGGCCGACGGTTACTTCGTGGTGCCCTACACCATGCAGAACTATCTGAGCGACCAGATCAAGGTGCCCCACTTCTCGACAGACTCCAAGGAGTTTGACGAGGCCGAGAAGGGTGTGCGCGACCGTATAGCCCGCCTCATGGCCATCAAGGGCACGAAGTCGCCCGATCAGATCCACAAGAAACTCGGCCACGTGATGTGGAACCTCGTGGGAATGGGTCGTACACTCCAGAGCCTCGTGAAAGCTATCGACGAGGTAGAGGAGGTGCGCAAGGAGTTCTATTCCGACCTGCGCATCGTGGGACGTGCCGACGATCTCAACACCGAACTTGAGAAGGCGCTCCGCCTTGAGGACTTCCTCGTGATCGCCAAGATGATGGCCATCGACGCTCTCAACCGCAACGAGAGCTGCGGCGCTCACTTCCGCGAGGAATATCAGCTTGCCGACGGTGAGGCTGCCCGCAACGACAAGGACTATATGTATGTTTCCTGCTGGAAATATACCGGCGACAACGAGAAGCCCGTGCTTCTCAAGGAACCGCTCAACTATACCGAGATCAAGGTTCAGACCCGTAACTACAAGTCATAAACAACCCCCACGACTTTCAAAATAGATATTACAACAATGGAACATACTATAAATGTAAATCTCAAGATCTGGCGCCAGCGCAGCCCGAAAGAACCGGGGGCGTTCAAGACCTACCGTGTGGAGAACGTCTCCACCGGCAGCTCATTCCTCGAAATGCTCGATATGCTCAACCAGCAGCTCGTCGACAGCAATGAGGAGCCTGTAGTGTTCGACAATGACTGCCGCGAGGGTATCTGCGGTATGTGTTCGCTCTATATCAACGGTCATCCCCACGGACCCGTACAGGGCATCACTACCTGCCAGCTCCATATGCGCAAGTTCAACAATGAGGACACCATCACCATTGAGCCGTGGCGTTCGGCTGCTTTCCCCGTGATCCGCGACCTCATGGTCAATCGCAATGCGTTTGACCAGATCCAGCAGGCCGGTGGTTACGTGTCGTTCAACTGCGGTGGTGCTCCCGATGCCAACAATCTGCCCATCTCCAAGGAGGTGGCCGACGTGGCCATGGATTCAGCAACCTGCATCGGCTGCGGTGCGTGTGTGGCTGCTTGCAAGAACGGTTCAGCCATGCTCTTCGTGGGTGCCAAGGTGAGCCAGTTCGCTCTTCTGCCTCAGGGTCAGGTGGAGCGCGCCCGCCGTGCCCGTGCCATGGTGAAGAAGATGGACGAGCTTGGATTCGGCAACTGCACCAACACCGGAGCCTGTGCGGCCGAGTGTCCCAAGAACATCTCGCTGAGCAATATCGCACGTCTCAACCGCGAGCTTATCAAGGCTAAGTTCGCTGACTGATAAAAAAAGAATATGCACAAATAAGTGAGCGGCCTCCCGATCCGATCGGGAGGCCGCTCTGTATCATCTACATTATTTATGTCTGTCAGTCGACGACTTTGAGCAGATAGTAATTTTTCTTGCCGCGCTGGACGAGGATGTAGCGGCCGTTGAGGAGCATATCGGCGGTGACTGTCATATAGGGGTCGGACACCTTCTCCTTGTTGACCGATACGCCTCCACCCTGCACCATCTTGCGCATCTCACCCTTGGAGGGGAAGACAGGGGCAAGGTCAGTGATGAGGTCAGCGAGCTTGATGCCGTCCTCAATGGCTTTACGTGATACCTCGAACTGTGGGACACCCTCCATGACATCAAGCAGGGTCTTCTCGTCGAGGTGGCGCAGAGCTTCCCCGGCCTTGTTGGAGAAGAGTATCTGTGATGCCTCGACGGCTTTTTCGTATTCCTCGGCAGAGTGGACCATGGTGGTGATCTCCTTGGCGAGACGCTTCTGGAGCGGACGCTGCCCGGGATCCTCAGCCTGGAGCTTCACAAGCTCTTCCACTTCCTCGCGCGAGAGGGATGTGAAGATCTTGATGTATTTCTCGGCATCAGCATCGGATACGTTGAGCCAGAATTGGTAGAACTTATAGGGGGATGTGTAGCGGGGATCAAGCCATACGTTGCCACTTTCGGTCTTGCCGAACTTGCCTCCGTCGGCCTTGGTGATGAGCGGGCAGGTGAGAGCGTAGGCCTCTCCGCCCACTGTGCGGCGGATCAGCTCGGTGCCGGTGGTGATGTTGCCCCACTGGTCGGAGCCTCCGAGCTGCAGACGGCAGTTCTTCTCCTTGTAGAGGTGGAGGAAGTCATATCCCTGGCAGAGCTGGTAGGAAAATTCGGTGAACGACATTCCCTCGCGTGACTCACCGCTCAGACGCTTCTTCACGGAGTCCTTTGCCATCATGTAGTTGACGGTGATATGCTTGCCTACGTCGCGGATGAAGTCGAGGAATGAGAACTGTTTCATCCAGTCATAGTTGTTGACCATCTCGGCTGCGTTGGGAGCGTCGGAATCGAAGTCGAGAAATTTCGAGAGCTGTGACTTGATGGCCTCCTGGTTGTGACGAAGGGTCTGCTCGTCAAGTAGCTTGCGCTCCTGGCTCTTCATGGAGGGATCGCCGATCATGCCTGTGGCACCGCCGATTAGCGCGATGGGCTTGTGGCCTGCACGCTGGAAATGCTTCAGCATCATCACGCCCACGAGGTGGCCTATATGGAGGGAGTCGGCCGTCGGATCGATGCCGAGATAGGCCGTTGTCATTTCTTTCTTGAGCTGTTCGTCAGTGCCGGGCATCATCTGATGAATCATGCCGCGCCATGTGAGTTCTTCAATAAAATCCATATTATATAATGGTGATATTTACAGGTGTTATTTCAGTGCGGTGAGTGCTTCCTTCATGCGGCGCAGAGCCTCGCGGAGATTGTCGTCGGAGGTGGCGTAGCTAAGGCGGATGTAGCCTTCCATACCGAACGCTCCGCCGTCCACGGTGGCTACGTGACCTGATTCGAGCAAATACATGGCCAGATCGGCTGATTTGCCGATTTTTTTGCCATCCGGAGTGGTCTTGCCGATATATGCGCTCACTTCAGGGAAAAGGTAGAAGGCTCCCTGCGGGCGGTTGACTTTCAGGCCGGGGATCTGCGAGGCGAGTTCCACCACGAGGTCACGGCGGCGGGCGAAAGCCTTGTTCATCTCAGCCACACATTCCTGCGAGCCGGTATAGGCTGCCTCTGCTGCCTTCTGGGCTATCGAAGATGCGTTGGATGTGTACTGTCCCTGGAGTTTTGTGACGGCTTTGGCGAGCCAGAGCGGCGCGGCGCAGTAGCCGATACGCCATCCGGTCATCGCATACGCCTTGCTGACACCATTGATGATGATCACGCGGTCCGCGATCTCGGGAAACGAGGCCATCGAGGTGAAGGAGCCGGTGAAGTTGATATGCTCATAGATCTCGTCGGCGAGTATCAGCACGTCGGGATACTTGGCAAGAACATCGACGAGTCCCTGAAGCTCCTCCCGGGAGTAGACGCTGCCGGTGGGGTTGGAGGGAGAGCAGAGAAGGAGCATACGTGTGGCGGGCGTGATGGCGGCCTCAAGCTGTGCGGGTGTGATCTTGAAGTCCTGCGAGATATCAGCATCGATGCTGACCACTGTGCCTCCTGCGAGTTTCACCATCTCTACGTAGCTTACCCATGCGGGCATAGGGATCACCACTTCGTCGCCGGGATTGATGGATGACAGTATCACGTTGCAGAGAGCCTGTTTCGCACCGTTGGCCACGACGATCTGCTCGGGGGCGTAGTCCACGCCGTTCTCTCGGCGGAGCTTCTCGCTCACAGCCTTGCGCAGCGACAGATAGCCGGCCACCGGGGTGTAGAACGTGAAATTTTCGTCGATGGCCTTCTTGGCGGCCTCTTTGATGTGGTCGGGGGTGTTGAAGTCAGGTTCTCCCACCGAGAGATTGATCACATCCACACCCTGAGCCTTCAGCTCAGCGCTTTTCTGCGACATGGCGAGTGTGGCTGATGGTGCAAGCGCCTGTACGCGCTCGGAAACATGGGTCGTCATAACGGTTTTATAAGTTTTTTCTTTTTCAAAGTGCAAAGATAGTGCTTTTCCGGGTGTATTGAAAATAAAATGTCACTGCTTTGCGATGGGGATCAGAGGGTACGGTAGTCGCGGGAGTAGCGGAGCATCTGGGGGATATAGTCTTCGTCGTAGCTGATGGTTACGTCGGTGATATTGCCGTCGTTGTCAGTAACCGGGGTGTAGACGGGGTTGACGAAGCCACGGTAGGGGGCGATGTCGAGGTGGGAATAGCGTTCGAGCACTTCCTTGTGAAGCTCGGGATCGACCTTGACACCGTAGGTCTCGACGAGGGCTGCACCGGCAGCATAGTCGCCCTCGCTCTTGATGCGCTGGATCTCGCCGAGGAGCTGTCCGAAGAGGGAGCGCAGCTTGGTGTAGTCGTTGATCTTGATATATGTCTTGCCGTTGCGCTTGACGAGTTCCACGACATTGTCCGGCGCACCTTTCTCAAGCACCCATTTGGAGATGAGCTGACGGTTGCGCATATGGGCTTCCTCGATGTCCTTGCCGGGTTCGATGCGGACGAGCTGTGTCATGAGTCCGTTGAGGAGGTATTTGTAATATTCGGCCTTGTAGGCATCGGGATTGTCGAGCAGTCCAAGCTCAAGAAGTTTCGGATCGGCGAGGTAGTAGAGTGCGAAGAGGTCGGCACGTGTCTCCTCAAGTGTGGATCCATGGGCTTTGAGTGCGTCGGGGTCAACTCCGGGGAGCAGGCGGCCTGATGCGTGGCCGAGACATTCGTGAAGGTCGGTGTGGAGGTTGTCGGTGATGAAGAGGTAGTCGTCAAGGAGCTTTCCGGTAGTCTCGTCGATCACGAATTCCTCGTTGAATCCGTTGCCATGGTTGGCCCGGTCGTATGCTTCGGTGATGTTCTCGATGGTGACGGACTTGGAGCCGTGGGCGGCACGGATCCAGTTGGCGTTGGGGAGGTTGATACCTATGGGGGTAGAGGGATAGGAGTCGCCGGCGAGGATGGCGGCAGTGATTACCTTGGCGCTCACGCCTTTCACGTCGTCCTTGCGGAAGCGGGGATCAACAGGGGAGTGCTGCTCGAACCATTCGGCATTGGAGGCGATGGTGTGGGTGCGCTCGCTGGCCTCTTCGTTCTTGAAATTGACGATGGATTCCCATGAACCGGTCATCCCGAGGGGATCGCCGTAGCTTTCGATGAATCCGTTGATGAAGTCGATGCGTGAATCTGTGTCCTCGGTCCAGGCTATGGAGTAGTCGTCGAATTTCTTGAGGTCACCTGTGCGGTAGAAGTCGATGAGTTTGGCAATGATGTGTTTCTGCGAGTCATTTTCGGCATATTCCGATGCTTTCTCGAGGTTAGAGATGATGCGCTTGATTGCATTGCCGTATAGACCGTCGGCCTTGTAGACCTGCTCGACCACCTTGCCGTCCTGCTTTACCACGCGTGCGTTCAGACCCCATGATATGGGTGTGAGGTCGGTAGTATCCTTGAGGGCGTTGTAATAGTTTTCCACTTCGGCCTGTGTCACGCCGCCGTCGTAGAGGTTGTTGGCAGAGGTGAGTATCAGATCCTCTCCCTCGGCCTGGTTTACACGCTTGGCCATCACAGAGGGGTCGAATATGACTGTCAGAAGGGTGTCAAGTTCCTCGCCGGAGGGTGCCTGTGGCAGTGTGCCTACCTGTGTGGCGAACCATTCGCGGTCGAAGGTGGGGGTGAATTTGTCGGTGGAGTAGTGGTGATGTATGCCGTTGCCAAACTCTATCTGTTTGAGATACAGTTCGAGACCTTTGAAGTTAGCATCCTCGGGGTCGCCGGTGTAGGAGGTGTAGACGTTTTCCACAAGATCGCGTATGGCGAGGTTGTACTTGCCGTTCTGATCCCATAGGATGTCGCGGCCGGCCAGTGCGGCTTCGGTGAGATAGTAGATGTAGATGCGCTGGCGGGGAGTCAGATCCTCAAACCCGGGCACCTTGTAGCGGAGTACCTCGATGTCGGCGAAGCGGTCGACGGTGTAGTCAAAATCGCCGGTGGAGTCCTTGGAACCGGATGATGTGCATGATGTGATGGCTAATGCTGCCATTGCAGTAATGATTAGTTTGGAAAGTGACATATATTATATAGGTGGTATTATTCGACGTGGAGGATTAGTCCTTTCAGATATTCTCCTTCGGGGTGGTAGATGGATACGGGATGGTCGGCTCCCTGTGTCACCTGGTGGAGTATGCGCACCTTTCGTCCCGACATGGCGGCGGCGGTGAAGACCGCGAGGCGGAACTGCTCCTTGGTGATGGCCTGAGAGCATGAGAAGGTGGCGAGGATGCCGCCGGGGGCAATCTTGCGGAAGGCTGCGGCGTTGATGCGCCGGTAGCCCACCATCGCATTCTTTATCGCACCGCGATGTTTGGCAAAGGCGGGCGGGTCAAGGATGATTAGGTCGTAGGCATCTTCCTTCATTTCTGTAAGGAAGCGGAAGGCATCGTCGGCGTAGGAGGTATGGCGGGTGTCGCCGGGGAAATTAAGCGATATGTTGGCATCTGTCAGCGCGACGGCTTTGGCGGAGGAATCGACGGAGTGGACGAGCGATGCTCCGCCGCGCATGGCGTAGACGGAGAAACCGCCGGTGTAGCAGAACATATTGAGCACACGCGCACCATGGCTGAAACACTCGATGAGAGCGCGGTTGTCGCGCTGATCCACGAAGAAGCCGGTCTTCTGTCCCTTGAGCCAGTCGATATTGAACTTCAGGCCGTTCTCGATGGCGATGTTGGTCTCGAACCCACCTATTATATAGTCGTTGACGGGATCGAGGCGGGCTTTGTAGGGGAGGGTTGTCTCGGATTTGTAGTAGACGTTGCGGATTCCGGCTCCCGGCAGCTCCACAAGGGCGCGGGCTATGTCATGGCGGGCGTAGTGCATACCCGGAGAGTGGGCCTGGAGCACGGCGGTGTTGCCGTAGACATCCACAACGCACCCCGGGAGGAAGTCGCCCTCGCCGTGGACGAGGCGGAATGTGGTATTGTCGGGACGTATGAGGCCGAGGCGTCCGCGCAACTGCCATGCGGAGGCAAGACGGGCGGCATAGAAGTCCGGGCCGATGGTTGAGTCGTCCCATGAGAGCATCCTGACGGCTATCGAGCCTATTTCATAGTGGCCTACACCGAGGCATCGGCCATCGGAGGCGACAACGCGGACAGTCTCGCCTTCCTCAATCCCTTCGGGGAGTGAGGCGATCGCACCTGAGAACACCCAGGGGTGGAAGCGGAGGAGTGAATCCTCCTTGCCGCGTTTGAGCGTTATGGTTTTCATCTTTTAGTTCGTCTATTTTAGGAATGCGCGGAAGATGTCGTTGCCGTTGGCATAGAGGAGGAGCAGCAGGAGAAAGGCCATACCCACATACTGGGCGGCGATGAGGACGTTCTCGGGCACCTTGCGGCGCGTCACCACCTCCCACAGTAGGAACATGATGTGGCCGCCGTCAAGCCCCGGAATCGGGATAATGTTCATGAAGGCCAGAGCCACGGATAGGAATGCCGTGATCTCCCAGAAGGCGAGCCAGCTCCACCGCTCGGGAAACATATTGCCTATCGCACCGAATCCGCCGAGGCTCTGCGCGCCCTCGGCGGAGAAGACGTGTTTCATCGAGCCAACGTAGTTGCCGAGTGTGGATGTGCCGATCTCCCAACCCTTGGGGAAGGACTGGAAGAAGTTGTAGTTGACGGTGACGGTCGGGTAGATGTCGGTTATGGCACGCAGCTGGAATCCGAGCTTGCCGAATTCGTTGGGCTTGGTGGTGACGGTGAGACGTTGGCCGTCGCGTTCGACTGTCAGCGGAACTTCGCGCCCGGCGTAGGCCGCAAGAGCGGGGGTCAGTTCGGTGTATGTCGGGGTGGCGATGGTGTCCACGGCCACTATGCGGTCTCCTTCTTGCAGTCCGGCCTTGTCGGCAGCCTCACCGGGGACTATGCGGTCAATGTAGACGGGCATACGGTAGGCCATGAAGCCTTTTTCGTCATTGACACGGAAGATGAAATTGTCGGGGATGCTGATAGAGACGGTATCGCGGTGGTTGCGGAGCACCTTGACCTCCTTGGCCTCCACCATACGGAGCATATAGTCGCCGGTCGAGGCATCGAGTTTCTCTCCGTCGGCCGAGATAGGGATATCGCCGTTGCGGAATCCGATCTTCTGGGCTGCCGGGACGAAATCAAAGCCCTCTGTGGCTGCATCAAAGGGGATATATTTCGTCCCCCAGTGCATGGCTATGCCGGCATATATAAGTATGGCGAGTATGAAGTTGAAGAGGACTCCGCCACCCATGACGAGCAGCCGCTGCCAAGCGGGTTTCGTTCGGAATTCCCAAGGTTTGGGGTCGTTGTCGAGCTTCTGGTTGGTCTCATCGATCATGCCGTTGATGGCGCAGTAGCCGCCTAAGGGTACCCATCCGATTCCGTAGATCGTGTCGCGCCAGGATGTGCTTCCGTCGGCCAGGGCGGGGTGCTCCTTGCCTGCCTGAATGGTGAATGCGGCATGGTCGGGTGTCTTTTTCTCTTCGTCGCCCTGCACTACAAAAAACTGCACTTTATTGGTGCGGGGATTGTAGCGGAGAAGGCTGAATCTGGGATTGAAGAACATATAGAACTTGTCGACCCTGATGCCGAAGATGCGGGCGAAGATATAGTGGCCGAACTCATGGATTATGACGAGAAAGGCCAGCGCTGCTATGAGCTGGAGGGCTTTTATGAGAAATGTTTCCATCGTGTGAGTTTGTCTTTGCAGTATGATATGACCTCGTGGTGTGTGGCCACGTAGTCGTCGAGAGTAGGCGATGCGATGAATGGGGTGTGGTCAAGCGCGTCGGTGATGGTGTCGTATATGCCCGGGAAAGAGATCCCGTCTCTCAGGAATGAGGCTACGGCCACTTCGTTGGCGGCGTTGATGATGCAGGCAGTGTTGCCTCCTCTCTCCAAGGCGAGAGGCGCGAGGCTCAGGCAGGGAAATTTCACCGGATCCGGCTGCTCGAATGTCAGTGATGCGTAGTCGGTCAGATTCATGGCCCGCTCCGCGCGAGGCAGGCGGGTGGCATCGCCGAGCGCGTAGCGGATGGGCAGGTGCATATCCGGTATGCCGAGCTGAGCCTTCACGGCTCCGTCGATAAACTCCACCATAGAGTGGACTATCGACTGCGGATGCACGACGGCTTCTATCCGTGAAGCCGGGATGTCAAACAGCCAGCGGGCCTCGATGATCTCAAAGGCTTTGTTGAGCATTGTGGCCGAATCAATGGTGATCTTGGCTCCCATGTGCCAGCGCGGGTGCCGGAGAGCCTGGCTTGCAGTCACACCTTCTATCTGCTCGCGTGTCCATGTGCGGAACGGACCTCCGGAGGCTGTGATTATAAGTCTGTTGACTGAAGCGGGATCCTCACCTTGCAGACACTGGTATATCGCGGAGTGCTCGGAGTCGACAGGGATCACTCTCGACCGGGATTCGCGTAGCATACGTGTCACTAACTCTCCGGCCACCACGAGTGTCTCCTTGTTGGCGAGCGCTATGTCCTTGCCGGCACGGATGGCACGGACTGTGGGCAGAAGTCCGCTATATCCCACGGTGGCTGTGACAACAGTGTCGAAATCCGGCCGCTCCATGGCATCGGCCAATGCCGCGTCGCCACAGGCTGTCGAGATGCCGAGCGGGGAGAGTGCTTCGTGTAGACGTGTATATTTAGATTCGTCAGCGATGATAGCGAGAGCCGGGCGATGTCTTATGGCTTGCTCAATGAGCAGCTCGACATTTCTTCCGGCTGCAAGGACAGCCACATGGAAACGGTCGGGAAACCGCTCCACTATATCAAGAGTCTGAGTCCCGATCGACCCGGTAGAGCCGAGAAGGGCTATGTTGTGAGGCATGAATTTGTTACTTAATGGTGTTTTCAATCCGCAAAAGTACGAAAAAAACGCCACACTCCAATCTGCCGGATGCTTAAAATAAGTTTATAGATCAGGGTGTCAGTCAGCCTTTGATCTCACGGTAGTCCGAAGGCAGCATATTGAACTCTTCCTTGAAATATCTGACGAAGTATTTTGGCGTGTTGAAGCCCACGCCGGCTGCGACCTCCGACACGTTCATGTCTGTATCGCGCAGAAGTTGCACCGCTCTCTTGAGCCTGATGAGCCTGATGAACTCAACAGGAGTCTTGCCGGTGATGGATTTCAATTTCTTGTAAAGGTGGACGCGGCTTATGCCGAGATGGCTGCTTATCTCCTCTACCGAACATTCCTGGCTGCTCAGGTTGGCCGCTATGTATCCGACAACCTTTGCCAAAAGAGCGCTGTCGGCCGGTGAGATCTCCCCGGATTCCGGTGAGATGAGACGGCGCCCGGATATGGCGGTTGTATGGGCCACAAGATGTCTTGCACGTGACAGGAGGGTGTCGATACCGAACGGTTTGGTGATATAGTCGTCAGCATCGGTCAGCAGCATCGCCACCCGGGCTTCCACGTCGGTGGTTGCAGTGAGAGCGATCACCGGAATCCCTGAGAGTACGGGATCGTCCTTTAAGCGGCGGCATATACCGGTACCGTCCATTCCACACATATCCGCTTCGGTGATTATGACTGACGGACGGAATGATGAGAGCAGGCTCATGGCGGCCTCGCCGTCGGTGGCGGTGAATACATTGAAGCTGTCCGACAGACCGTCTTTCAGAAAGTGGAGCATATTGGTGTCATCGTCGATGACGAGGGCAAGCGGGCGTTCGGCGTATCCGCCGGATGGCGGCGGAGTATTTTCTTCATCTGTCACGGCCGGTGTCGAAATATCCGCTTTCCTGACCACTGCCTCCGCGCCATGTCCGCGCAATGGCAGTGTCAACTCAACCACAGTTCCAACCGGGGTATTATCCCTTACTTCCATGGAGCCTTCGTGGAGCCTGATATAGTCCTTCACAAGACGCAGACCTATCCCGTAGCCCTCCTCCCTGTCGGAGTGACCCATACCGCATCCGGTATCGGCTACGCTCACGACCACATTCTCGCCGTTGTCAGGTACGGATAGGGAGACTTCTATGTGTCCGTCGGCGGGGGTGAATCTCACGGCGTTGTCAATCAGTTCGGTCATGACACGCGAGATCTTTTTTCCATCAAGAAACATGGACAATGATTTGATGTCGCTGTGGTATGTCACATCCGGACCGGTCCGTGTCTTATATGTATCACAGATGCCGGATATGAGTGTCGCCAGATCGATCTGAGTGTTGTGGATCCTGAGTCCGGAGGTCTCTGCGCGGTTGAAATCGATCATTCTGTCAACCTTATCGAGAAGTATGCCGGCGTTTCTGCGTATAAGTGACAGGCGCATTCTGCGGGTATCGTCGGTGGTCTCGTTCAGCATGGCATCTATCGGCGGTATGACGAGCCGGAGCGGGGAGCGGAAATCCTTGTCGATGTTGTTGAGAAGATTGCGTTTCCTACGGTCGAACTCCGCGTCCTTGGCTGCTTCGTATTCGCTGCGCCGCAGGGCTGCCCGGCGGCGTTCGCGACGGAAGATTCCGGTGATTGCCGCAGCGATAAGAGCTATAAGTATTATGGTATATATGACGTAGGCAGCGGTGGTCAGATAGAATGGAGCGCGGACTTCTGTGTGGAGTGTTGCCGGCAGTCCGGTGCGTCCTTTCCGGTCGGTGGCACGGACGGCGAGAGTGTAGTCCCCATCCGGAAGATTGGTATAGGTGGCTATGTTGACTCCCTGCGGGAGAGTCTTCCAGTCCTCGTCGAATCCATTGAGCCGATAGCTGAATCTCGTCCCGTATGGATCCGTGATATTATTGCTGGCAAATTTTACGGTGAGGTCTTTTGTTCCGGTGGGGATGGATAGGCCTTTTGCCGTCTCCTCCACGGATATATCCGCGCCGTTGACTGAGACGGATGTCAGGATTGTCCTTGGTGCGGTGTTGCCGGCGGCGGAATTGTCATACACATATACTCCGTCCTTTCCGGCTCCTATCCAGAGCGATCCGTCATTGTCCTCGTCAATCACGGTGACGGTGGCATCGGCCGGGAACATATCGTCGCGCCCTGTGGCAGGTATGTATGCATAGCCTCCCGCTGTTTTTCCGACCGTTTCGAGTCCATGTCCCTCACGCCCGATCCTGATTTTCAGGTCGGAGCCTTGGAATATAGTCAGGATCCGTGTCGATTTACCTCCGCCGGGGAGCAGATTCTCATTCCATATCCTGTGGTTGGAGTCGTAGAGCCATATCCTGTCGCTGTCGAATATCCAGATTAACCCTTCGAGATCATGGAATATCTTGAAATTCTTGCCTGACTCCTTTCCGGCGGTATCAGGTATATGGCTGTCATATCTCTCCACGCGATGGGTGGACTGGGAGATCTCGTAGATCTCTCCGTTGTCGGTGATAGCAAAAGTGCTGCGTCCGGAATCGGCAAAGGATGTGAAGTTTTTCCCTTCTGCCGAGGGAAAATCACCGAAATCCACCGCGATCGCCTTGGAAGTGGTCGTGGGAATGTGGAATATCTCTCCGGTGTCGGTGAAGATCCATAGGGACGACTTGCGGTCTATGTCGATATGCAGCGGCCGGCCTCTCACACCCATGGAATGTAGGAGTGAATCGGCATTGTGTGTCAGGGTGTCGGTGGCGGGATCGTGGATGACCCACGAGTCGCCGGTGTTGATCCATAGCCGCCGGAGATGGGTCTCAAACAAGTGTTCTATCTTCCGGCCCGGTAAGTATGCGCGGGTTTCGTAGCCGTCATAGCGGTAAAGCCCGTCATCGGTGGCAATCCACAGGAATCCGTCGTGGCTCCTGACCATTGAATTGATGGTGCCGGATGTCACACTATCGTCAATCGCGATATGGCGCAGCGGAATCTCCTGTCCACCGGAGGACAGAAACACCGACATAAGCAGTATGAATGTGACAAATAAATGTTTCATGGCCGGAGCGATAATTCTACTGCAAAGTAAGTTAAACTCCCCGAAATCCACAAATTGCCATTGTGAAAAATTACGCGCATAAAAGTTAAAATTAAAGAATGTTAAAAATTTGGGGGGGGTGAAAATATTTGTATATTTTTGCAAAAAAATCAAAATAATATCAACCTGAGGGGGAGTCTGTATTTTTTTTATACAGTGCAATCCAAGATCTAATATCAACCAATTCGATACATTAATTATTTAACCATGAAAACCAGACAATCGGTAATCATCAGGCGTGCTTTGCTCGTACTGATGCTTCTTGTCACCCAGTCAGTCTCCGCATGGGCTGCGAAGGTGACAGGTGTTGTGACTGACACGCAGAGCGAACCGCTCATGGGTGTGGTCATAACTGAAAAAGGTAATTCTAACAAGGGGACAACAACAGACCTCGAAGGACGCTACACGATCGATGTGGCTCCTAACGCTGTTCTCGTTTACGCTTATATTGGTTATAAGTCCGTAGAGGAGGCTGTCGGCGACCGTACTACCATCAACGTCACTCTTATGGAGGATGTCGAGTCTCTCGATGAGGTGGTAGTGATCGGCTATCAGACCATCAAGAAGAAAGATCTTACCGGATCAGTAGCCTCGGTCAACTCCAAGGATATTGTCGCAGTGCCCGTGGCAAATCTCGCACAGGCCATGCAGGGCAAACTTGCCGGTGTCAACATCACATCTCAGGACGGCCGTCCGGATGCGGATGTGTCGATACGTGTGCGTGGCGGTGGCTCGATCTCACAGTCCAACGAGCCTCTTATCCTTATCGACGGAGTGGTAGGCAAGCTGTCTGACATTCCCGCCGACCAGGTTGAGCGTATCGATGTGCTCAAGGACGCATCATCGACCGCTATCTACGGTGCCCGTGGTGCCAATGGCGTTGTGCTTGTCACCACCAAGGGCGCTCAGGAGGGTAAATTCCGTGTCAACTTCAACGGATATGTGAAATGGGATTCTCCCACCAAGTATCTCAAGAGCCTCAACGCATATGACTATCTGTCGTTCGTCTGGGCAAACGCAGACCGCAGCGGCACTGCATATTCCACTCCTTTCGTGAAGCTTTTCGGCCTTGAAAACGGTGGAATCAACAACTATAAGGGTATCGAGTCGTATGACATCCAGAAGGATGTGTTCGAGACCTCGTTCTCGCAGAACTACGATCTCTCCGTGACCGGCGGCAACGAGTTCACCCAGGTTTATTTCGGTATCAACTATACCGACAATGACGGTATGAAGGTCAACTCCTACTACAAGCGCACAAGTGCCAACCTCAAGATCAACCAGAAACTTTGGCCCGGTGTCACCCTCGGTCTTGATGCCCGTTACTCACAGATCCAGGGTATGGGCGACGAAAGCACCACCAATGGATCCGGTTCGTGGGGTTCGCGTGCCTACCGTTTCCGCTCAGTTCCAACTTGGGCCATCGAGAAGTTCGGCAATATGGATGCCATGAATGAAGGCAATGTGGAGAACTTCGGTAAGGAAGTACTCTGGGATTCGCGTAATGCCTACAATATGCTCAAGGACAGCGAGCCTCTCAAGGAGCGTCAGAATCTGCGCGGTAATGCCAACCTGACATGGGAGATCATCAAGGGCCTGCGTTTCCGCACCGAGATCTCCCTCTCCCGTACATGGAACCAGAACAAGACATGGACCGGACCGGTCTACAACGACTATCTTGACCCGACCACCGGTGAAGCTCTCTATGCCGGTGCCGCCACTATATATAAAGATGACAGTTGGACATCCCGCTGGACAAATACTCTCAACTATGACTTCGAGGTCAGCAAGATCCACCGTTTCAATGTGATGTTGGGTCAGGAAGTCACCGATTCCGAAGGCAACTCCATGACAATGCGCGGCGACCACTATCCTGTCAACTTCACCAAGGAGAACGCGTTTGCAATGATCAATCAGTACACCGACGCCAACACACAGTCCACTCCGTTCTACTCAGGTGTCGACATTCCCGGACGCATCGAGTCGTATTTCGGTCGCGTGAACTACTCTTTGATGGATCGTTATATGTTTACATTCACGATGCGTGCCGACGGTTCATCCAAGTTCTCTCCCAAACACCGCTGGGGCTACTTCCCCGCAGGTGCAGTGGCATGGCGCACAAGTGAGGAGAATTTCTTCGAGGGCGTGAGGACATGGTGGAACGACCTGAAACTCCGTGTGAGCTATGGTGAGGTCGGCAACGACGGCATCTCCGCCGATCTCTGGACACAGAGCTGGACTTCTGAGAACGACAACCGCTATCAGGGCGGTCTGAACAATGCCTGCCAGTCGGCCTACGACCTCGTGTCTGACCAGATGGCCAACCCCGACCTGAAGTGGGAGACAACCATCACCCGCAACATCGGTCTTGACTTCGGATTCTTCCAGAACCGACTCACCGCAAGCATCGATGCATACTGGAACACCACCAAGGATCTTCTCATGCTGACCCAGCTTCCCGGTATCACAGGTTTCACCTCCACATACGCCAATATCGGCCAGACCTCCAACAGAGGTATCGAGCTCTCAGTCCACGGCACCATTTTCCAGAACAAGGACTGGAGCGTGACCGCCGGTGCCAATGTGGGCTTCAACCGCAACAAGGTTGACAAGCTCGCCGACAACGTGACCGGTACATACGGTACAGGCTGGATCGCCGGCGGCAATCCGGGCAATGACTACCTCCTGAAGGAAGGCAAAGGCGTTGGTCAGGTCTATGGTTTCATCTATGAGGGTTTCTATACGACAGATGACTTCAACTACATCAACGGTCAGTGGGTGCTTAAAGATGGTGTCCAGGATCTCAATACATCCCTCTTCGGCAACTTCACCGGCGCGGAGCGTTTCGACCGTCCCGCCGGACAGGGCGCTGTCCCCGGTATGCCCAAGTTCAAGAAGACTGCCGACGACGGCACTAACGTAGTGACTGAGGTCGATAAAGTGATCATAGGCGATATGCAGCCCAAGGCTACCGGTGGTTTCAATGTCAATGTCACCTGGAAGAATTTCGATCTCGGAGCATATTTCAACTGGAGCTACGGCAATGACATCTACAATGCCAATAAGCTCGCATCACTCTATGGCTACAAGGAACTTGGCGTATATTCCAACAAGCTCGCCATCGTCAACGACTGCTACAAATGGTATGAAATCGATGCCAACGGTATGCTCAATGCTTTCACAACTCCCGAGCAGTTCGCTGCCGCCAATGTGAACGCCAAGCTCCCGACCCCCTACAACGAGCAGCAGGCCATATCGTCGCTCGGCATAGAGGACGGTTCATATCTGCGTCTCAACACCCTTACTCTCGGCTACACACTGCCGCGGGTATTGACATCGAAAGTGGGCATCCAGAATCTCCGCTTCTACGCTTCATGCTACAATGTGTTCACCATCACCGGTTACGACGGTCTTGATCCCGAAGTCAACGCCAACAGCCGGCTTAACAGCGCTACATATCCCACACTCGGTCTTGACTGGGGTACGTATCCCCGCGCACGTAGCTTCGTAGTCGGTCTCAACGTCAATTTCTAATCTTAAATTCAGATAATACACACAATGAAAACCATATTTAAATCAGCTCTTGTCGCACTCCTCGGTGTGTCAATGGCGCAGTGTGGAGACGACTATCTGGATGTCTCCTCCCCGTCCAATACCGACGATGCGTTCGTCACCTCCACTCCGGACGAGACTTGGAAAACCCTTTCATGGTGCTATGGTAATTTCCGTATCGCCAATATCGCTGCCGGTGGCAACTACAACTGGGAGGATATCGTATCAGATGTTGAGTACTATCCCGAGAACGGGTCGGCCAACGCCAACATAGGCCGTCTGCATCCT
Source organism: uncultured Staphylococcus sp. (assembly GCA_964552825.1). Taxonomy (GTDB): domain Bacteria; phylum Bacteroidota; class Bacteroidia; order Bacteroidales; family Muribaculaceae; genus Duncaniella. Next base: position 77,928 of record CAZKIE010000001.1, on the reverse strand, counting down.
GAACTTGCCACAATCGGGGCAAAAGCCACCCAGTTCAACGAGACTTTCAAGGTTCTTGCACGTGCAGCCCGTGTGGCAGGTATCATAGAAGGTAAGAGTGAGTACAAGTCCGCTCTCGAGGCAGGTGTCACCAATGACTGGACCCAGCTCTATGGCGAGGCCATTACCATCAGATCCTATTGCTACTATCTCCTGTGTATCCACTACGGCGATGTTCCTTACGGAATCGAGAACACTGTGGTTGACAGTTATGACCTGACATCGCGATTTGACATCTACGATGCCATTATCGCAGATCTTGAGAGAGTGCAGCCCCTTATGTATGTTCTCGGAGAGGGTGGAATCACTGCTGAGCGTATGAACCGCACGTTTGCCTGCGGACTCATCGGCAAGATCGCCATGCACGCCGCCGGATATCAGACACTGCGTTCCGACGTGGCCGGCCTATATGGTGATGTGCAGTTTGACAAGATCGGCAGCGAGGCCAACAAGTGCTTCTATGGACGTCGTCAGGACTATTCCAAATATCTTGAGAAAGCAGAGAAATATTTTGATCTTGCGCTCGGTTCAGCCAAGGGTACTCTCCGTTTCATCACGGCTGACGATCGCGCCGGTATCGACAACCCCTATCAGCGCGCATATCAGTACACCTACGATCTTGAGATCTCACCTGAGTCGCTCTGTGAGATCGGCTTTGTCCGTGGTGTGGGCAACAGTGAGCTTGGTTATTCGCAAGGCCGTCCCTCCAACGGTGGTTCCAGCAATGCCGCTCCTTGTAAGGTGTTTGCTGCAATCCGCATCATCCCGTCTGCTTACTATACCCTCTATGATGATGGAGACAAGCGCGCCGATGCCAATATGGTTGTCACCGGTAGTGATGGAAATGGTAACGAGGCCATACTGACCTTCAAGTCCGGCAGTAAGCTCGATGGTGGCATCTCCATCAACAAGTGGGATGTCAACCGTCAGAATCCTCCTTATGTCACCTCACAGCGTGCGTCGGGTATCAACCATCAGGTACTCCACATAGCCGACGTGATGCTTCTTGACGCTGAGGCCAAGGCTCAGCTTGGCAAGGATGGAGAGGCTCGCTCTCTTCTCAACCAGATCCGTGCACGCGCCTTCGGTGACAATAATCATGAGGTGACAGCATCCGGCACCGCTCTTCTCGAGGCTATATGGCATGAGCGCTGCCTTGAGCTTCTCGGCGAGGGTGAGGCCCGTTGGGATATGATCCGCTCCGGAAAGTTCCATGAGCGTACATCAGCCATGAAGGCAGCTGTGGCTGCGCTCAAGAGCGATCTTAAAACAAAGGGTTATCATGACTTCGGCAATGGCAAGACCATGCCCGGTTATATCTGGACAAAGCTTGTCCATCTTGACAATCCTCTGACTTTTGACGCTGTGGCCGGTGATCCCGCCCTCACACCCGGATGGCGTGGAGTTTACGACTATTCTACAATCGAGTCTGTGGCAAGCAAGCTTACAGGTACCGCCCACAATCTTGCCATCCAGGGTCTTTACCGCTACATCGACCCGAACGGTGACGAGGCTGCCGCTCTTGAGGCCGACGGATATGTCAAGACCTCTTGGGGACTGCCTGCCGATGCCGCAGGTGCTGGCGGTCTGCTTGGAACAAGCGCAATCAATGACGACAATTTCCTCGGAGGTTGGGTCAACGGAGAAGCTCCCCGCTATTTCCACCCCATACCTTTCGAAGTGCTCACCCAGTCCGGTGGCAGCGTGACCAACGGTTATGGCCTGCCGCAGGAATAACAGGATTCTCATGAAAAAGGCATACGGATAAATAATTAGAATAGAACGCTATTTCTGTTACTTGATATTGATTTAAGTTATGCCTGCGGATCCGGCTGAGAAGCCGGATCCGCAATTTTTTTCAGGAATATAAATTGGAATATAAATAATGTAATGAACTTGAAATTAATGTTAATAATATTTGCTAAACCCACTGAAAATACTTAACTTTGCAGCCGAGTTTTGTGGCACATCCTCGAAAGCCGGCGGAAAAGATGCACCGGGCGGCGATATGAGACGTGTGATGGTGCCCCTCAGCTTCCCGTCAATAACAAAGTAAAACACAAAGAGATAAAAACCAACAGCCATGTCAAAAGTTTGTCAGATTACCGGCAAGAAAGCAATGGTGGGCAACAATGTGTCGCACTCCAAGCGTCGCACCAAGCGCAAGTTTGACGTAAATCTCTTCACCAAGAAATTCTTCTGGGTTGAGGAGCAAGCTTGGATCACCCTTACCCTCTCGGCCGCCGGTCTCCGCACCATCAACAAGAAGGGACTCGATGCAGCCATCAAGGAAGCTGCCGCCAAGGGATACATCACTGAAATCAAATACTTAGACATCATTTAATATAGAAGATGGCAAAGAAAGCTAAAGGAAATCGCGTTCAGGTCATCCTCGAATGCACCGAACACAAGGCAAGCGGTATGCCCGGCACTTCCCGTTATATCACCACCAAGAACCGCAAGAACACCACCGAGCGTCTGGAGTTGAAGAAATACAACCCCATTCTCAAGAAAGTAACCGTTCACAAAGAAATCAAATAATATAACACTGACTTATGGCAAAGAAAACCGTTGCATCTCTGCAAAAAGGCGAAGGCCGCACCTATAGCAAGGTCATCAAAGTCGTTAAGTCGGCAAAGACCGGTGCCTATACTTTCCAGGAACAGATGGTTCCCAACGATGCTGTGAAGGACGCGCTTAAATAAAGCCCGGCCTGCAGATCAGTCGTGATCAAGATATTCAATCAGCCGCCTCTTCCGCGTATATATGGAAGAGGCGGCTGATTGTTTTCTTTGCTCACGGTTCAGTAGTGGTGGTTGATGCCGGAGATGTGGCCGTCGCCGTCGCTGATTCCTTGATGCGCTTCGCCTCGGCCTTGCGTTCGGCACGCCGCTCGTAGCCACGTCCTATAAGCATGAGAAGAGCGCCTATGAGTATGGCTGCGCAGAGGGTGAGGACGGAGGTGGTGGTGACAAATGCCAGTGCTCCGGCTATGGTTATGATAAGATAGGCCATCACCACGCCTATCAGTACAATGAACCCTATCCAGAATAGAGCTTTACCTAATGATTTCATATTTGTAGTTGTTTTGTGAGTTTTCTATATTATAATAAGGATTTTGGAGTGCAAAAAGTTTGATATTTGAGGATTATGGAAAATAATATGTTGAGAAGTTGAGAAAAATTACTACCTTTGTGGAAAATTTGGCCAATCAGTCAGAAATACAAAACACACATATAAATATATAAGCTTTAGATAAAACACAAGCAAATATAAAGTAATGAAACATTCCCACTTTAACCTATCCCTGCTATGTACGGCGGTGGCCGCGCTGCCTCTGGTAGGTTGTATCGATGACAACTACGATCTATCGGACATAGACACGACAGTGCGCGTCTCGGTGAACGATCTGGAAGTTCCGGTCAATCTTGACGCGATCACTCTGTCGAACATTTTTGATCTTGATGACGAGAGTGTGATCAAGGTAATTGGAGATTCTTATTCAGTCCTCGTGGACGGTGATTTCAATTCCAGCGGAGTGCTGGTGAACAAGGTGAATCTCGGCCGTCCTAAGGTCGATGAGGTAAAAGCCGAGATCAACACGAATCTCACGGATGTCCCGTCGATTCCCACTGTGACCAATCCGCTTCCCGTCTCATTCCCTATCCCCGACGTATCCACAGAGTTTGAATTCTCATCCAACACGGTCGACAAAAGTATTCTTTCCATTAGCGGCGTGAAGGCTGACTGGCAGATCACCGTCAATCTCAGCTTCAGCGGAGTGTCCGGCATTATTGATGATGTGAAGATCAGCGATCTCACGCTCCAGCTTCCTCATGGACTTGTCACCCCTGACTATACCAATAATAATGGCGAGATCAATCTCGGCACTTGTGCTCTGACAAACGGCTCTCTGTCGAAGGTGATCCGTGTTAACGCGATAGACTTCAGCATCCTCGACTCGTCGGAGTTCACCTTCACTCCTTCGGCCGACGGATCCGCTCCCGGTACCATCTTCTATCACGGCAATGTCGGTATCAAGAGCGGCACGATGAGCGGTACGGTCACCTCTCTTTCAAATATCCCTTCGGCGATTGAGATGACGCTCAATCCCGAACTTGCAGAGATCGTGATAGACAAATTCTCGGGACGTCTGAAATATGCCATCGACAATCTCAGCGTGTCGAGCGTTACCCTTAACGATCTGCCCGATGTCCTCAAGCAGGAGAGCACGGATATCCGTATAGCAAATCCGCAGTTATATCTGTCGATCAACAATCCTCTCGCCAATTATAGTGTGGATGCCCACAGTGGACTTAAACTTACACCCAAGGGCGACGACGGAGTGCGCGCATCGCAGCAGCTCCCCGGTGAGATCCTTATCGGGCACGACAAGGGCATCTCCGGTCCCTACAATATCTGCCTCTCTCCATCTGTGCCGTCATCCTACTATGAAGGCTTCAGCAACGCCACTCATTATTCATTTCCGGGACTCTCCGATGTCCTCTCGGGAACAGGACTGCCCACAACTATCGACGTTGACTTCGAGGATGCCTGCATCGGACCAAACGATGTCACCGATTTCGAGCTTGGTGTGACGCTTGACGATGTGAAGGGTGTCTACACATTCTATGCTCCGCTTGCATTCAATGTCGGGTCGCAGATCGTCTATGAGGATGAGGATACCGGTTGGGGCGGTGATGATGACACTTTCGACAAGATCACGGCCACTAAGGTAGGTGTGAAAGCCACCGTGGTCAACAATCTTCCTTTCGATATCGAACTGTCAGGTTGGCCCCTCGATAAAAATGGAAACCAGTGTGTGGTTCCCGGAACCACCACTCCTGTTACGCTGACCTCTGTGACAGTGAAAGGTGGTCAGGAGTGTGAGATCTCCCTTCAGACCAATGGAACCTTGGTCGGGATCGACGGTATACACTATTGCGCCAGGGCAATCGTGAGCGAGGGCAACGAGACACTGCGTCCGACTACAACTATCACCCTCACCAATATCCGTGCCACAGTGAGCGGTTACTATGATGACGAACTGTAATCCTCCCCATAAACACAACAGGACAATGAAAAAGAATTTCAAAAGTTTCATCGGGGGGACCGTCGTAGCTGCCCTCTTTGCAGCCTCCCCCGCCGTCAATTCTCAGAATCTTGAGACGGGATATTTCGACGACAACTATATGTATCGTTTCCAGTCGAACCCTGCGTTCGCCAATGAGAACGGCTTTGTATCCATGCCCGGACTCGGCAATCTCAACGTCGGCACAAACGGTACGATCGGCGTGAGCCACATTTTATATAATGTGAATGGCCGGACCACTACATTTCTCAATCCCGGAGTATCGGCGTCCGAGGTTCTTGACGGACTCAAGGACAAGAGCCGTCTCGGTACATCGCTCCGCGAGACTGTGCTTGCTCTTGGATTCAAGGGTTTCGGAGGTTATAACACTATCTCGATAGGCGCACGCGCCGATGTCAATATCGGTCTGCCCAAGGATATATTCCGTCTTGCCAAGGAAGGCGTGTCCAACTCCGTCTATGATCTGTCGGACATCTCAGCCCGTGCGGCAGCCTGGGGTGAGATCAGTCTCGGTCATTCCCACCAGATCAACAAGCAGCTCCGTGTGGGCGCCAACCTCAAGGTGCTTCTTGGTGTCGGTAGTGCGGTGGCTAAGGTCAACAATGCCCAGCTCCGTCTGCAGAACGATACGTGGATCGGGCAGGTGGACGCAGAGATGAGTGCATCTGTCAAGGGACTCCGCTACGAGACCGATTACAACAAGGACACCCACCACGAATATGTGAACGGTGTGAAGATCGATGACTTCAGCCCGATCAATGGTTTCGGTATGGCAGTCGATCTTGGTGCGGTCTATACTCTCAATGAGGACTGGGAATTCTCGGCATCACTTATAGATCTCGGTTTCATATCATGGAGCAACAATATGGTGGCTTCAACCAACGGTCTGAAGAGTGTGTCGACAGACGAATATTCGTTCAATGTGGACAACAATGATTCATGGGACAAGTTCAAGGACAATCTTTCCGAGCTCTACGAGCTTGATGATATGGGCGACCAGGGTAGCCGCACATCGGGTATCGGTGCCACGATGAATCTCGGCGCGCAGTATAATCTGCCTGTCTACCGCAAGGTAAAGTTCGGCTTGCTCAATACCACACGTATCAATGGCAATTTCTCATGGACTGATTTCCGTCTTTCCGGCACAATCGAACCGGTGAAGTGCTTCTCGGCCACTGCCAGTCTCGGTATGGGCACGTTTGGTGCAAGCTTCGGATGGATGCTTAACTTCAAGACGAAGGGCTTCAACCTGTTCCTTGCCACCGACCGCACTCCCGGCAAGCTTGCCAAGCAGGGTGTACCCCTCAACTCCAATGTTAATGTCAACCTCGGCATGAACTTCCCGTTCTAAAGAGGAGATCTGAAGAATAGATGATACCGGCGGGCAGATGTTTCAGACATCTGCCCGCCGATTTCATTCGTAAAGTCGACAGACATTGTTAAAAAAACAATACCGTCCATGGAAAACACGGACGGTATCAAGACGTTAGTCAAGCCTGCTGCTTATTCTGCTGCGGGAGCCTCCTCGGCGGGAGCTTCCTCAGCGTGAGCGGCTGCTTCTGCCTCTGCTGCTGCGGCAGCGAGTTCGGCTTTCTTCTTGGCCACGGCCTCAGCCTTAGCCTGATTCTTGGCCTTCTCTGCCTCAAGGCGAGCCTTGGCGTCTGATTCTTTCTTTGCGGCCTCGTTGGCAGTGAACTTTTCGGTTGCCTGCTGTTTCTTGGCTTTCCAAGCGTCAAAACGGCGCTGAGCCTCGGCCTCATCGAAGGCACCCTTCTTCACACCGCCCTGAAGATGCTTCATCAGGAGCACACCCTCGTTGGAGAGGATATTGCGGACAGTGTCAGTGGGCTGTGCGCCTACATTTACCCAATACAAAGCACGCTCGAAGTTGAGTGTTACTGTAGCAGGATTAGTGTTCGGATTATAAGAACCTATCCTTTCAATAAATCTACCATCTCGTGGTGCCCTGCTATCGGCGATAACAATAGGATAGAACGCATAGTTCTTGCGACCATGGCGTTGCAGTCTGATTTTTGTTGCCATTAATTAGTGTTTTGTATTGATTGAAATTCGGCTGCAAAGTTACTAAATTTACTTCGATCCACCAAGAACCGGCCGGTGGAATTTCAAGAAATTTTATTTCGAGAAAATTGGAACTCGTGCGAGCGAACGTGAATTATAGCCGATTCTGTCCTTTCGGATAGTTTTATTGGTCTGATGTATTGATGGAGGTGAAAATAAGTAATAAAGGAATTGCGGTTTATCAAAAGTGGACTATCTTTGCAGGATTGATAATACCATAAAAACTCATCAGAAATGACAATTAAAGTAGGACTTATCGGGCTTGGCCTAAATACGTATTGGCCTCAGTTCGGCGGACTTCGCGACAGACTCGCGGGTTATCAGGAAGTAATCAGTAAGCATCTTGCCGGGTGTGGAGCGGAAGTGGTTGATGCCGGGATGGTAGATTGTCCTGAGAAATCGATAGAGGCTGCTTCCATGCTGAAAGGTGAGAATGTAGAGCTGCTGTTTGTCTTTATATCCACCTACGCATTGTCATCAACAGTCTTGCCGGTTGTGCAGAGACTTGGTGTCCCGGTTGTCATACTTAATCTTCAGCCGGTTCCTGCGATAGACTATGACTATATCAACGGGCTTGGTGATCGTGGGATCATGACAGGAGAATGGCTTGCTCACTGCCAGGCCTGTTCGGTTCCTGAACTGTGTTGTGTGTTCAATCGAGCCGGGATCCGCTATGAGATTCTTACAGGTTGGCTCGGTGAAACAAGTGTGTGGCAGCAGGCCAAGGAATGGGTTGATGCTGCCCGTGCTGCAAAGGGTATGCGCGACAACCGTATGGGTATACTTGGTCACTATTACGGAGGAATGCTTGATGTGTATACTGATGCTACGATGCAGTCCGCTACGTTCGGTACACATATCGAACAGTTGGAGATGTGTGAGCTTCGTGCTTATCGTGATCAGGTGACTCCGGAACAGCTTGATGCGAAATTGCGTGAATTCAGCGAAAAATTTGATGTGGTTACGGAGTGTAGTGAAGCGGAGCTTCGCCGCGCCGCACAGACATCGGTGGCTCTTGACCGTCTGATAGAGGAGCACAATCTCGGATCCATGGCCTATTATTATGAGGGATTCCGGGGTAATGAGTACGAGAATATCGTGACATCCGTGATTGCCGGCAACACATTGTTGACAGGCAGGGATATCCCTGTGGCCGGAGAGTGTGAGGTCAAGAATGTCCAAGCCATGAAGATTATGTCGTTGCTCGGAGCCGGAGGGTCTTTCTCCGAACCATACGCTATGGACTTTGTGGACGATGTAGTACTGTGGGGACATGATGGTCCGGCGCATTTCGCTATCGCGGAGGGGCGGGTTAAGCTTGTCCCGCTCCCGGTATATCATGGAAAACCGGGATGTGGACTGTCAATACAGATGACTGTCAAGCACGGACCGGTCACGTTCCTGTCAGTATGTGAAGGTCGCGACGGTGTGTTCCTGCTTATGGCTGAGGGGGAATCGGTGGAAGGTCCCACTCTGCAGATAGGCAATACGAATTCCCGTTACCGCTTTCCGATCGGGGCGCGTGCGTTCATGGATAACTGGAGTAAAGCCGGCCCGTCTCATCATACGGCGATCGGTATAGGCCATGTGGGAGGTGCGATAGAGAAGCTTGCGTTCATCCTCAATATTCCGGTGGTGAAAGTGTGCTGAAAACGAGGATGTGTATCCGTCTGCGGATTGGATTGTAGCGGGATTTTGAGTAATTTTGTGGCTGTAACCAAAAAGACTCATTTATGACACGCGAATGGAAAACGATAAAGGTTTATGACGACATACTGTTCCAACAGTATGGCCACATAGCCAAGATCACTATAAACCGACCGGAGGTCTACAATGCTTTCCGCCCCCATACCAATTTCGAGATGCTTGATGCAATGGCATATTGCCGCGAAGCATCGGATATAGGTGTGATCATACTCACCGGAATCGGCGACAAGGCGTTCTGCTCGGGCGGAGACCAGAAGGTGAAGGGCGTAGGCGGATATATTGATGACAATGGTGTGCCACGTCTCAATGTGCTTGATCTTCACAAAGCCATACGTTCTATCCCGAAACCGGTGATCGCCATGGTCAATGGCTATGCGATAGGTGGTGGTCACGTTCTCCATGTTGTATGCGATCTCACGATCGCGTCCGACAATGCACGTTTCGGGCAGACAGGTCCCAAAGTAGGAAGTTTCGATGCAGGATTCGGATCAAGCTATCTTGCCCGCTGCGTGGGTCAGAAGAAAGCCCGTGAGATATGGTTTCTCTGCCGGCAGTACACGGCCCGGGAGGCTGAGGAGATGGGTATGGTCAATAAGGTTGTGCCTTTTGAACGATTGGAGGACGAAACTGTGGAATGGTGTGAGACCATACTCAAACGCTCTCCGATGGCTATACGCATGATAAAACGCGCGCTCAATGCCGAACTTGACGGTCAGCGCGGCATGATGGAGTTTGCCGGTGATGCGACACTCATGTACTATCTGATGGCCGAAGCTCAGGAGGGCAAGAATGCTTTCCTTGAGAAGCGTGATCCTGATTTTGATCAATTCCCGAAATTTCCCGGGTGATGCTGACAGGCAAGTGGAGACGCTACAGACTTGACTTCAGGTTCACGGCTATAACGTCGAGAGAGCGGCTCAGGCATAAGGATACGTATTTTATCCGTCTTGCTGACGGAACGGGCAATACCGGTATCGGAGAGGCCGCGCTTTTCCGTGGCTTGAGTTGTGATGACCGTCCGGGATATGAAGATATGCTGTCGGATGTGTGCCGCCGGCCGGAACACTATATCTCCGATCCTTCGCTACTCGCCGGATGGCCGTCGATACGGATGGGATTCGAGACTGCGCTGGCTGATCTGAGAGCCGGTGGTGTGATGAAGCCTTTTTCCGGAGAAGCCTGGAGAATACCCATCAACGGTCTGATATGGATGGGCGACAGGGAAACCATGCGCGATCGCGTGGACGCAAAACTCACCGAGGGATTCGGATGTATAAAGATCAAGATCGGAGGGATAGATTTCGAAGATGAAATCAATCTTCTTCGATATCTGCGCAGCCGTGCGCCGCAAGTGCAGCTCCGTCTTGATGCCAACGGAGCATTCACTCCTGATAATGCGCTTGCCCGCCTCGGACGGTTGTCGGAGTTTGACATTCATTCCATCGAGCAGCCCATACGGGCCGGACAGTATGAGGAGATGGCCAGGATCTGCCGTGAATCTCCGATCCCGGTCGCTCTCGATGAGGAGCTGATAGGGCTTGATGACGGTGCGGAGATGGCGGATATGCTTGATGCGGTCAGCCCTGCTTTCGTGGTGCTGAAACCTACATTGTGCGGAGGCTTCTCAGGCGCGGACCAATGGATCAGGCTTGCGGAGGAGCGAGGTATCGGATGGTGGGTCACATCAGCATTGGAATCAAATATAGGTCTCAATGCCATCGGTTCATGGCTTGCCACCAAGAATATCACAATGCCGCAGGGCCTCGGAACGGGGCAACTGTATTATAACAACATACCGTCCCCATTGGAACAGTGTGGGGGTGAGGTATATGTAAACACCGGTAAGAAATGGCAGACAGAAGGCTTGTTCTGACAACGGACGCTGAGGCATTTCTCCGTGAGTGGGAATCGGATTCCGACACGATCAGTGCGCATACCTCCGGCTCGACAGGCACTCCCAAAGAGATAAAACTGCTCAAGACGGATATGATCGCTTCCGCCCGCGCCACCATTGATTTCTTCGGTCTCGACAGTCATTCGTGTCTGTGGCTTCCGCTCAGTCCTGCGTATATAGCCGGCAAGATGCAGATCGTAAGAGCTGTTGAAGCCGGATGCAGCCTGTGTGTGGAGCCTCCTTCGTCACGACCTCTGTCGGGCGGTACATCAGGCCGGATCTCACTATTACCTGTGGTTCCGTCCCAGCTTGAGGGGGTGATGTCATCCCCTTCGCGGGATAGGATAGACAATATTATAGTGGGCGGCGCACCTGTCACGCCGGGAGAGGAGCGGATTCTTGCGGAAACCGGCATCAATGCCTATGCCACATATGGCATGACGGAGACTTGCAGCCATGTAGCCTTGCGCAAGATAGGAGAGGAGTGTTTCAATGCGCTTCCGGGATTTGAGTTTGATACAGATGCAAGAGGGTGTCTTGTCATAACCTCGTCCACGCTGTCTTTCGGCCGTCTTGTGACCAACGATGTCGTGTCGCTTCACTCTCCAGCTTCTTTCAGATGGCTCGGACGGTATGACAACGTGATCAATTCCGGCGGAGTCAAGATAAGTCCGGAGGAGATCGAGAGAGTACTCCTCCCCATGTTGCCTCATAGTGTCACGGCCTATGTGACTTCCCGTCGGTCCGACAGATGGGGCGAGGAGGCGGTGGTTGTGACAGACTCCCGTTCAGTGGCCCGCTCTTTGCTCGACCGTCTTGGTGAGCATCTCCCTCCTTATCATTGCCCTAAGGATGTCATATATGTGCCGGAGATCAGACGCACCCCCGTGTCGGGAAAAATAATACGCGAAAAATTCTGATTTTGCGTGAATAGTGGTATCTTTGTATATGCCAATCATCAACACGACTCCTGAGAACACCGGATCAATGGCCAAGCGTATATTCGGCTTAGTATGGAAGATGCTGATCCCGATCGCCATCGGGATGGCAGTGGTATGGTGGTTGTTCAGCAGGGAGTTTGATCCGTCGGTCTGGGGAACTATCCGGTGGGATGCGGCCACAATATCATGTATTGTCCTCGCCATGATCTTTATGGTCGGAAGAGACTATGGGATGAGTTGGCGCTTCAGGATCCTGACTGACAGAGGGCTTTCCTGGATACAGGCGGTGCGTGTGTGTCTGCTTTGTGAGTTTACCTCATGTGTCACTCCTACGACGGCAGGAGGCAGTGCGCTCGGAATGCTGTTTCTGCACCGCGAAGGGATAGAGTTCGGAAAGGGCACAGCCCTCATGATGACCACACTCTTTCTCGACAATCTTTTCTTCGTGATAATGCTTCCGGTCTTCATATCAATGGTTCCGTACAGCCGGTTGTTCAGCTTCAGCAGCCATGCTTTCACCGTAGGGCTGCAATCGGCTTTCTGGGGAATATACGGACTCGTTCTCCTGTGGACGGTTGTGCTGTTTCTCGGTATAATCCTCAAGCCCCATGCTATCCATGCGGCAGTCAACCGTCTGTTCCGTTTCAGATGGCTGCGCCGGTGGGAGTCCAAGGCCGACGGATTCGCTGCGGATATGGAGGCTACCGGCCGCGATATCCGCCATAGGTCTGCCGGATGGTGGATCAAGGCATTTTCCGCCACCTGTGTGTCATGGTTGTCGCGTTTTCTCTTAGTCAATGCTCTTTTTCTTGGCTTCGCTCCGCAGGCGCCGCAGCTTGTCGTACTCGCCCGCCAGTTTGTCGTATGGGTTATACTGATGGTAAGCCCCACACCGGGTGGTGCAGGCATAAGCGAATGGCTGTTCACCACGTATTACGGAGATCTGCTTGGTGTGGCCGGTATGGCACTCATTATTGCGCTGTTCTGGCGCATATTAAGTTACTATGTATATCTGTTGATCGGATGTTTCATCCTCCCGGGGTGGTTCGGACGGTTAAAAAAATCGTGAATTATGGTTAGGATTCTTCTATCGATGACATTGTGTCTGCTGTCGTTGTTCTCCTTTGCCGGAGAAAAGCTGGTGTATATGCTCCGTCTTGACGACGAGATCGGATCGTCGACATGGCGTTACACCCGGGAGGCTCTGAGGGAAGCCCGCGAATTGGATGCCGACATCCTGCTCGTGCATCTCAATACCTATGGCGGATCGGTGGTTCATGCCGACTCCATACGCACATCCTTGCTCAATTTCGACCGTCCGGTAGTGGCGTTTGTCGATAATAACGCGGCCTCTGCCGGAGCACTGATAGCATTGGCCTGCGACACTGTCTATATGCGTCCCGGGGCCTCTATGGGAGCCGCCACAGTGGTCAATGGTGCCGACGGGGCAGCCATGCCGGATAAATATCAGTCGTATATGCGGGCCATGATGCGTGCCACTGCTGAACATCATGGGAAAAAGCTGAATCCTGATTCCACTCTGTCGTGGAGGCGTGATCCGGCAATAGCCGAGGCCATGGTGGACTCACGTGTGGCGGTGGCCGGTCTTATTGACTCCACAAAGGTGCTCACTTTCACACCTGATGAGGCTTTGCGTTGGGGCTATGCCGAGGGTAAGGCTGAAAGTGTGCGGGAGATACTTGACCGTATGGATGTGAAGGATTACAGCATAGCCGAATATCAGCCGACATGGACTGACCGGTTGATAGGATTCCTCACAAATCCGGCTATACAGGCTGTGCTGATCATGATCATAGTGGGCGGAATATATATGGAACTTCACACTGCCGGTATGGGATTCCCGTCGGCTGCCGCGCTCATAGCGGCAGGACTTTACTTCCTCCCTCTATATCTGACCGGGATAGCCTCTCCGTGGATCATAGTCCTGTTTTTCATCGGGTTGGTGCTGATTCTTCTTGAGCTATTCGTAGTGCCGGGATTTGGTGTCACCGGTATAACCGGGATAGTGTGTGTGTCGTTAGCTCTCATATTCGGACTGATCGAAAACTATACGTTCACTCTCAGCCATGCTGATTCGGGTGTGGTGTGGATGTCGCTCGCTATCTTCGCATCCGGAATCCTTCTGGCGATAGCTGCGATATGGTATCTCACATCATCCCACGGACCGAAGTGGGTGCGCCGTCACACCGACCTGATCACAGAGCTCAAGGTGTCGGACGGATTTGTAGGAGTGGATATGTCGCCGTCGCGCTATATCGGATCCGATGGAGCGGCTGTGACGGATATGCGTCCTGCGGGAAAGGTCAGGATCGGCGACGAGGTGCTCGATGCTGTGGCCGTGACCGGTTTCATCCATGCAGGGACTAAAGTGCGGGTGACTAAGTATGAGAACGCCCAGATCTATGTCAAGGAATTGTAGGCGGCGGTAGCACACCGGTCGCCGTCGATGGCAGCTGACACAATGCCTCCCGCATAGCCTGCGCCCTCGCCGCAGGGATATAGGCCTGATATGGATGCATGAACAAGACTTTCAGGATCGCGTGGTATTCTCACGGGTGATGATGTGCGTGTCTCTGCTCCGATCAGTACGGCCTCGTGGGTGAGGAATCCCCGGTTTTTTCTGTCGAAATCCTTGAATCCTTGCTGCAGACGACGGGCTATACCTTTGGGGAGCAACCGGTCTATGCGGGCCGGGTGGATGCCCGGAGCATAGGATGTGGGCGGCAGATCGGCCGATGGCCGTGAGGCCACGAAGTCATCCATACGCTGTGCAGGTGCATTCTGCGTGCGTCCGGCCTCTTCCCAGAAAGAACGCTCTATACGCTCCTGGAACAGCATCATTTTAAGTACTTTTTCTTCCTCGGTTTCGCCATCGGGAATATCTTCGGGCAGGATTTCGACCACCATGCCGGAGTTTGCCCATCGTGTGCCGCGGTTTGATGGTGACATTCCGTTGACAACAAGCTGTCCGTCGGCGCTTGCCGCCGGAATGATAAATCCGCCCGGACACATACAGAAAGAATATACTCCACGGTCGTCGACACGGGTTAGCATCGTGTATTCCGCTGCGGGCAGATATTTTCCACGACCGTTCTTGGAGTGGTAGCGCAGACGGTCTATGAGTTCCTGCGGATGTTCCAACCTCACTCCGATGGCGAGACCTTTGGGCTGAAGCCCGATCTTGCGGTCGAAGAGCATCCGGTAGATATCACGTGCGGAATGGCCGGTGGCCAGTATCACCGGGCCGTCAAACTTCTCTCCTGAAGCTGTTGTCACGCCTGTCACCATTCCGGCCGCAGGATCGATCGTCAGATCCGTCACCCGTGTGCCGAATCTTACCTCTCCGCCACATCGCTCTATGGTGGTGCGGATGGATTTGATCACTCCCGGGAGCAGATCGGTGCCGATGTGCGGATGTGCGTCTACAAGTATCTCCTCCGGTGCGCCATGTTGGGCAAGAATGTGGAGTATCTTGTCCACAGGACCGCGCTTCTTGCTGCGGGTGTACAGTTTGCCATCGGAGAATGCTCCGGCTCCACCCTCGCCGAAGCAGTAGTTGGAGTCAGGGTCAACGGTATTCTCACGGGCTATACGCGCCATATCCTTGCGACGCGAGTCGACATCCTTGCCGCGCTCGAGTATCACCGGTTTCACTCCAAGCTCGATGAGGCGGAGCGCGGCGAAGAGTCCGGCCGGACCTGCGCCTACGATGATCACCTGCTTCGCGTCATCCCTGACGAGATGGTATTCTATTGGTCTGACGAGCGAGACATTGTCAGGTTCCTCGTCGATCCATAGCCTGACGGCGAGATTGACCATCACCCGCTTCTGGCGGGCATCGATGGAGCGACGCGTCACGGCGATGTGGCGCAGACGGTTTGCATCGATTCCGGTCTCTGTCGAGACGGCCACGCGCAGGAGCATCGGCTCGGCGGCGGTGCGGGGATCCACCCGCAGTTCTATATCGTTGATCATTTTGCGACGTAGGAATGTTCCTTTGATTTGATGCGTTTCATCCACCATACGAGGGTGATGGCTGCGGTTATGAAGGAGAGGAAGTCGGCGGAGGCTATGGATCCCCACACGCCGTCGATTCCCCATATTTTCGGGAAGAATATGAGGAACGGGATGAGGAGCACGAGCTGGCGAGTGAGCGCGAGGAATATCGACAGGCTCGGACGGCCTACGCTCTGGAAGAAGTTCTGTATGACTATCTGGCATCCGACGAATGGATAGGCTAAGAAGTAGATGCGGAACCCGTCGCGCGAGATGGCTATGAGGTTTTCATCGGTGGTGAATAGCCGGCTCACGGTGTCGGGGAATGCCTCGCTCACAAGCCATCCGGCAAATGTGATGGCCACTCCGATCCAGATGCCTTTCCGGAGGGTGTTTTTCACCCGGCTAAAGTTGCCGGCTCCGATGTTGTAGCCGAGTATAGGCTGCATACCTTGGGTGACTCCGAATACGATCATCACGAAGAACATCGTGGTGCGGTTGATGATGCCGTAGGCTCCGATGCAGAGGTTGCCGTATTCACCTCCGACATCGAGAAGTGCGCGGTTGATGAAAATGACCACCACGCAGGCGCAGACGTTCATCAGGAACGGTGATAGTCCGATGGCGTAGATGCGCCGGGCTATGGACCATGTGAACCACCGGTTGCGTCTCACGAAGTGGATGGAGCTTTTCTTTGACAGGAAGTGGATCATGACCCATGCGAATGCCACTGTCTGGCCGGCCACGGTGGCGAGAGCCGCTCCGCGTATGCCCCAGTCGAGCACGAAGATGAATATGGGGGCGAGAATGATGTTGACCACGACTGACAGCAGTGCCGATACCATGGCTTTCCGGGGATATCCGGTGGCGCGCATAAGGTTGTTGAGCCCGATGAAAACGTAGGAGATGGGTGTGGCCCAGAGGATGACTTCCATGAATTCGCGGGCGTAGATGATGGTGTCGTCGGTGGCTCCGAAGAAGTATAGGATGGGGTCGAGGAAGATAATCGAGAGTCCTCCGAACACTATGGAGTGGATCAGACACAGGGTGAAGACGTTGTTGACCACATCGGTAGCGCGCGTGTAGTTCTTCTGCCCGAGGAATATTGACGAGATTGTGGCGCCTCCGGCGGCGATGAGCATACAGAAGGCTGCCACGAGGTTCATCAGCGGGAATGTGATGGCGAGTCCGGCTATAGCCATCGCTCCAACTCCGCGGCCGATGAAGATGGAGTCGACGATGTTGTAGAGCGAGGTGGCTACGCTGGCTATGATGGCAGGCACGGAGTACTGTGCCAATAGCCGGCCTATGGATTTCCGGCCGAGATCGTCGGTGGATGTGCTTGCGCTTTCTGCCATTAGCGGATAGTGTTTGTTTCGGTTATGGTGAGATCCGGCGAGACGTTGTAGATACGCGGGATGCCTGTTGTGGCGAATAGGTTGTATATCTTGCGGTCAGACTGGGGGGAGTAGGGGAGCGTAAGGTTGTTCTCAGCCCAATAGGCGGCTATGGATTCGGCATCTTCCTCGCGGGCTATGCAGATATAGAGCGCATCGGATCCGGCCTCGATGTATTGCTGCTGGAGGATGGGAAACTCTCGGCGGCAGTCGGGACATGAGGTATTGAAGAACACTATCACTCCTCCCCGGTCGCGGAATGTGTCGGTGGAGATGACTGTGCCGTCGGAGGTGGTGACGCTGAACTGTGGAAGCTGGCTTCCGTCGGCTATCGACCATCCCGGCCCGTCATCATCGTCGTTGATACAGGCCGCCAGCAGCAGGGTGAGAAGTATGATGAGTTGGTTGATGCGTAGGTGTGGGATTACCATGATGCGATTAATGACGTGATATTTTCGTGCAAAATTAGGTTATTCCTGTGAAAATACGAAATGTTTCGACCCGTTTGTTGAGAAAGAGGAAAATATGTCAAGTTCGGTAGTGAAAACGTGTCAAGTTCGGTAGTGAAATCATGTCAAGTTCGGTAGTGGATGGTGTTATGTGCTTGTGTATTAGTGTGTTGACCACATTTGGCCGTTTTGTGTTTTTTGAGCGTTTTTTTGACGTAAATTATCCTCCAATATATCTAATATATAGTGGAATTTATCCTTGAAATGAACATTATAATGATGCTCATGTCGGTGGGTATGTCTGAAGGATTAGATGCTTATTGGGAAGGAGGATCAGGGGGCTGCGGGTGTTTTTCTGACGAGCTTTATAGGGAGCGCATCGGAGTTTGATGCGTCGACGGAGCCATTATCGTAGGGTGTGAATGCGAATGAAAAGTAGTTTATATCCCATCCGTGACAATCAGCATTATCAAATGTGTGTCCACCTGATTTAATCTTGTTTATCCAATATACTGCACCGTTACTGTTTTGTAGATCGTAAACATTCGGTCTATATATATTGTTATTATTACTATTACTAAGAAATATATTGAGTGCAAAGTAACATAGCCATCCGCTATTACTGTATGATCTGCGGCCATACCCGCGATAACCCATGGGGAAGAGTATGTGTTTACAGTTGGCCGGGTTATAAACCAAGCAGACTCTTGTCCCTTTGGTGCTTTGAACCGCTCCGGAGTTGTCGTCGTCAAGGAATCCGTAAGCATCAGAAATGGTCGTGGCTGTGGTACTTGCTCCTTCACCGTAGATCACTCCATAGCCGTATGATATATTTTCCTGATCGTTTTCGAGCTGGCGGAAGTCGCTATAATCAGGTACACGATATTCCCTATTGTTATTAATATCCGTGATGGTGGCTGCCCATGTTCGATTATAGTTACTACCGCTTGTTGAGGCTCCGGTTAAATCACTCCATGTTTTGCTTTCGGATGTCACGAGTGATCCGGAAGAGTTGATATAGCCCACGGATAAATTGTAGGTAGATTCTAGAGCAACGAAATGTCCGTAAGTCACGTCATTCTTATCAAGATAAGAGTAAGAATAATTCAGTCTCTTAAAATATGCTCCTAATGATAATGGACTTGCAGCCTGAACGCATTTGGCTGTTGTGGCAGTGTAGTTGGTTGCCTGGTTGAATGCGTAGACATTCTTTGAACTCCATATGGAGCCACCATTAACCAGTTGGACATCGTCATCACAACCTTGCCGGACAAAAATATGATGGATACAGGTGTAGTCGTTATACTCAACATCAATCATGGCAAAACGGTCAGAACCGCTTTCGGCCAATGCTGAGGTCTTGACTTTAAACGAGATGTAGGAGTCTGTGACACCTTCAATGGTACTTCCTCCTCCGGTGGTGTTAGAGCCGGTTGACTCAAGGGAGAGCCACGACGCAGCATCACCCTTGATTGTCGCTCTCCACGGGCCATTGGATTTGACTCTTGAAAAATCCGTATCTCCGGGATTGGCGATGTAGGTAAGCACAACCTCAAAATCTTTGGGATTTGTCTTGGAACGGATGAATCCTAACGGATTGACGATTCGGTGAACCTGATAGATAGGCACATATTTATGCAGTGTGACATCAGTTCCGTTGACATCAAAGGTAGCGGTAAACAATACCCATGCCTTACGCAAATATGAGTCGTAGGGATTGTTGGACGTGAATGTTGTCATTGAGCCGAGTTGCCGCGAGCGTGTCCACATGGGCACATGGACTGTGATTGACTCATCTTCATCCTTTGTGACGGTATATGTACTGATATTATCAAGATTATGAGTACCGGGGGTCAGGTCATATTCTGCTTTGTTGGTTTTGTGGTCTATATAATATTTAAGCAGGAGATACATTGTATTAGTGCCATAGCCTTTATCGTCTCCGGTCGCTCCAGGCAGAATGTTTGTGGGTTCTTCATTGGCTCTCAATCCCAAAAATCCGACAAAATTGGTGTTACCGTTAAAGTCGTTGTAATTATACTTAGGAGAAGTTGTAGAAGAAGCTCCGAGTTTATATATTTTGTTCAATTCTTGATACGCGTAAGTGTAGCTCCACCAGAAATCACCTCCGGGATTATTGCTCATAGGCACGGTATCTGTCGTTTCGTCGCAAGGTGCCCAGTAGTTGGTGGTGATTTCGGCTTTTAGGGATTTGGGCTTGCCGGTCAGGCGGACAGGCAGACCACTACCCATCTGCTCATTGTAGAGATATGAGATGTAATACTTGTCGGGGGTGTAGATGGCCGGCTCCTCGTCCTCATAGTCGATGTGCCAGTCGGCTTCGTTGGCGAAACCGGTGAATTTAAGAGTCAGCTTGTAGTGGTGGTTGCGCTCGGCATCATAGTTGTATGTTACGTTCTTGCCGAGCATGAAGCGGTATTTTATGGGTCCGGAGGTGACACGGTCGCCATTGAACGAGTCGTAGAAACCGGATACTTCGATGTATGTCCCGAGTCGTACTTCGTCCTTATAGTCATCCTGGTCAGGCTCGCGGATTGGATCATCACCAAACATGACATCATCCTGCATCACCTTGTTGTATTTCTTCTGCCCGGAGTAATCGCCCTGCATATTTTCATAGAAGAAAAGAGCGTTGGCAGTATTGGAGTGTGACGATCCGTAGAGTTCGGGATCGGAGGGAGAATGGGCGAGTACCATCCATTTCTTATAGTCGGTACTTGTGGCTCCGTCCTGGTAATAGATGGTCTGCGGATTTTCGTTGGAATACAGATCAGAGGCACTTTCGGGTTTGTTGTATTCGCCGAGGGTACATGATGCGGGGATATCGTAGATCGAGACTTTCTGTATGTATATACGTACTGACTCCTTGAGATTTGATGTGTCGTAGGCCACGGTGACTTTCGATGCCGCGCGTTTGATCCAGGAATGGAGTTTGACATTGGCCTGGTTGACTATGACCGGTGGAGCCTCGAAGCCTGTGCTTGACTGTGCGTCGTTGGGTGTGAGGTATCCGAACATCTGATTATTGGCTGCGATGTCGGAGTTGTTCCACGTCAGTTTGATCGCTTTCAGTTCATCGGCGGTGGGGTAGTCGTCGGCAGATAGCTCGCTGCCCATATTGGCCACGATATACATCTTGTATCGGCCGTAGGGGACTGTGAGAGAGAATGTGGCTTCTGGTGTGGAGGTCTCGGATTGATCGTAGCTTACTCCATCGGGTTCAGATATATCATCCGGCATTTCGGTGTTGCCGTTCTGGTTTATGCTCCAGTCCGACGCTCCTTTGGCGAAGTAGTGGGTGAGCAGGAGTGTCTGCTCGTCGTTGGAGTAGATGAACAACTGCATATCGTTGATGTCGTGGATGATGTTTCCGGCGGCACGGCTCTCAAGAGCCGGTGTGAACGACTGGAACAACACAGTCCCTTCGATCAAGGCTGTGCCTTCACCGATCTCAGGATCGGAGAACAGCTTGTCCTCTTGGCAGGAGGTGGCTGTGGCGAGCATCAGCAGTGTGATAAATATGTGGAATATGCGGTGGTTCATCAGTGGAGTGGATGGTTGGTCATTGGTGGAGAGATGAGGTCAGTTCTGCTTGCCGAACACGGGCTCGAGAGTTATCCCGATATATGGGACGAGATCGACTTCAAAATCGACTGACACTTTCGTGAAGTGCATATTGATTTTGACGTGGGTGTTGCGGGGCAGTATGGGGAGATTGGGGAGAGTCTGATCCTTGAATGTGTATTCTCCGGATTTTTCTCCATTTTCGTCAATGGCGGCTATGGTGACATCGACGGTATAGGCCGCCGTTGATTTGCTTTCACAAAAGTAAAGATATGGAGCATAGCTGACCTCTTTCGTCCCTAACGGAAGATTCTTTTGGCAATCAAATGTGTAGGCCTGATGGGTAGCGGCGGCCGGAATGTCGTAGGATGTTATGAAGTGACCGGTCAGATCGGAATATGGGGTGTCTGTGCCGTTGGTTATACCGCTTTCGCCCTTGGGAGGAGAGTAGACGGTATTGTTAGGCAGAAGATATTCCGTGTCGGCGAGCGAATGGAATGTGATGTCGGTGACATATAGATCATCTCCATGGTCGGCCGAGGCTGTGAATGAGAATTTGACAGCCGCGCGGGTGATGAAGAATGTCCCTACGGTCTGATTACGGTCGGCCTCCGTCTCCGGATAGCGCACCTGCACATTGTGGTAGACTTCCGACATGGGGATGTAGGCGCGGGTGTCGCTGTCGTCGGTGTTGTTGATGAGTGTCCCGCCTGTTCCAAATACTGATCCGGTGGAAAGTGTGAGACTTTCGATCAGTCCTGTATAGGTGGCGTTGACAGCCAGCCCATTGCTTTCAGCCAGTGTTCGATCCGTCACAAACTCGTTGGCTATAAGATAAATCGACTTGCTCTCGCCGCCCACAACTTTGAAAGTGAGGTCGTCATATTGGACCACGCCCTCGTCGGAAAGCGTGAAGAGCTTATTGTGCTCGACTATCTGATTTCCATTGCCGTCAGGACGCAGGATTATGACGCGGAGAGTATGGATACGTTCGTAATTGGAAGCTTCCGGCTCGAAATAGTTGTTCTGATCGGGTGTTGTCACCACAACATCCGAGCGGGATGAAGAGTAGGGCATGGCATCGGACGGCACTACCACCGAGAATGACAGATTGACCATCGCCGGCTCATCTTCGGTCATGATGGGGCTGTCGTGCTTGCCGGAGCATGATGCGAGGGCGAGTACGAGTGTCATCAGCAGAAATATGTCGGCGATGCGATGGAAAATCATAGTCCGGTCGTGTTGATTCTTACAGTCCATCCGTTGACGATGATCTGTGTGCGCAGCCAGTTGCCTCCCGAGAGGAAGAACACGACGTTCCACCGGCTTTCGCGGTCAAGGAATTCCTGTGAGGGCATATCGGCGTAGATCTGGCTTTTGAGGAGCAGGAGGTAGGATGCGAGAGGTATGGAGATGACGGTTTGTCCGTCGGATTTGCGTGTGATTGTTAGATGAGGCTGTCCGGCTGAGACGAAGCGTGAGAGGCTGAACTCCACGTAGGCCACCTGTATGTTCATGTCGGTGTCGCTACTGTCGGAGTAGTATGATGTCACGGTCTCGTTGCCGCGTGCCCAGGGATAGAATGTGGATGTGGAGGTGGGGATCACCTCGTTGAGGTAGTTGAATCGGGTGTTGTCGGCAGTGACTGTGAAGTCGAAGTCGGCATTGTCGACCGGCGAGCCGTCGACGTTCTGGAGGACGATGCGGACGTTGTTGGTGTCCTTCATCATTTCCACTGTGGCTTCGGTGTAGGCCATGGTGTTTTCCGGGACAGTGACAGTCAGCGCGCCATAGAAGAGGTCGTGGAGGCGTGTCCCGACGGGATCGGTGATGAGCGAGGAGGGGAGGTAGACATCGACATTCTCCATCGGTGTGGCGGCTCCGGGCTGCGGGCTGAACGCGAAGGATGCTTCGGGTTCCACCATGCCTCCGTAGGCTATGAGGTTGTATGTGCCGGGATCGAGGTCTATGTCCATGCGCCAGTTCTCGTCGGAGAGCAGGGCTGCGGCGGTCTCCGTGCGGGTGGCCAGATAGCGGCCCTCGCTGTCGTAGATCAGGAGTGTCAGGCAGTCTACCTGTGAGGGGAATGCGTTGGCGAACTCCATGTTGTAGTCGTAGACGAAACGCAGTCTCAGCCCCTCGTCGCAGGGGTCGAGATCGTCGTAAATCAGGGAGTCGCACGACGAAAAGACTCCGGTCAGCGCGGCGGCAACCGCCGCGCTGATCATTGTCTTCATTTTATTTCGTCTGAGTATATTCATGTGTTGAGCGGAAATGTCTCAGAGTGGGGAAAGCTGTTTAGAACTGGATGTTGTTGACGCGTACACACCAGGGATTGACCTCGGCGGTGACGGTGAGATAGATGTCCTGCGACTCGTCGGGAGTGTCGGGAGTGGGAACATCGGGGTCGTTGGAGGGTACGCGGGGGTGTCCGAGCTTGCTGATGTTGGTTACGGCGAGCTTGTAGACGTTGTTGCGGACCACGGCAAACTCCATCGGACCCATCACACCGTTGTTGCCATTGTCGTTGTGGCGGTTCCAGTAGTAATAGTAGCAGAAGTAGCCGAGACCACCGGCTTCATTGTCCTCAGATACCTGATATAGCGTGATCTTGGAACCGGTTGCCGCCTTCTTGAATTCAGCGAGTCGGTTGTTTGAAGCACCGGTATTGAGAGCAGCCTTCCACTGATTCCAACAGTAGTCCGGAGCAGACTGATCCTGTGGCTCGGTGTCGATGAATGTGATTTCTTGTGTCTCTGTGATTTCTCCATTCTCGGGATTGACAATGTTGGCATTGAGGGTGACAGTGCCCATACCGCCTTTGCCGAACACGGCAGCAAAGAGACTGTTGCTGCGGTTGAGGTTGTAAACTTCCCATTCACCTTCGCTATTCTTATAGAATCCGGTAGCTGCAGCACGGATGGCGGCATCGCGGAAACCGGTCCAGTGGCAGTAGAGACTTCCGTTGAACTGATAGAGGATGGGGTCGTTGTTGACGCTTCCAGTCAGAGATGCTCCATTGACAGTCTGGCCTTTGAGCGCGTATGCAAGCTCCTTGATCTCGGGGTCGTTGCTATTGAGGGCGGCATCAGTCGGGATGAGGCGGGCCTTGAATACCACACCGGTGGAAAGTCCGTTGGTCTGGTTGGTGCTTGGGCCGGGTATTACGTTCTCCGTTGCGTAGCGCCAGATATAGTAGTTACTGCTTGCGTGATTGCTATTCCAGTCGTCATCGTTGTCCTCTGTTCCGTTGACAATAGAGCTGCAAAGATATGTACTCCATCGTCCGTCAGTGCTGGTCTGATTGGTGGTTAGGTCGTCGTTGAAGAACGGACTCATGTAGTTATCGCTGAATGGCCATGTCGTGACCGCTGTGGTACTGTTGTCGAAGGCATTTACCGTTTGCTGTTTCCAAGCAGCATTAGCATCAACCACGTAGTTGCCGGTGGCTCCGTTACGCCATGAAAGCTCAGGCATACAAATCGAGGAATTGGCAACCAAGCCGTTGGATGATACATGGCGAAGAGCGTAGTATTTCTGGTTGACATTTACAAGATACATCTTCTTGAGCTGCACATTGATGAGGCAGGACTGGTTTTCGTCATCGGCATTGGCGTAACCGTAGACAACTTCATAGGTGAAATCACCGATACCGTTGAGCGATGTGTCAGTCTTACCATCGATAGAACCGTCGCGGAAGTCAAAACGGGCGGCATAGCGCTCGACACGCACGGAGCCTCGATTATTGTTCTCGCTGTTGTCCACGTCGATATCGTTGTTCGCACCTGAGAGGTCAAACGGTTTTGACTCGGAGGTGTAGTAGTCCCAGTCGTCAAGTGTGGGCGGAAGCTGACGCACGGCGATGTTGCTGTTTGCCATAGGGAAACCGTTCTGTACCCATACGGTTGTATTGGTGGAATTGTAGGTGAGGACGGTGTTGATCCAGTCGGTGTTTCCCTGTGAGACTGTTGCGTTCTCGCCGAAGAATTTGCTTGTCAGCTCTGAACTCGGATTGCAGAATACGAATATATATGTCTGGATATTTCTTTCTGTCACCTGATTGTAGAATCCTTCAAGATCGGTCTTGGAGAATTTGGCTGTGGCGCGGTAAAAGGAGTTGTCAGTCGAGATGGACACCATGGAGCTTGTGGGGATCTGGGCTGCCGTGATGAACGCATAGTTTGTCGATGCATTGCTTGGGGTGTAACGTGCGAGTACGACCATGGCATTGTTGACCGTGTTTTCGTAGTCTTTGCCGTATTCAATGCCGCTGTCTGATGTGCTGACATTGCCGGACGGAGTATCTGTATAGCTTCGTGAACCGGTGGGGACGGGCATCTGGATATCGATGGCAAAGTAGGCGCCATCAGTCAACTCCAGATTGCCGGAACCGTTCTCGCTGCCTTCCTTGACGGGGTTGTCGTCGGAGCAAGAACCGAGCGTCAGAGCTGCGAGGGCAGCAAAGGCGAAAAGATTGAATTTCTTCATGTCTTGAACTGTGAGGTTAAATTTATTTTCTGATTTTTGTTTGTTAGCGTTGATGGAAAAAGTTTGTCAGCTTTATGTTGTGATGTGTTGAATCTATCAGTCGGTGGAAGAGGGTTGGATGAGTATTGTGACGGGATGATAGTCGCGGAGGGCTTTGACCTCATCGATTATTCCGGTGCATCCGGGGATTCCGCCGTCGCGGGCGAGGGTGAAGCGGCGGATGGCTTCGGAGTAGTCCTGGCGGCGGACGGCGAGGATGCCGCGGGCATAGTTGGCCTGCGGCGTATTGCCGGCCCGGAGGAGGTGGGACTGTGCGAGGTCGAGCTGTCCGCGCTCCAACTCGATGTTGGCTGCGTTGAGATTGAGCATCGGGTCGTCGGGGTAGACTTCGACGGCACGCTCAAAGACGCGGCAGTAGTCAGGGGAGCCGGTAGGGTAGGACTGTGCGAGTGTATAGAAGTCGACGGCTCTCAGTCGCGAGGGGTCGGAGGCGAACACGCGACGGATTTCGGCGAGGTCGGTGTAGACGCGGATGGAGTAGTCGACGGTGTAGTCGGAATGACGCAGCCAAGGGTAGATCTGTTTGAGCAGGACGGCGTAGTCCTGAGGGAATTGTGTCTGTATGGCGAGATTTTTATTGTCAAATCCGAGCGGACCGTCGATGATTGACAGTATCTCCTGACGGTGGGAGATGTCGAAATTCATTGAGTCGGCCACGTAGGCGCGGAGCCCGGCCCAGTCCTCCGGCTCGTAGCTTGAAGTGATTGTGGTGTCGGGGAATGAATAGAGGTCGCGGACGTAGCGGCGGAGGGTCTCCGTGCGGCCCTGCGCGAGGCGGACGTTGTTGTCGTATGGGCCTTCGGGTGATGCGAATCCTTTGATGTGGACGTGGGTTATTGTGGCGTCGGAGTCGCGGCGGACATATTCGATGGACCGGATGATCTTGTCGAGCTCGCTGCGGTTCTTCATATAGTCGGGTCTTAGCTCGGTGCGGTTGACCACAAAGGTGACAAACGCGCTACCCTTGATGCTTTTCATGACCGGGCCGGCATCAACTGGCGGGGCGAACACGTAGTCGATGGCTATGGCGGGTCGCTCGGTGGCGATCTCGGCTACGGCAACGTTGCCCCACGGCGACGGGCCGCGGAGGGGGGTGGGAGTGTCGCAGCAGTTGGCTGTCGAGCATTTCATCTCGAGTGTGGAGCTGCCCATCCAGGGGAGGAATGGAGTCTCGGCATCGTAGGATGCGTGGATGTGCTGTCCGGCGCGGTAGATGCGTGCTTCGGGGTCGTCGAGGTCGCCTCCGCGCAGATAGCTGTACCAGCGGTTGCGTCCGGCGATGACAATCGGGTCGAGTCTGAGGCTGTCGGTGCCTGCGGTGGAGATGAGGACGGGTGTGAATATCATCTGGCGGTCGGAGCTGACGCTATATGCATGGACGTCGATGCCGAGGCGCAGACGGAGGGTGCCGGCCTGTTCGTTGATGTCGATCTTTATGTCCGAGAGGTGGATGTCGGTGCTGTCGACGGTGTTCTTGAATCCCAAAGCCGCCGGAATGGAGAGGATACAGGCGGCAAGCAGGAGTGCTGTTCGTTTGATTATCATATTCCGGGTCGTTGGGTTAGAAGACATAAAGAATCGAGATACCTAATTTTGTGATTCCGGCGTAATTGGTGTGTCCGGAGTTGATTTTCCGCTCGCAGGTGCCGCAGCGGTAGCGGTCGTACCATACGTAGTTGTAGCCCACGCCGATCTCGGCCTCAAGGTTCCAGTTGCGCGAGAGTATCCACTGGTATCCGTAGGTGAGTCCTGCGCCGGCAAATCCCCCCTGGTAGCGCGATGAGCGGGCACGGGTGCGGATATTGTCGCCACCGAAGAAGAATCCGGGGACGGGGATGTCGACATTTGATGCGTTGAACTGGCCCCCCATGGCGTGGATGCCGAAGAAATGGCCGTTGAGGACGGAGCAGGTCCACCAACGGTATTCGGGCATGAGTGTCCAGAATTTGACCTTGCGCTCGCCGTGGGTGTCGGAGTGGAATGTCCACGGGTTGATGGCATATACCAGATTGACCGATGACCGGGTGCTGACAGGCACCTCCACACCTATGTTGGGTGAGAGTGTCGCGTCGGTAAGCAAGTTGGTCTTTAAGGCTATCTTCTGGGCTTCAGCGTGGGTTGCGCATAGGCACATCATGACAGCCATGATGAATACTCGTACTCGAACCATTGATAAAGATTAATTCAAACAAATACTAAAATGAGGTCAGTTCCCGGAACGTAGATTAAGTCAAGCCGTAGATCTGAGTAATGGTGTTATTTTATTGTAAAAAAAGTATTTAGCGTACCCGTTGTTAACGGATTGGTTTTAGCTTTACGTTTTAGTTTGCAAAAGTAAAATGGGGGGGGTAAAAATGCAAGAAATTTATGTTAAAATATGTGATTAGGAAGTGTTAAAATTTCGATTGGTCGAGGGCATTTCCGGAGGCGTTTTTTTGTAGGGATGTGAGATTTTTTTGGGGATTTCGGGAAAAGTTTATAACTTTGCAACCGATTCCTGCGCATGTGGCGTAATTGGTAGCCGCGTTAGACTTAGGATCTAATGACTTAGGTCGTGGGGGTTCGAGTCCCTTCATGCGCACAGACAGTAAGAGCTGCTCTTTTGAGCAGCTCTTACTGTTTGTGTGTGTGGTCGACACGCTTTCAGCGGGATGTGAAGTCGAATACCGTGCGGGGATCGACGGCTATACCCATCTGGCGTGTCTCGAAGTGGAGATGCGGGCCGGTGGAGTTGCCGCTGTTACCGCTCAGGGCTATGGGCTGTCCGGTGAATACCTGCTGTCCGGCCGATACGAGCGGTCGCGACAGGTGGGCATAGCGTGTCTCGACACCGTTGTCGTGGATCATGACCACGTAGTGTCCGTAGCCCTTTGCCTCGTAGCCGACTTTCTCGATCAGACCCGGCAGCGGGGCGCGCACGGTGTCGCCCACATTCATTGACACGTCTATGCCACGGTGGACACGTCCGAATTCTTTGCGGAATCCGAATCCGGAGGTGATCCGTCCCCATCCGGGGGTGTAGATTGAGCCTTTGTAGGTGCCGGTAGCCGTGAATGGGGCGGCGGTGAAGGCTCCGGTTATGTAGTCCAAGGAGCCGAATGCCGATGCCTGTTTTCTTGAGCCGAGGATCACGTCGAGAGCAGCAGCTGCGTCGTGGTCAGATCCGGCGTTGACACTATCGTTTTCGACAGTGGACATCATGAATGACAGCACGTCAGCCACCTGGGCCGCTGAGGGCAAGGCGGCTGACGCGGATACGGTCAGCATCAGTGCGGTTATGACAAGGCGGGAGAGTCGCATATCGGTGATGCGCGCTGATCAGAGATCTTGTTTTTCCTTGACGCTCTGGAGTGTGGGCTGGAGGAAAAGGATCCAGGCCGCGCAGGCTACGAAAGCGAGGAATGTGAATCCGATAAGGATCAGGATTTTGCGGGGCTTTGCTGCCTTGATGGGGACGGTGGCCGGCGAGATGATGGCATAGACCGGAGTGTTCTCCTGCACCTTGGCCTGGGCTTTCTGCACCTGCTGCGCTGTCTGGTTGTAGAGATTGAAGGCTAATGATGCCTCATTCTCCAGACGTTCCCTCATGGTCTGGGCCGAATGGAACGCGAGACCCTGGTTGCGGTCGAGATATTCGGCATATCTCTGCTGCGCCTGATAGTAGTTGGCTTTGGCCTCCTCATTGAGCCGTTCGGCATAGCGGAGGTCATTGCGGGCTTTGTTGGTGCGGTATTCGGTGATGTATTCCTGCAGACGGTTGACCACGGTGTCAGCCAGAATGGCCGACACGAGCGGATCCTGCATATTAACGTCGATGGTTACGACCGAGGTCTTCTGATCCACGGATGCCGTGACGCGCTGGGTGATTGTCTCAACAAGATCACTCTCGTCCTTGGTGAGCTGGAAGCTGTCGAGCTTATGGTCGGCGGGAACTTCCTCATCGTTGTTCATGAACACGCCTATCACCTTGAAAGGGAATCCTATTACCGTGCTCCACCATGGGGCGGAAGTCTCTTCCTCAAGAAACTCGCGGACAGTCATCTTCCGGCCGTCCTCCTTGGTGGTCACCTCCACGTCAAACAGGTCAGTGACGAAGGGGACGGAGCTGAGCACGTCGGGGTAGAGCTGCGGATAGACAGCATCGAGTCCGGACGAGGATCCGACATTGATACCTGCTATGGACGCAATGGTGCTGAGTCCTGAACTTGCACCCTTGGAGTCGATGGCCTCTGGGGCGAGCTTGACGGATGTGGCATATTCCTTGGGGATGCTGAAGGCAATGATAAGTCCGATCACCGCACCGCAGGCACTCCAGATGATCAGTTTCTTACGCTGTTTCCATAGCTTCATGGCCAGTTCGAGGAGGTCGATTTCCTGCTCCTCGTCGTCCCGGCGGTTCATGATTTCGTTTTCTTCCTGCATGGCCTTGGGTTACTTGAAAATATTGGTAATGGTGGCAGCCATAGTGGCTATGGATGCGAAGCTTGTGGCGAAGGCGAGAACCTTGGTCCAGTCAGTATTGGCCGAGTTGGGTTTGGAGGGCACAATGATCTGGCATCCGGGCTCGATGGGCGTATTCTTCTTAGCCTTGGCAACGTTGCCGTTCAGATATACGATGAAAGCCTTGCCTTTCTTGGCGCGCTGGCCGTAGCCGCCGGCCTGGTCAATGTAGTATTTCATGTTCTTGCCGGGAACGTAGACCACAGCGTTGGGGAACATCACATCACCCGAGATCTTCACGACGCTCTGCTCCTGAGGGATGTAGAGCTGATCGCCGGGCTGAAGCACGAGGTCATAGCTTGAACCGGGATTGTCAAGAGCCATCTGAAGGTCGATACCGACGTTGTAGCTCGGAGAAACCTCGATCTTGCTCAGAGCGATGGAGTCGCCCATGCCGGCCTGACTGTTCATCATGGCCAGACGGAGAGCCTCCTTGCGGGCTACGTATTCCGATTCGGAGAGACGGCGCGAGAGGCTTGCCCCCTTGATATAGGCACCGTCGATCACACCGCCGGCGCGTCTCACGATGTCCGACACGCGCTCGTTGCGCTTCTCAAGCACGTAGGCTCCCTCGAACAGTACCTCTCCATCCACATTGACAGTGGCCTGGACAGCATATCCGGGACTCTTGCGCACCTCGATGAGGTCGTAGGGTTTGAGCAGGAATCCCTGTCCGTCGCCTACGGCAAGACCGTTTTCGATCGACACGGTGAATATCTTGGACAGTTGCTCGGTGGCCTCGGTGGATGTCGGATCGATGATGCGGCGGCAGATCTCCACGCGAGCAGTCGAGGCTCCCTGGAGCAGGCCGCCGGCCTGGAATATGAGATCCTCGAGGGTGGTATTGTCAGCGTATGGGTATGTGCCGGGTCTGGCCACCTGTCCGGAGATGGTGAGCGCGCCGCGCTCCTCGAGTTCGTGGACGCTGGAGATCACGAGCATATCGTTGCGTTTCAGCTCCAGATCAGGTGCGGTTCCTGCCATTATCTCCTTCAGATCAAGTGCTATAACCTCGAGCTGGAGATCCGGACCCTCGCGGTAGAGGAGCACACGGTCGGAATAGGCGTCATCGGTGAGTCCGTCAGCCTTGTTGACGAGGTCGCGCACAGTGTTGATATCCTTGCCGATGGCGAACATACCGGGACGGTAGACGGCACCCTTGATCTCCACGCGGTTGGCATAGCGGTCGAGGATGGTGCCGACAGTGATGATGTCGCCGTCCTGCAGACGGTAGGTGGCGAACTCGCCACGGTCGATGTTGTAAAGTTCGTTCTCAGTGCCGCTCTGGCGTGAGAGACGCACCATCTCGGTGTAAGCGTCGCCGGTAAATCCTCCGGCATAGTCGAGTATGGTCTGGATGTTCTCGTCAGGCTTGATCTCATAGTACATCGGGCGCTTCACATTGCCATCGATGCTTACGAGCTGCTCATAGGGCGGGACGATGATGACGTCGCCTTCCTGCAACCGTATGTTGCCGGCGGTCTTTCCGTCAAACAGATAGTCGTAGATGTCCACACCTGCTATCTTCTTGTTGTTGCGGAGCACCTGGATGTTTCGGAGCGAACCGATGTCGTTGATGCCACCTGCGCGGTAGAGGGCATGGAACACTGTGGAGAACGGCGACATACGGAATGTGCCCGGGGTGGATACCTCGCCGAGAATGTCGACCTGTATGGTGCGGACCTGTCCGAGTGTCACCTGAATGTCGGTGTCGGCATCCTGCATACCCGCATATTTACGGGAGAATGTGTTTTTAATGTGGGCGTTGGCATCGCTTATGGTCATTCCGTTCAGATAGACCGGTCCGATCTGCGAGATCATGATGCTTCCTTCCGGTGAGATGGTCTGGCGCAGATGATCCTCGGATGTGCCCCAGATGTCGATCACGACCTCATCGCCGGGACCGAGACGGTAGTTCTGCGGAGTGGCGAGATTCTCGCTCGGCTCAAATGTGAGTGCGCGTGAATTGAACACTTTGTGTCCGTAGATCTGCCGGGCGGAGACAGTGCCGTTGTTTCCCTCGTCGATCTCGCGTGCCACCTCGTCGGCAGAACCGGCCGTGATGTCGGTAGATGCGTCGTGACGTCTCTCGGCATTTGCTGCGCTTATGGTCTGGGTGGTCACGTTGGTCTCGCTTTGCTGCGATTCGAGCTTGTCCTTGATTCTTTTGGCCTGCTCGGGGGTGACACCTTTGGCCAACAGATCCTGGCCGATTTCCTTCTCGGTCTTACCGGCGGCAGCCTGCTGCTTGATGTAGTTGATGACCTGCTGGTCGGTCATGGCCGAGGCCATAAGGCTGCTGACCAGAAACAGAGACAATAGTACGCTCTTGATTTTCATCTGTCTATATACGTGACTTGTTCGATTTAAAACGAAATACCTGAATGCTACATTACGACCAAATATCTGTCTGTTAGCCTGCCGGTTCTCCCTCGTTGGGTAGGCTTGCAGACAATCCGGCGGCAAAAATTTGTGGCAAAGATAGTAAATTAATTCAAAAATCACAAATAGTAGTTAAAACGGGCAGCGAACAGGTGTCAGAAAAGGTTGCCCCAGGGGTAGCTGCCGGGTTTCATTGTGATATGGATGCCGTCGGGCGCGAGCATCCGGATCACACCGGGTGCTATCTGGTCTGTGATACGGAATGATTTCCATCCGAGACGGCTGAGGATGGCGTAGGCCGTGGCTCCTCCCTCGATTATCAGTTCTGCCGGCCGGTGGACTGCGATGAGATCCGATATAGTCACGGCCATCGTCTCGCGGAGGTATACGGCTGTATCATGGCCGGTGCGGTGACGGTCATTTATTGCGAGTATGACTGACCGGTCTGCCTTATATGTAGAGGAGATGGAGGCTGCCCAGTCATGGCCTGTGGCTCGGCCGTCATATACATCCGTGGGCATATATTCCGTCCGCACTCCGCAGTCGATGGGCTTGCTCTGGGTGCTTCCACAGACGATTATGCTGTCCGTGAACTCTATGCGGGATGGAGTGGAGCAGGTTTTTACTCCTGTGGTATATCTGTCGAGAAAAGCGGTGAACAGATCAGCCGCTCCGGCAAGAAGGGTGGTGCGGCCGCTATCGCGGACCACACGTCTGACATCTTCCTCGGATGTGGCGTTGGCAAACAGTATGTTTTTTGCCCCGTGATCCGGGAACCGCTCCTCAAGACTTGAAGACATTGCGGGAAACTCCGGATCAAATGAGAAGTCTGTCTCATGGAGCGGTTTACCACCTATATAATATATACCGTCGCGGATGATGCGCCCCTTGGAGGGATTGGCGGGAAGATAAATGGCGTTGTCGTATCGCGTGTTGGAGATCAACGCCTCAAGCTCCGCCTCCACGTGGCCTCGCAGAGCCGAGTCGGTCTTCTTGAAGATATGATCGACACCGGGCGTGTTGCCTACGGCCGAGGCTACCCTCGCGCTCTCGGCTGCAGCCTCCTCCTCGGTCATAGATCTCGTGTCGGTGGCTATGACGAAAACGTCGGTGTTGTCGGTGATTGTGTCCGGGTTGGTTGACAGCATCACACGAAGGCCGAGACAGTGGGCAATGCCCGCCATCTCGGCTGCTCCTGTGATGTCGTCGGCTATAACGGCGATCATCGTTGTATCATTCTTTGATTCCTAAGCGATATTTGGCCATACGTGTGGCATAGTCGATGCTGAGCACCATGGCATCATCGCTTGCTATACCCTTGCCGGCCACGTCGAAGGCTGTTCCATGGTCCACACTGACGCGGATTATGGGCAGACCGAGGGTAATGTTGACGCCGTTGGCACTCTCCATCTTTCCGGTCTCCTTGTTCCAGTTGAACGCGCAGACTTTCAAGGGGATATGACCCTGATCGTGATACATGGCCACACATCCGTCATATTTACCGCACTTGGCTTTGGCGAATATGGAGTCCGGCGGCACGGGACCGTCGACATTGAATCCGCGAGCCTTCAACTCCTCGATGGCGGGGATGATCTCGAGGGCTTCCTCGTCGCCAAACATTCCGTTCTCGCTGCTGTGGGGGTTGAGTCCGGCTATGCCTATGCGGGGATTCTCGATACCGAACTGCTTGCAGGCATCGGAGATCAGTTCGGTCACTTCGATCACGCGGGCTTTCTTGACAAGATCGCAGGCTTTGCGCAGGGGGACGTGGGTCGACACATGGATCACGCGGATATTCTCGTCGGCGAGCATCATGGCATATTTTTTTGTGCCGGTGAATGTAGCATAGATCTCGGTGTGTCCGTCGAAGTGATGTCCGGCAAGATTGAGGGCTTCCTTGTTGAGCGGAGCGGTGACAGTGCCGTCCACTTCGTTGGCCATGGCGAGATCAATCGCTTTTTTGATGCTCACGAAGGCAGCGTTGCCACACTGTGCCTGAACCTCACCAAATTTGAATGTGTTCATGTCGACACATTCAAGGTCATATACGTCAATCGTGCCGTATTCAAATTTGGCATCCTTGACATCTTTTACGGCATTGATCTTGAAATCGAATCCGAGAAGTTTCACGGCCTCTCTCATCACATTGGCATCGCCGGTGACTATGGGGCGACACTTCTCGTAGGTTTCCTTATGGCTGAGGGCGCGTACCACGATTTCCGGACCGATACCGGCCGGATCGCCCATGGTTATTGCTAAAATCGGTTTCATGGTCAATAGAGTGAGTTGTATATGTCTTTTGCGTCCTGTTCAGTCACTTCGCGCGGATTGTTTTTAAGCAGTCGCTGCACTTCCATTGCGGCTTTGGCCATGCCGTCGACCGCGCTCTGGGGAATGTTGAGTTCTGAAAGTTTCTGAGGGATACCTACGGCCTTGGACAGTTCGCAGATGAAATCCACACCGTTCTGTGCGGTCTCATCGTCATCCTTGCCTTGCGGAGCGCCACAGGCTATGGCTACCTCTGCGTATCTCCTTAGATTGGCCGGACGATTGAATTTCATCACGGACGGCAGGAGTATTGCGTTGGAAAGTCCATGGGGTATGTGGAACTCGCCGCCGAGAGGATAGCTAAGTGCATGGACGGCTGCTGTATTGACCGGACCGAGCACAAGACCGCCGTAGAGCGATCCGAGAGCAAGAGCCTCGCGGGCTTCAACATCCTTACCGTTATTGACTGCGCGGAGCAGATTGGCGGCGATGAGCTGGATCCCTTTCAATGCATATATGTCCACGGCCGGATGAGCGAATTTGTTGGTGTAGGCCTCGATGCAGTGGGTGAGGGCATCCATACCGGTGTCAGCCGTCACTTTGGCGGGGACAGTCATGGTCAGTTCCGGATCCACATAGGCTACATCAGCCAGCAGATAGGGACTGACGATGCCTTTCTTGAGTTTGTCGCGCTCGTCAAGCAGGATAGCGTTGGGCGATACCTCACTGCCGGTTCCGGCAGTGGTGGGCAGGCAGGCGAGCCACAATCCTTTTTTCTTGATGAATCCTGTGCCGAAGCAGTCTTCGGCTTTCTGGTCGCTGTCGATGAACGCAGCCACAAGTTTGGCGATGTCGAGTACCGACCCGCCTCCGATGCCGACCACACTGTCGGCGCGGAAGTCGCGGGCTATTTTCAGTATGTTGTTGAAGTCAGTGAGCGATGGCTCGGCCACGATATTGCTGAACAGTTCTATCTCCACACCGTTCTCTCTGAGCATGGCCAGAGTGGGTTCGATGAGGGGGATGATCGGAGGTGCAGTGAGCACGAAAAGACGTTTGTGACCGAGTTTCAGATAGTCATCTGCAAATGTCTTGATACAGCCTGAACCGAAGACGATTTTCTGCGGCTGCAAGATCGTGATGGGTTTCATATTAGAGATTGGTGATTATTAGAGGTTGTCATGCGGGTTCGACATCGAGTTGCTCTTTAGCCTTCTTCCTGTCCTCAAGGTAGCCGAAGATGGTGAGTTCCTTGGCAGCGAGCGGAGCAGCGAAGAGATAGCTGGCGAGATAGCCTACCACGAGTACGATCAGGTGGCTGTAGACGCCGAGCATATACTTATGATGTGAGAAATTCCAGCTTCCGAGATCGAGCAGGGTTTCTTTGACGCCTGTGCCGTGTATGTCGACCTTCGTGGAGGTCAGTACTGCGTAGGCTGTAAACAATACTGCTGCGATGATGCCTACGGCCAGCCCCTTGCTGTTGGCCCGCCGACTGAACAGTCCGAGCAGGAATATGCCGACGATGCCGGCCGAGAAGATTGCATAGAGCGAGAACAGTGCTCCGAGCACACCCTCGCCTCCCCAGGATATGTATAGGAGAGCCACACCTACCGCACCTACACCGGAAAGCACTACCATGGTGCGTCCGAAGCGGAGCTGCTGGCGGTCGGTGGCGTTCTTCTTGAATCTAACGTAGTAGTCCTGGACAGCGATGGCCGACAGACAGTTAAGGTCGGTATCCAGACTGGAGATGGCGGCTGCTGCGAGAGCGGCGATGATGAGACCGCGCACACCCACCGGAAGTTCGTTGCTGATGAAGTAGGGGAACACCTCGTCGGCCTTGATCCCGTCGGGAAGAGCCGGCGCGCCGGATGCATGATAGTATGCGAACAGGCAAGTGCCGATGAACATGAAGAGTGCCCAGATGGGAACGCTCATGAGCACACCTATGTAAGCTGCTTTCTTAGCATCTTTGTCATTTTTTGCGGCGAGATAGCGCTGCACGATGGTCTGGTCGGTGCCATATTTCTGCAGTGCGTAGAACACACCGTTGAGTGCCATCACGAGGAATGTCAGCTGCGTCAGATCCCAGTCGTATGGGCCGAAGTCGATCTTGTTGTATTCTCCTGCTATGCGGAGCACCTCGGAGGGCCCTCCTTCAGGGAGGAACAGGAGCAGGCACACACAGATAAGACCGCCGCCTATGAGCAGACCGCCCTGTGCGACATCCATCCACACTATGGCCTCCATTCCGCCGAGCAGGGTCAGAATAATGATGGTGACACCTAAGATTATGGCTATCGCATAGATATTGAAATCAAGGAATGTGGAGAGTGCCATAGACACGAGGAAGAACACCGTGCCGGCTTTGGAAAAATGACCGAGTGTGAAGGCGAACGAGCTGTACATACGGGCGAACAGACCGAAACGCCGCTCGAAATATTCATAGGTGGACAGTCGGACAACCTTGCGGAAGAGAGGAACGATCACACCTATGAGAGCGAGTAGAACCAGCGGCACCATCAGTCCTTGCACAAGCAGGATCCAGTTGTCAGCGTAAGCCGCGCCGGGATAGGCGAGGAAGGTGACACTGGAGATCAATGTGGCGAAAATGGACATACCGACAGCCCATGCGGGGATCTTACCTCCG
Source organism: uncultured Staphylococcus sp. (assembly GCA_964552825.1). Taxonomy (GTDB): domain Bacteria; phylum Bacteroidota; class Bacteroidia; order Bacteroidales; family Muribaculaceae; genus Duncaniella. The sequence goes on along the minus strand of CAZKIE010000001.1, from coordinate 40,374 downwards.
GCGGCAAAGTAAGTATTGGTGTCTTTCTGCCTGTGGGCGAAGTAGACACCCACGCCGATAGCCGATGCCACCGACATGAATACGATCAGATAGTCAATCCAGTGGATATCGTTCATAGCTTGGCCTTGATGGAGGTTTCTTCTTCAGCGGAGAGTCTCGTGAGAGGCATCAGCATCCAGGGATCGCACAGTCCCTTGGTCTGCATCATCACCTTGAGCGCGGTGAGTGACTGCCCGAGGGTACGTCCGGCCTGATAGATCTTGGCAATCTCGTTAGTCTCGTCCTGCAGGCGGTTGGCTGTCGCGGTGTCCCCCTTGACTGCAGCTTCATACAGGTCGTTGAACATCTCAGGAACATAGTTGCCGGTACTCGGGACGATGCCGTCGCCACCGATGGAGAGCGAGTAGGCCGACTGGGCTGCCCATCCGCAGAAGTATGCGAAATCCTCGCGATCTTTGGATATGGCTATGCACTGCTGCATACGCTCCAGATCGCGTTCGGAATCCTTCAGCCCTACGATGTTGGGGTGGTCGGCAAGACGTTTCACCACATCTACGGGTATAGTCATGTGGGTTGTTGCCAGAATGTTGTAGAGCATCAGAGGACCGGTGATATTGTCGGCGAGAGTCTTATAGTAGTTATACATCTGCTCTTCGGTCAGCGCATAGTAGGAGGGAAGCGTGGCCACTATCACATCAGCGCCGGCCTTTGTGTAGGCTTCGGCTTGCGTGAGCTGCTCGGAGAAGCAGTTTCCGGTCAGGCCGGCATATATGAGGATGCGACCCTTGGCGGTCTTCACGGCAGTCTCCACCATTAGGAGACCGTCGGCAGCGGACACACTGTTGCCTTCGCCTGTAGTGCCCATGAGGAGGGGAGCCACATTGTTTTGTGCAAAGAATTCGATGATTCGTTCTACGGCGGCTACGTCAAGTGCCCCTTTCTCGGTAACTGGTGTCACCATAGGCACCACTACACCGCGATATTTGCAATTTTTCATGGTTATATTTAGGTTTTATGTTTGTAACTAAGCCAATATATTTACAAAGATAGGCAAAAAAATCCAATTTGTCTTATAAATTAGAATTATTAACTCAATTTACGACAGCGGATGGAACCATAAGCCTCGCGGAATCGTTTTAATTACGATAAAAACTCTTATTAACTAAAAAACAGTAGAGATATGGACATACAGAGCATATTGTCCGAACTTACCTCCAAATTTGGCAGTTCGTTTGATGTCTCGGCAGTCACCGAGCAACTGAAAGGTATCGACACAAGCAAGTTCTCTATGGCGGAGATCATAGAGAAGGTGAAAGGTTCCGGTCTGATCGGCGATCTCGACGGTGACGGCGTGAAGGAAAGCGCGTTCGAGGAAATCAAAGGCAAGATCAGCGATATTTTCGGAAAATAATCGCTTGACATAACAAAAGAATAATACCCCGGGGCACGTATGGTGATACAAGTCGACCATACATACTCCGGGATTTTTTTGACTTTGTCTCATTTGCCGTATTTACCTTTTTCGCCTTAATTGCCTTTTGCCTTTTTGCCTAAATTTATTTGCCTATGTAATGGAAAATTTTTACCTTTGCGGCGAGTTTTGGTGACATCATTGTCTTAAGAAATGATGTTGAAAAGGGAACCGGGTGAGAATCCCGGACAGACCCGCTGCTGTGAATCCCGCTGTAACTCGCTTCGTGATAAGCCACTGCCCCCGTTTCAGGAGGTGGGAAGGTGCGGAGAGAGGGGATGAGTCAGAAGACCTGCCACGACTCTTTGATATAAGTTTTGACGTTTTCGGGACTTTAAGACGACAAGACAACCTGTTTGAGACTCAACGTCGCAGCGGTGATTCTGATTGCTGATGCAGTCGCACCGATGCCGGCAGTCGATACTTGTTGCAATCAACGTCCGTAAGAACCGATTGCTGATGGAAAAGTAGAAGACCGCCATGAGTCGTATTTCGATTTTGACATATATATTAATGTGTTTTGCCCTGACAGCAGCCGGGGCGCAGACCGGTGTGGCCTCCGGTGACACGCTCAAACTCGGTAGTGTAAATGTCTACGGTAAGAGCAAGTCGCAGAAGGTCAGGGAGGGGGTGTATTCGGTAAATGCTGTCAACATTACTCCCTCGGTCAACCGGCTGACCACACTCAACGACATCGTGGACCGCAGCGCGGGCGTGAAGGTGCGCAGGCAGGGTGGCATCGGGTCAGACTATGATCTCTCTATCAATGGTCTTTCCGGAAATTCAATCAGGTATTTTATCGACGGTGTGCCTCTTGACACCAAGGGAGCAGAGGTGAATCTCGACAATATACCACTGAATACGGTGGAGCGTGTGGAGCTATACAAGGGTGTTGTTCCGTCTTATCTCGGTGGCGACGCTCTCGGCGGAGCCGTGAATATCATCACCAAGCGACGGCGCGCCAATTTTCTTGATGCGAGCTATGGCATAGGATCGTTTCATACACATACAGCCGATCTCACTGGTCAGTTCTTTCTTGGTAAAAGCAAGATCGCTGTCCGGCCGACGTTCGGACTGAACTATTCGAAAAACGACTACATGATGAAGGATGTCGAGATATGGGATGATGATATAGAAAAATATATTCTCACGGATCTCCGTAGGTTCCACGACTCGTATCTCTCCATGCTCGGGCAGATAGAGGCCGGGGTCAACGATGTCGGATGGGCGGATGCTTTCTTCGTTTCAGGTTCGTTCAATAAGGTAGGAAAGCAGATCCAGACCGGAGCCATGCAGAACAAGGTGTATGGCGAAGCCGAGCGTCACTCCCGGGCGTGGAACATATCAGCCCGCTATTCCAAGAGATGGGGTGCACTCGGATCACGCCTTACGGTGTCACACACCTGGGATCGCAGTGAGACTGTCGATACCGCTTATCGTAAGTATAGCTGGGACGGAACCTGGATGCCGTCGACGGGCAATGAGATCAACAACCGCGCCCGGTCAATACGTATCTATGAGCGTCCGCTTACGGTGGTGAATGCCGGACTCGACTATGCCGTCAGCACTCACCATAATCTTGCGCTTGACTATATGCTCAACCGCAGGGGCAACAAGCGGTATGATGAAATCGACACATCGTTCGAACCCTCCAACGATGTGCTCACGAAGCAAATACTTTCGTTGACATATTCGCAGAGCTTCTTCAATGCGCGACTGCAGAATTCATTTTTTATAAAGGATTATATTAATTCTGCATCAATCAGACAGAGTGATAATTCTACTGTTACCGGAGCGGATCTCGTCACACCTGATGCCACCAAATGCTATTGGGGTGGAGGTCTGGGATCCCGCTACACTGTGATCGAACCAATGGCCGTGAAGGCTTCGTTCGAGCATAGTGTCCGTCTGCCTCTCTCGCGTGAGATGCTTGGCAACGGGACCACCATATATCCAAATCTTACACTCTCACCCGAGGAGAGCAACAATGTGAACCTCGGACTTTTCGGCACGTGGTATATTGATTCTGAAAATATATTCTCCTACGAAGCGGAGGGCTACCTGCGTTTCGTGGATAATTATATTCGTGCGCAGGTGTCGGAGCGTGAGGGCATGATGCAGTATGTCAACGAGCCTGCCATCCACATCAAGGGTGTGGACCTGCAGTTGCGCTATATGTGGCGCAATGCGCTGTCGGTCGAACTCAACGGTACATACAACGATGCCCGCAACCGCCGCAAATACAAGACCGACGGTAATCCTTCGGCCACGTACAATAATAAGGTGCCCAACCGTCCGTGGCTATACGCCAATGCAGATGTGTCATATCAGTTCCGCGACCTGACCCGTCTTTCCGACAGGTTGCGGATAGGTGCGACATACAGATATGTCCACTGGTACTTTCTGAACTGGGAAGCATACGGAGCCATATCGTCAAAAGCACGTATCCCATCCCAGAATGTCATTGATCTCTCCGCCACATACTCATGGATGGACGAGCGTTACAATATATCCGTATCTTGCGATAATCTTTTCGATCGCCGTATCTACGATAATTATATGCTCCAGAAACCGGGACGTGCCGTATATGTAAAATTCAGAATTTATATAGACTAATCAATAAACAGACAAGATGAAAAAACTAAAATTTTGGTATCTACCTCTCCTTGCCCTCATGATCGTGTTGGGGCTGACTTCCTGCTCTGACGACGATGATAAGAAAAAGGACTATGATCCCACCCTCATCGAGGATTATCACTTTGATCTCTGGGTCGCACTTGACAGGCACGGCGGTATGGGTCGCGACGTGCAGACTCTCGTCCGCTCGCTCGCTTCGCTTGATGCCGACCAGCCCCAGATCAGCTATGAGGGCGACGGTACGGAGGTCAATGCAGTGATGTCGCTCGAGACCATCCTCAAAGGTGCATATTATTATCAGGTTCCCGTGTCCGGCGACCGCTTCTCGAAATATGTCATAGAGGACAATAAGATCATCACCATAGCCGAGCGTCGTTTCAAGACCAACACCTATTCCACACGTAAATATACCCACGCATGGATTGATGACAACACTCTTATCATAATGGCTGCGTCCGGAGATGCTAAATCCATCATCTGGACCAAGCTCAACGCTACTGATATGAGTATCATCGATGAGGGTACACTCGCTATATCTCTTCCTGAGAATGCTACTTCTTTCACTACATCCGGTATCCTCAAGTATCGCAGTACTGACAATAAGCTGTTCTACTTCTACTATGCGAAATCCGGCAGCGGCATGAAGGCGACCCGTATGGCTCCTATGACAGTAGCTGTGATCAATCCGTCAGATATGTCCATTGAGAGCAACAAAAACTGCTTCCTCGACTGCGAGATGGTCGGTACTGCTTACGGCGAGCTTCTCCAGACCACTGTTGTCATTGCTGACGACGGCGACCTCTATATAGCCTGTGTCACTGACGAGGATGACGGCGAGCACTCTCATCTGCTCCGTATTCCGGCCAATTCCACAGATTTCGACCAGTCATACGATGGATTCCAGTTTGGAGGTAAGCTGATCTCGCTGCTATATCTTGGCGGTGACGAGGTTCTTGCATACGCCCGCGATGACGATAAGGGTACTGGCATAGACAGCTTCTCCCATTACTATACCGTGCTTGATCTCGACAAGAAGACCTCAACCCGTCTCTCCTATAACGGACAGAATCTTGACTACAGCGGTGGCCGTTTCTCATCGCGTATGGCTTACGTGAACCACAAGGCATACGTCGGTATAGATGCCGAGAATACCAATCCGCAGATCTATATATATGATGTGGCTACAGGAACAACCACCAAGGGTGCGTCCATGGCTCCGGGCTACTACTTCGAGCAGATCCGTGTGGTTGAGAACGTATCAGATTCAGAGTGATTTCATAACACATAACAACAATTTTTCTTATTTCTGCATTCCGGCTTTTCCCGGTGGCGGACAACTGCCCGCCCCGGGAAGAGTCACATATATAAATAAAGAAAAATGAGAGCGTTTATTACTGCTGTTATAACTGTTTTAATGTCATTGACCTCATATTCCCAAGGTTTCAATCTCGGAAAGGGCGATAAAGCCGCCATACTGATGGTCCATTTCGGATCTACGTTCGATGACACAAGAGCGTTGACGATCGATGCGTTGAACGAAGATGTAAGGCGGGCGTTCCCGGATTATACCGTAGAGGAAGCTTTCACTTCCCGGATCGTGATGAAGCGTCTGGCTGAACGGGGTATTGTCAAGCATTCTCCCCGCGAGGTTCTGCTCCGGTTGGCCGCCGACGGCTATACTCATGTCTTTGTCCAGAGCTCAAATATCATCGAGGGTACAGAGATGGCTTCGCTCCGGCATGAGGTTGGCGAGATGGAGCCGTTTTTCAAGGATATAAGAGTCGGATATCCTCTCTTGTATTCAGTGGACGATTGTATAGCTGTAAGCAGCATCATGGCCGGACGCTACGAAGATGTCCTGTCTGCAAAAAAATCATCTCTTGTACTTGTCGGGCACGGAACGGAAGGGCCGGCAAACGCCATCTACTCCCAGATTGACTATATGCTCACATCCGCAGGTCATCCCAATGCTCATGTCACCACTGTGGAGGGTTATCCGACATACGAAACCACTCTCGAAAGATTGAAAGAAGAGAAGGCTAAGATGGTGACACTCGTACCGTTCATGTTTGTGGCCGGTGATCATGCGCGCAATGATATTGACGGCGAGTGGCGTGAGAATCTTCAGAAAGATGGTTTTGAGGTGACGACAGTCATAGAAGGCCTCGGGCAGATCAGTGAGATACGTGATATGTATATCGAACATATCAGATCCGGACTGGCAGACAGGCCCAAAAACGCCATTGAGCGAAAGTCCGGTTTCATCAGGAATAATCTATGAGTCACCGAAAGGCTCTTGCGACAGTCATTGCTGTACTGGCGGCTATCGCAGTGACAGGATATGCGTCCTATCGTCTGTGGTTCGCGCCTACACGTATCCTTGTCGTCAACGCACTTCCTGCCCAGGAGGCGGAGCTGCGTCTGTCGGCCGACAGATCTGTGGCAGTTGTGACATCTGTCGCCATGGAGGATGCCGGCGATTTTGACCGGTATGATGCCGTGCTGCTCTATGGTCGGGGGCTATATCTTGACTCTCTCCAGCGGCAGTCGCTTGATGCGGCAGCCGGAGATGGCGGAGTGATGGTCTATACCAATACCCTCCGTCGTCCGTCTGTTGTGATCAACTGCAACATTGATTCAGCGGGTATCCGGAGGCTCGACCGCTATTTCCGCAATCAATGCAGGGCAAACTACCGCAATCTCATACGTTATGTCCGCTCTGTAGCCACACCCCGGCGCATCTGCAGAACCGGATGGGAAGAGCCGGTGGAGTTGCCCGACAATATGCTATATCATCTTGAGGAGGGTCGATATTTCACCTCTGCCTCCGGATTGGAAGACTATCTCAGAGAGCGAGGCCTGTATCATGAGGGAGGCCGTAAGGTGGCATTCATATCCGGTGTTAGCTTCCCGGTGGAGGGAATCCGCGACCACATCGACTCCCTGCTGTCGCGTCTCACCACGGCGGGATTCAATGTATATCCCATCTCGGCATCCGGCCGACAACGCGCATCGATGATAAAGGAGATCGATCCGGATGCCATAATATATCTGCCGATGGGAAGGATCGGCAATGACAGCCTTGTATCATGGATATACGGGAATGATATACCCATGTTCATGCCTTTTCCTCTGACACAGAGCCGGGAGGAATGGCTTGATGTTGACAGACCTATAGAGGGTGGAACCCTGAATGCACGCGTGGTCATCCCTGAGATTGACGGGGCGATGGCTCCGGTATGTCTGTCCACTCAGAACCCGACCGCCGGCGGGCAGTTGGTGCCTGTGGCCGAACGTGAGAGGATTGATGCGTTCATGGAACAGTTTGTCAGATACATGAATCTGCGTTCCATTCCCAACTCCCGTAAGCGTGTCGCCATCGCTTATTTCAAGTCCCCGGGCAAGGATGCGCTGCTCGCCTCCGGAATGGAGGTGATACCCTCGCTCTATAATTTCCTGAAACGTCTGTGCTCGGAGGGCTATGATCTCTCCGGACTGCCTGCATCGTTGGCGGAATTCAAGCGTCAGGTCATGCTGCATGGTGCTGTCATGGGCGACTATGCTCCATGGGCACAGATGAATTTCATGAATGAGGCTTCTCCTCTTTGGATAGATGCCGCTACGTATGAACGCTGGGCCCGCGAGATACTCTTCCCTGAAAAATATGAAGAGGTGCTGATGAAATACGGCAAGGCGCCGGGATCGCTTCTTGCGAGAGGCGATAGTATTGCTATGGCCTGTCTGAGGTATGGAAATGTGCTTCTGTTTCCGCAGCCCCGTCCTGCTATCGGTGATGATGATTTCAAGATGGTGCATGGTGCAGATGTCCCGCCTCCCCACAGCTATCTCGCGCCGTATCTTTATATGCAGAAAGGTTTTGATGCCGATTTGTTGATACATTTCGGCACACATGGTAATCTCGAGTTCACTCCCGGTAAGAATGTCGGACTCTCAGGAGCCGACTGGGCGGATGCGCTTATAGGCAATCGGCCACATTTCTATTTCTACACCACCGCCAATGTGGGTGAATCGGTCATAGCCAAGCGTCGCAGCCGGGCGGTCATGGTAAGTCATCTTCCACCTCCTTATGTGGAGAGCGGGATGCGTGCGCGATACAGTGGACTGATAGAAAGAATCCATGCCGCTATCGCGGATCCGTCGAAGAGTGATATGTCTCTCCGGAATGAGATTGTTGCTTTAGGTCTACATTCGGATCTTGGTATCTCCGCCTCATCGTCATCACCGCTTGGCGAGGATGATCTCAGGAAGGTGGATATGTTTGTCGAGGAGCTCGCCAATGAGAAGATCACGGGTGCGTACTATGTGATGGGACAGCAGTATTCCCCGTCAGATCTCGCCACCACGGTCACTGCAATCTCTGCTGATCCACTTGCGTATGCACGTGCTGAGAGAGACCGGAAGAGTGGACGGATCTCTGAGTCTCAACTGAAGGATTACAGTTATATAGCCCACAGATATCTGCCGGCTGCGAAAAGTGATATAGCCCGAATGGTTGCGACGGGTGGTACCGGCACCGATGAGCTTGCCGATGCCGCTGACTGTCTACGCTTGCTGCGGGAATCGCCTGATGCCGAGTTTGATGCCATGATTGGTGCGATGTCGGGAATACCTGTACGTCCGGCTCCGGGTGGTGATCCGGTATTGAATCCCAACGTCCTGCCTACCGGACGGAATATGTACAGCATAAATCCGGAGGCAACTCCCGGCAGGAAGGCATGGGCTGATGGGGTAGCACTTGCGGATGAGACACTGCGTGAGTATATGGCCGCCCACGGTGAGTACCCACAGAAAGTTAGCTATACATTTTGGGCGGGAGAGTTCATATCGTCGCAGGGTGCTACTCTTGCGCAGGCGCTGAGAATGCTCGGTGTTGAGCCGGTGCGTGACGAACAGGATCGTGTGATGGGACTGCGCCTCACTCCTTCCGATCAGTTGGGACGGCCTCGAATAAATGTGATGATACAGGTGTCCGGGCAGTTGCGCGACATAGCAGGATCAAGATTGAAGCTGCTCACCGAGGCAGTGCGTATGGCATCGGAGGCTGAGGGCGATATTTATCCCAACTATGTGGCTCAGGCTTCGTCCGAACAGGAGAAAAAACTTCTTGGCGGAGGTCTTGACCCGGAGAAGGCTGCGAAGCTGTCAGTGATGAGGGTGTTCGGCCCGGTCAATTCCGGATACTCGACCGGAATGTTAAGCTACACGGAAAATTCCGGTGAGTGGGATGATCGCGATGAGCTTGTGGCCGGTTTTGTGAATAATATGTGTGCCATGTATGGCGATGATGACAACTGGGGAGTTGCAGATCCGCAACTTTTCAGCGATGCGATCTCCGGAACCGGATTGGTAGTGCAGCCTCGGCAGAGTAATACCTGGGGGCCGATCTCACTTGATCATGTCTATGAATTCACAGGTGCGCTTTCTCTTGCCGTAGACAAGATGGACGGTCGGGAGCCGGATGCATTGATGGCTGACTACCGCAACCCTTATCTGCCCCGTGTACAGAATGCAAAGGAAGCAGTTGCGGTGGAGACACGTGCTACGATTCTCAATCCGGTTTATATCAAGGAACGGATGAAAGGGGATGCCACAACTGCCCAGATGTTCGGTGAGATTTTCCGTAATATTTTCGGATGGACCGTAATGCGCCGCTCTGTTCTTGGCGAGAATATCTATGATGATCTCTACGAAATGTATATCGAGGATGTCAATGATCTCGGTATTAGAGATTATTTTGATCGGGTTAATCCCGCCGCACTTCAGGAAATGACAGCTACGATGCTCGAAAGCGCACGTAAGGGCTACTGGAACGCATCGCAGCAACAACTCGAATCAATAGCCGGACTAAGCGCGGAGATGACGGATAGACATGGCGCGCCATGTACGGAATTCGTGTGTGGCAATCCAAAACTTCAGGAGTTCACAGCCTCTCTGCTCGACCCGGGCCGGGCTGTGAGATACCGTGCGTCCATGGCCGCGCCGATTGATGCAGATATTGAAGGCGACGCGCTCAAGAAGGCCATGTCCGGAGGGGGTGTGACTGTGGTTGAAACCGGTTTTGCAGGAATCATCATGCTTCTTGCAGTGATGATTCTGGCAATTATAGGGATAGTTCTGTACATAAGACGAAAATAATTATTAATTTTGCAAATATGAAACTGATAGATCTGATAGCCATGACGCTTTTGCTGTTTCTTGTATCGTGTGGCGGTACAGGAAGCAGAACCGGAGCGAAATCGGATAGCGATACACTCTCGCTCTCATATATGGCTCCGAAATATGCCAAGGGATATAAAGTGATGCCGGGTGCCGATGGGGTCACGCTACTTGAAATTTCCGATCCGGAGGGAACCGAGACACATAAGTTCAATATCGCGCTTGTAGACCGCAACGTACCTGATGCAGAGGTGCCGGATGGATATACCCGTGTTGATATACCGGTGGAGAAGGTCGTGTGCATGACTTCGTTGCAGTTGAGCAATTTCATAAAGCTCGGCCTGACGGAAAAGGTCGTCGGAGTCACCTCTACCCGCCATCTCCACAATGAGAAGATGCGTGAGCAGCTCAAGGACGGAACAACCGGAAAGATTGGGATCGAGGGGAATTTCGATCCGGAGGTCGTGATTGCCATGCAGCCCGATCTGATTCTTATATCACCTTTCAAACGCGGGGGATATGAAGCTCTCAAGGAGGTTGATGCCCCGATGGTCCCTCATCTCGGCTATAAGGAACTTTCGCCTCTCGGGCAGGCGGAGTGGATAAAGGTTATCGGACTCCTCACAGGTCATGAGCAGGAGGCTGCCGAGGCCTTTACGGAGATAGAGAACAGATACAACGCACTCAGGAATCTGACAGACTCCGTGGGTGTGCGCCCATCGGTTTTCACAGGTGAGATGAGAGGAGGCAATTGGTATGCCGTCGGCGGCAGGAGTTTCTTCGCACAGCTCATCCGCGATGCCGGCGGAGACTATTTCCTCAAGGACAATGAGGATAGCGGTGGTGTAACCCTTGACTATGAGACGGTCTATTCGCAGGCTGCCCATTCCAAATACTGGCGTATTGTCAACAGTTTCGAGGGCAAGTTTGATTATGATGTGCTCGGCGAGCGTGATGCCCGGTATAAGGATTTTGATGCCTGGAAGAATCATGGCGTTATATATTGCAACATGAGGGAAGTGCCGTTCTATGAGAGTATGCCTGTGGAGCCGGAGGTGGTTCTTGCCGATTTGATAAGTGTGTTCCATCCGGATCTTCTCCCTGATCATGAACCCGTATATTACCATCTGTTGAAATGAGCCGGCGCACCACGACTGTCTTCATGTCGGCCATCGGGCTGTCGATAGTGATATTCCTGGTGCTGAATCTTCTGCTGGGGTCGGTGATGATTCCTGCCGGAGATGTCGTGGAAATACTTTTCGGTGGCGATGGTGCAAATCCGATATGGCGGACTATAATCATGAAGTCACGCCTGCCACAGAGCCTTACGGCTATAATGGCCGGTGCCGGACTTGCTGTGAGCGGCCTGTTGATGCAGACTGTGTTCCGCAATCCTTTGGCCGGACCGTCAGTGCTCGGCATAAGCTCCGGAGCGAGTCTCGGAGTAGCGTTTGTCGTGCTGCTGTCCGGCAGTATCGGCGGTGTGGCTCTCAGCCGTCTCGGTGTGATGGGGGAAGTGACGGTGACACTCGCCGCTATTGTAGGGTCTCTCCTTGTGATGGCGCTGATCGCCTATGTGGCACAGAAGGTGAGCGGTAATGTCACGCTGCTCATTATGGGTGTGATGATAGGCTACATCGCCAATGCGGTGATCGGTGTACTGAAATTTTTCAGTGCCGAGGAGGATATACGTGCGTATGTGATATGGGGTCTCGGAAGTTTCGCACGGGTCTCGGGCGGACAGACCACGGTGTTCATAATAATGATGGTGTGTCTGCTGCCATTCTCGTTTTTGCTCGTCAAGACTCTCAATCTTCTTCTGCTCGGTGATGCATACGCCTCAAACCTCGGTCTTGATATAAAACGTGCCAGGCTTCTCGTCATAACCTGTGCCGGTGTGCTTGTCGCAGTCGTGACGGCATACTGTGGGCCAATCGTTTTCCTCGGTCTGGCGGTTCCGCATCTTTGCCGTGGTATATTCCGTACATCAAACCATGCTGTTCTTCTTCCGGCCTCACTTCTTGCCGGGGCATCTCTGGCGTTAGTGTGCAATCTCATAGCCCGTCTGCCGGGATTCGAGGGCGCGTTGCCGGTCAATTCCGTCACTGCGCTTGTAGGCGCACCGATAGTGATGTGGGTGTTGTTCAATAAACGTAAGGCTGCGATATGATGGAGAGAAATGTGTCTGTGAGAGTGGAGAATCTGACCACCGGCTATCGCGGAAAGCACGGCAAGCCTATCGTCATAACCGATTCGCTTTATGCGTCGCTCCATTCCGGTGAGCTTACCTGTCTTCTCGGCCCCAATGGCGCGGGGAAGTCCACGCTCCTGCGGACTCTCTCCGGCTTTCTCCCTCCGCTTGGCGGTGAGATATATGTGGATGACAGGTGCCTTTCAGGCTACACATCTCCTGAACTTGCAAGGAAGATCGGAGTTGTGCTCACCGAGCGGCTTCATATCAACAATATGACGGTTGAGGAACTTGTCGGTCTTGGCCGCAGTCCCTACACCGGATTCTGGGGCCGGCTTTCGTCCGAAGACAACCGTGTGGTGACGAGATCGATGGATCTTGTCCGTATCTCCGCGATGCGACACCGGATGGTATCCACTCTAAGCGACGGTGAGCGTCAGAAAGTGATGATAGCCAAGGCTCTCGCCCAGGAGACACCTGTGATATTTCTTGATGAGCCATCGGCATTCCTTGACTATCCGAGCAAAGTGGAGATCATGCAGCTCCTTCTCACGCTTGCCCGCACTGAGCGCAAGACCGTGTTCCTGTCCACTCACGATCTTGAGCTTTCACTCCAGATTGCCGACAGGATCTGGCTCGTCGACAAGTCCAAGGGTGTTGTGACCGGAACGCCGGAGGATCTATCCCTCAGCGGTGACATGGCCCGATTCTTCGAGCGTGACGGAGTGGTGTTCGATCTGAGTGCCGGAATGTTCAGGATTGACAGCCGTCCGTCAGGTTCGATTGCAGTCAGGGGTGCAGGACCGCGTTTCGACATGATGTGTAAGGCTCTGTCCCGTTGCGGACTGCGGACTGTGGAGGATCCTGATGCACGTGAATATATAGAGGTCACGGATGAAGCCTACATATTCAAAGGCCGATCGGTCCGTACCATAGAGGAACTTCTAACATTATTGAAGTGAAAAAGATAACTGTAATAGGCATAGGCCCGGGTGATCAGGGCGACATGACCGGAAGAGCCATCACAGCTCTGTCGGAATGTGATGCTGTGGTGGGATATAGTCTTTATATGCCCTTTGTCAAGGATCTGCTCGGCCCGGAAACAATCATGGCCACGAGTGGTATGAAGCAGGAGAGAGAGAGGGTGAAGCACGCCTTTGAACTTGCCGGAAAGGGTATGGATGTTTGTGTCATATCGTCAGGTGATGCCGGAATATACGGAATGGCTCCGCTTGTGCTTGAGATGAAGCGTGAGATCGGCTCGGATGTAGAGATAGAGGTTGTTCCCGGCATAAGTGCATTTCAGAAGGCGGCTTCAATTCTCGGAGCACCTGTGGGTCATGACTTCTGTGTCATATCGCTCAGTGATCTGATGACTCCGTGGGCACTTATAGAAAAGAGAATCCGGGCAGCAGCCGATGCCGATTTCGTCACAGCCGTCTATAATCCCCGGAGCAACGGACGTTACTGGCAGCTCCACAGACTCAGGGAGTTGTTTCTTGAGGTTCGCGAGGCGTCTACCCCCGTCGGTTATGTCCGCCAGGCCGGTCGATCAGATGAGCGTACTGTCATTACCACTCTCGGGGAGTTTGATCCCGACAAGGTGGATATGTTCACAGTCGTCATCATAGGCAACAGCCGCTCGTATGAGGCCGATGGCCGGTTCATCACCCCAAGGGGATATTATAATCATGATAGAGCTGAAGAGGAAGTAGGCAAAGGACAGTCTATAATGATGGAAAGTTTCCGTACCATCGAGGGAGAACTTTCCAACTCCGATATACCGCTCGACCGGAAATGGGCTCTACTTCATGCCATCCATACCACTGCTGATTTCGAGATGGAGAAGATTCTCCGCGTCGATGACGATGCTCTCAGCCGGATATATGCTTCGCTCACTTCCGGAACGGTACGTACTATTGTAACGGATGTCACTATGGCAGCGTCGGGAATCCGTAAGGGTGCTCTTGCCCGACTCGGTGTCGAGGTGAAATGTTATCTCAACGAGCCGGGAGTGGCTGAAGAAGCGGCTGAAGCCGGAATCACCCGCACGCAGGCTGCCATACGTAGGGCTGTAGCCGAGCATCCGGATGCCCTCTACGTGTTTGGCAACGCACCTACCGCGCTGATGGAACTGTGTACGCTCATACGCCATCACAAGGCCAGTCCGTGTGGTATCGTGGCTGCTCCTGTGGGATTCGTTCACGTGTGTGAGAGCAAGCAGATGGTGAAGCCGTTCAAGGATATTCCAAAGATAATTGTTGAAGGCCGGAAAGGCGGGAGTAATCTGGCGGCAACACTTGTTAATGCAATCCTATGCCGTCCGGATGCGACGCAGTTGAGACCCGGAAGAGATGTCTGAACCGAAATTCTACATAATTGGCATATCGGACAATCACGATCAGTTCCTTTCTCCGGAGGTCGAGTCGATAATCAGCCGTGGAAAGGTCTTTTCCGGTGGTAAGAGACACCATGCTCTCATGAGATCCCGTCTGCCGCATGATTATGAATGGATTGATGTGACTGTCCCTCTTGACGACGTGTATGGAAAATATGCAGATAGGAAAGGAGTGGTGGTGTTTGCTTCCGGTGATCCTTTATTTTTCGGCTATGCCACCACGCTTCGCAGGCAGTTTCCGGATGCAGAGATCTGTGTGTTTCCGTCGTTTAATTCCCTTCAGATGCTTGCCCACAGGATGATGCTCCCTTATCAGGATATGGTTTGCGTGTCGCTGACAGGCCGTCCGTGGAGCAATATCGATCCACCGCTCATCGGCAACAAGGCTCTGATCGGTGTGCTTACGGATCGTGTAAAGACCCCGGCCATGATAGCCCGACGTCTTCTCGACTATAATTTTGATTACGACATGACAGTGGGCGAAAGCCTTGGCAATCCGGAGTGTGAGCGTGTCACCACTCTGTCGCTTGAGGAAACATCCACAAGAACTTTCGATAATCCGAATTGCGTGATACTCCGGCTGAGAAATCCACGTGATATACCGTTTGGTATTCCTGAATCTGAATTTTATCATCTTGACGGACGGGAGAAGATGATCACGAAGATGCCTGTGAGGCTACTTTCGGTCGCCATGCTTGATCTGGGGCGGAGGGACTCGTTCTGGGATGTCGGTTTCTGCACCGGATCGGTATCGATAGAGGTCCGTCGCCACTATCCTTCCATACATATAACATCCTTCGAGATCAGGGAGGAAGGAATTGAACTTATGAATAAAAATTCGCGGAAGTTCAGCGCACCATCCATAAATGCTGTGACAGGTGACTTCCTCAGCCTTGATCTGAGTGATTTCGAGGCTCCGGACGCTGTGTTTATCGGTGGCCACGGCGGAAAGCTTGCCGAAATGCTCCGTAGAATATATTCTGTCCTTCGTCCGGGAGGGGTGATAGTGTTCAACTCCGTGTCGGACGACAGTTGCCTCGCTTTCCGCGAGGAAGTGGAACGGCTCGGCCATAGTATCACGGATATGCACACGATAGCATTGGATTCCCATAACCCTATCACAATTATGAAAGCTCTATGAAGACATTGATACTATATGTTACGGCTTCCGGTGCATCTGTGGCCGCAGATATAACCCGGGAATTGCCTGATTCAGTCACGGTCATGCTCAAGGAGTGGGATCGTTCACTTCCTCAGGGGTGTGACAGTGTCGTTTTTGTTGGTGCGCTCGGTATATGTGTACGGGCGATAACTCACCTTGTCAGGGATAAGTATTCTGATCCGGCGGTGGTGTGTGTCGACTCCACGGGCCGGTATGCCATATCTGTACTTTCCGGACATATTGGCGGAGCCAATGATCTCACACGCCATATCGCCGGAATCGTCGGTGCTGTTCCGGTTGTGACAACGCAGAGTGACAGCGAGGGTCTGTGGGCTCTCGACACTCTCGGACGTGAATTCGGATGGAGATCCGAGGCGCGTCGGGTGGATATGAATAAGGCTATCTTTAGTCTTGTCAATGGTGAGAAGGTGACGCTCATTCTTGATGTGAGAGATAAAGGGACATCCTATCTCTCACGGACCCTGCCGCCCAATGTCAGTTTGGCGGATGATATTTCAAATATTCCGGAGGATACGAAATTGATCATTGCGGTGACACCGTTCGTCTACGATACTGATATACCGGTGTTATATTATCGTCCGCAGGTTCTGGCTATCGGTGTAGGATGCAAGAGGAATTGTCCGCGGGAGGGTGTGTATGAAGAGATATGCGGAGTGTTTGCTGCCAATCATATCAGTCCTCTGTCAGTACGGGATATCGCTACCATAGAGCTGAAGAAGGACGAACCATTGCTTGCTGATCTTGCCGCTCGGTTTGGCGCGGTTCAGACGCATATATTCACTGCTGATGATCTGAGGGATATCGATGTTCCCAATCCCTCGGAGAAAGTACATGATGTGACAGGTGTGTGGGGAGTAGCTGAAAGTTCGGCCATGGTCGCTGCAGAGAATAAAGAACTGTTGCTTGAGAAATATAAGGGTGCTGATTTCACTTTTGCTGTGGCTATGGACAAGACATACTGCAAGGGTGGACATATAGAAATAGTCGGAGCCGGCCCGGGTGATCCTGAACTTGTCTCCGTCCGTGGAAAGAGATTCCTCTCCGAAGCGGATCTGATTCTATATGCCGGAAGTCTTGTTCCTAAAGAACTGACATTTTATGCCAAGGAGGGATGTGTGGTGCGTAGTTCTGCTTCGATGACCCTTGAGGAACAGTTTGAGCTGATGAAGGATTTCTATGACCGCGGATTGCTCGTGGTCAGACTCCATACAGGGGATCCTTGTATATATGGAGCTATTCAGGAGCAGATGGCTTATTTCGACCGTTACGGGATGTCATATCACATAACTCCCGGTATCTCTTCATTCCAGGCAGCCGCAGCCGCACTCCGTTCGCAGTTCACGATCCCTGAAAAGGTTCAGACTATAATACTCACACGCGGTGAGGGGCGCACTCCTATGCCGGAGAAAGAAAAGTTGTGCAAGCTCGCGCAATCGCAGTCCACTATGTGCATATATCTAAGTGCCGGTGTGGTCGATGATGTCCAGTCGCAGTTGCTTCAGGCCTATCCTCCGGAGACACCTGTGGCGGCCTGCTATAAGCTCACATGGAAGGACGAGAGGATCTATCGTGGTCAGTTGAAGGATCTTGCCAAGATAGTGCATGACAACAATCTCACGCTGACGACGCTGCTTGTCGTCGGTGATGCAATTGATAACCGCGAGGGTCTTTCAAAACTATATGGTGCGGACTTTAAACACTTGTACAGGCCATGATACTTGTCTTTGGTGGAACTACGGAGGGACGGATCGCCGCGAGGGTGCTCGACGGTGCCGGAAAGCCATATCTATATTCCACCCTTGGCGATTTTCAGAAAATTGATTCCCCGAATGCCGTGCAACTATCCGGTATGCTTGATTATGATGCGATGTCTGATCTTGTCAGACGCAGGGAGGTAGACCTGATCGTTGATGCGGCGCATCCGTTTGCCGGACATCTGCATGAGACGATTGCCCGTGTGTCTGCCGTGTGTGGTGTCCCGGTGATCCGTCTCGAACGCCGTTTCCCGCCGAGGGACGGACGGTTGATATGGTGTGACAGTTATGACGATGCGGTGGAGCAGATGCTCCGTCTGGATGTCAAGAGGCTGCTTGCTCTTACTGGCGTCAGGACAATACCTAAGTTGAGGCGCTTTTGGGTAGAGCATGACTGTGTTTTCCGTATATTGGATCGTGATGAGTCGAGACGTGAGGTCGTGCAGGCCGGATTCCCTTTGGAAAATGTGATCTACTACCGTCCGGGACAGGATGAGGGTGAGTCGCTTGATATTGTCCGGCCTGATGCGGTGATCACGAAGGAAAGTGGAGAGTCCGGCGGATTTGTGGAGAAAGTGGATGCCGCACTCGAAAGAGGCATAAATGTTTTTGTAGTAAAACGCCCCGTTCTTCCTGCTGAATTTATTGTAGTCGAGGGAGAGGTGACACTACGCCGGGCGGTCGAGAGACTTCTTCCGGGATTTTTCCCTCTACGGAGCGGCCTGACCACAGGAACGTGTGCCACTGCGGCTGTCACAGCTGCGATCCTGACTGTTCTGGATCTCGATTTCTCCGGAAAGGTAGAGGTCGTTCTACCTGTCGGGGAGACCGTGGAGGTTGATGCCGCGATTGTGGAGCAGGGTGATAGATATGCGGTGGCTTCCGTTGTCAAGGATGCCGGTGATGATCCGGATGTTACCAACGGACGGTGTATAATTGCCCGGGTGGAACTTTCCGACCGAGAATCGGAAGATATACGATTTTTCGGAGGCGAGGGTGTAGGTGTGGTGACACTTCCCGGTCTCGGCCTTGAACCGGGAGAACCTGCCATCAATCCGGTCCCACGGAAAATGATGGTGGAGGCAGTACGAAGGATATATCCTGTGGGAGGTGTTGATATCACAGTGTCTGTCCCCGGTGGAGAGGAGTTGGCGCGACGTACTTTCAATGACAGGGTAGGAGTGCAGGGTGGAATCTCCATTATAGGTACATCCGGAGTAGTGCGTCCATTTTCGAATGAGGCTTTTGTCGAGGCGGTGACACGGGAGATCGAGGTGGCGGTCGCCACAGGATGTGAAAGGCTCGTGGTCAATTCAGGAGCCAAAAGCGAAAAAAGTGTACGCTCGCTTTATCCATCGCTGCCTCCAAGGGCATTTGTGCATTATGGAAATGCGATTGGTGAGACACTCAAGGCTGCTTTCCGGCTTGGAATAAACAGGATCACGGTAGGACTGATGATAGGAAAGGCCGTGAAGCTTGCCGCAGGTCATCTTGACACACATTCCCACAAGGTCGCTATGGATCGCGGTTTCCTACGCTCGCTTGCAGTTGACGCCGGTTGTAGCGACGGCTGTGCTGATATAATTTCTGATATAGATATGGCACGTCAGTTGTGGAATGTGCTTGAGCCGAAGGATGCCGATAAGTTTTTTCCGGCGTTGCTAACGGCTGCTGCCGGTGTCTGCAGGAGTGTATTTCCTGAAGGTGAGATTGAGACGGTAATTATTGATGATAATGGTGCGATAAGATACAGAATGAAGATATGAGTTCCTCCGGTTTTGTGATTGCAGCCACTTCGTCGGGATGTGGAAAGACTACTTTCTCGCTCGGACTCATGCGCGCTCTTCGTGAGCGTTGGCTTGATGTACGGCCGTTCAAGTGCGGTCCCGACTATATTGACACTCAGTTTCATCGTGTTGCCACTGGGCGAGATTCGATAAATCTTGATGCTTTCATGGCATCCGAGGATTATGTGGCCCGGACGTTCTGCCGCTATTCTGAGGGCGGTGACGTGAGCATTGTCGAGGGTGCCATGGGAATGTATGACGGATATGACCGTATGAAGGGAAGCAGTGCCGATATCTCCAGAATGCTCCGGCTGCCCGTGATACTGCTTGTCGACGGAGCATCTGCAGCCTATTCTGTGGCTGCCACTATTACCGGTTTTAAATTCTTTGATTTTGGCTCGGAAATATGTGGTGTTGTGTTCAACCGTGTGGCCTCTCCGCGACATTTCAATCTCCTGAAGGAGGCGTGCGAAGATGCGGGGATGGAGTGTCTTGGCTATATTTCGAGATTGGATGCGTTGAAGACTCCGTCAAGACACCTTGGTCTCACCCTCTCAGGGCGGCAGGAAATGGAAAACTTCGTGCAGGCGGCTGCAGCCGCGGTCAAGGAGCACGTGGATATCAATGGCATTCTGGAATTGACGGCGAGGAAGCCTGAAATTATTGCCGATGAGAATATCATCACGGTCGAAAAGAGACTCAGGATAGCTGTTGCGCGTGATGAAGCTTTCAATTTCATATATCCGGAGAACATACGGTCTTTTCTTCCTCACGAGATAATATATTTCTCACCTCTGCGCGACAGGTCTCTTCCGGATTATGTAGATATGGTCTATCTTCCCGGAGGCTATCCGGAATTGTTCGCAAAAGAGCTTGAAGCCAATGTGTCCATGCGCGCTTCGGTAGCGGATTATGTGGAGCAGGGAGGCCGGATGTGGGCGGAATGTGGAGGAATGATATATCTCACCCGTGATATCGACGGAGTGAGAATGTGTGGAGTCATACCGACATCGACCACCATGCGTGACGCCCGGCTATCGCTCGGCTATCGTCGTGTGAAGATTGGAATATATAATTTCAAAGGTCACGAATTCCACTATTCGCGCCTGACGGATCCTGACGTGCTCCCCTCGGTCGGGTCGCAGTTTAATGTCAGGGGGGAGAAGGTGAATACCCCGGTTTACCATTATAAGAATATGTATGCAGGATATACCCATCTATACTGGGGCGAGTATGGCATACTAAAACTTTGGAATCTATGAAAAGAATATATACACGGACAGGTGATGGTGGCATGACATCTATTCATGGTCGCCTGCGTGTACCCAAAACCGACATAAGGATAGAGACCAATGGCTCTCTTGACGAACTTAATGTATCTGTGGGACTTGTGCGTTCGTTCATGGCTCCCGACGATGTCCGGCAGGATGTCCTCAAGGATATTCAGCTAAATCTCATGATGGTGATGAGTCTTGTGGCCACACGTAGCGAGATGCGCGATCAGAATCCAAACCGGTTGCGACAGACTCTTGTCAGTGATCTTGAGGAGCTGATTGATGGATTCACAGGACAGTGTGGGGCATCGGATTATTTCGTCCTTCCGGGGGGTACTTGTGTTGCCGCTTTCCTCCATGCGTCGCGGGTTGCGGCCCGCAGATCCGAACGCAGGCTGTGGGAGTTGAACGATACGGATCCTGTCCCGGAAGAAATCCTGAGGTATGTCAACCGCCTGTCTGATCTCTTCTTTGTCATGGCGAGAGCCGAGATGAGCGGAGCCGGAGCTGATGAGGAGCGTTGGAAACTGTTTGCTTATAAGAATAAGAAATGATGAAGAGGAAACTTAGCCCGGTGATGTTGGCCGGGACCGGCAGCGATGTGGGCAAGAGCCTTATTGCAACAGGCCTGTGCCGGATCTTCCGGCAGGATGGATATACGCCGGCCCCTTTCAAGGCTCAGAATATGGCATTGAACTCGTTTGCCACACCTGACGGTCTTGAGATAGGCCGCGCGCAGGCCGTACAGGCTGAGGCTGCCGGAATACCATGCTCCACGGATATGAACCCTCTTCTTTTGAAACCATCCGGCGACCATACTTCCCAGGTGGTGCTCAACGGTAAGCCAATCGGCAACCGCAATGCTTATGAGTATTTCCGGAAGGAAGGGCGTGAGGAGTTGCGTTCAGCGGTATGTGCTGCTTTTGACCGTCTGGCCTCAAAGCACAATCCCATAGTTATGGAAGGAGCCGGAAGTATTTCCGAGATAAATCTGCGCGACAGTGATCTTGTGAATATGCCCATGGCGCGCCATGCCGGTGCAAAGGTGATACTTGTTGCTGATATAGACCGGGGTGGTGTGTTTGCAAGTGTATATGGTTCGGTGATGCTCCAGTCGCCGGAGGATAGGATGCGGATAAAGGGTATCATTATAAATAAGTTCCGTGGCGATATGCGGCTTTTCGAGGATGGCCGCAGGATGATGGAGGAGATATGCGGTGTGCCTGTGCTTGGAGTTGTCCCGTTTGCCCGTGATCTGCATATCGAGGAAGAAGATTCTGTGGCGCTTGACTCAAAACGCCGTCGTGCGGAGGAGGGAAAGGTGAATGTGGCTGTCGTCCTTCTGCGTCACATCTCGAATTTCACCGATTTTGATGTGATGGAGAGGGATCCGAGAGTAAATCTTTATTATACCAATAATCCGGATGATCTTGATAGTGCTGATATAATTATGGTTCCCGGGAGTAAGTCTACTCTTGATGATCTCTACGAACTGCGGCGCAATGGAATGGCGAAAGCCATACAGACTGCCGCACGGGAGGGGAAAACTGTGTTCGGGATATGTGGTGGATACCAGATCATGGGTATTGACGTGGCTGATCCTGATGGAATTGAGGGTAATGTGGGTTCGCTTCCCGGCATAGGACTCCTCCCCGTGCGTACAACACTGACTTCCGGAAAGACCACGAGAACCGTTGATTTCGGTTTCCACGGCGGTGACTGCGTGTGTCACGGATATGAGATACACATGGGAGAGACCATTCTTGATCCCGGAGCGGCTCCACTGTGCCGCTATGCTGACGGGAGCACGGACGGATGCCGGGTTTCTGATAAGATCATGGGTACATATATTCATGGTATCCTCGACAATCAGCAGGTCATCGATGCTCTTCTTGCCCCATATTCCGGTTCGGACAGAACCGGGACGTTCGACTATACCGCGTATAAGGAACAACAGTATGACGCACTGGCTGTGATGTTGCGCGAGTATGTGGATATTGACAGGTTGTATAAAATTCTTGGTAGAGATGATTGAAGGACATGGCGATGATCTTTATCTCTACGGAGATAAGGTGAAGCATAATTTCAGCTCTAATATCGTGCAGGATGTGGACCACTCCGGGCTGATGGAAATGCTCGCATCCCGTCAGGATCTCCTGTCCAACTATCCGGAGCCGGCTCCGGTGTCAGTGGAGACTAAACTGGAAGAGATGATGGGTTTGCAGCCGGGCTCGGTCATGGTGACTTCGGGTGCTACGGATGCAATATACTTGATCGCCCGTTACTTCGGAGGAAGAAAATCATGGATTCGCAAGCCTACATTCAGTGAGTATGAGGATGCCTGCCGGATGTATGGCCACATATTCACGGATTCCGTAGATGCGGATGTGGTGTGGATGTGTATTCCAAACAATCCTGACGGAAATGCCTCCGACAGACTTCCACAGATGCGCGCCGATGCTGTTGTTGTCATTGATATGGCATATTCTGACTATTCTGTCCGGCCTGTTTTCAGGACTGACAGAAGAAACACATTGTATTTACATTCACTTACAAAGCGATTCTCCGTCCCCGGACTGAGAGTGGGTTATGTAGTGGGAGACCCATCACTCATAGCCGGACTCAAGAAGCTTCGAATGCCATGGAGTGTGGGGAGTGTGGCTATCGCCGCATCACACTATCTTCTGGACAATATGGATAAATATCCGATAGATGCCGGATCGCTCAATGCCGAGGCTCTTAGAGTGTCGGAGGAGCTGCGGAAAGTCGGGCTGAATATTGCAGCCACTGATTGCAATTTCTTCCTTGCCACACTCCCGTCCGGCTCGGCTTCTGAATTGAAACGGTATTTGGTGGAGCGACACGGTATCCTTGTACGTGATGCCTCAAATATCACCGGAAATCCGGCGGATATACGCATAGCTGTGCAGTCACGCGAGGAAAATGATATGTTGATAAAAGCGATTTCAGAATGGATATCATCATTGCGATAGTACCTCTTCTGGCTGGCTGGTTTCTCGACCGTATTTTCGGCGATCCGGTCTCTCTGCCGCATCCGGTAGTCGGATTCGGCAAGTGTATATCTTTCCTTGAACATAGGTTGAACAAGGGAACCGGCAGGAAGGCAAAGGGAGCCTTTACTGCTGTGGGGCTAATCCTCGCGGTCTACATCATCGCCTCATTGATATTGCGTCTCATTACACCATTGATTTGGCTCAGGATCGCTGTCGAGTCGGTGGTGATATTCTATTGCCTTGCCGGCAAGACCCTTGCCGATGAGGTAAGAATGGTGTTTGAGGCAGCTGACAGATCTATCGGGGAGGGACGGAGGCAGGTAGGACGTATAGTTGGACGGGACACTGCGTCATTGTCGGATAGAGAAGTGCGCACTGCCGCGCTCGAGACCCTCGCTGAGAATCTAAGTGACGGTGTGATAGCTCCATTATTCTGGTATATGCTTCTCGGTGTGCCCGGGATGCTTGCTTACAAGATGGTCAATACTCTCGATTCGATGATAGGCTACAGGAATGACCGGTATCGTGATTTCGGATGTTGGGCTGCGAGGATTGATGACTTCGCCAACTATATTCCGGCTCGTCTCACCGCTATATTGATGATTGTCGTGTCCGGTCGTCCCGGTCTTTGGAGGTGGGTGAGACGTTTTGGCCCTGAACACGCCAGCCCGAACTCCGGCTATCCCGAGGCTGCTCTCGCCGGGATTCTTGACTGTCGGTTCGGCGGAACACACGACTATTTCGGTCAGGCCGTATATAAGCCGTATATCGGCATCAACCCTCGGCCTCTCTCAACTGCTGATATGATCCGGTCTGTCGCCGTAAATATCCGTTCGGAGGCTCTGATGGTTGCCATGGTGCTTATTGTGCGTGTCTGTGTCTACGTCTATTTTTAGAATTCCTCCATACGGAGGCTGATGCTCAAACATATTGTCGGTGGATACATAGCCGAGGACAATAAGAAACTGCAATATGGTGCCGCCATGGGTGAAGATTGCCACTTCCTGGTAGTCTTTCCGGCATAGATCTGCAATGAAATCAGCCACACGGTCTTGCTGGTCGGCAAACGACTCTCCGCCGGTGGCTTTTACGTTCAGATAGTCATCAAACCATTCCTGCAGTCGCGGGTCGGTGATCTCCTCCCATCGTTTCATTTCCCAATCCCCGAAGTCCATCTCCATAAGCCGTGGATCTCTGTTGGCATCGCAGTATCCGCAATAATCCGACAGTCTTACGCATCTGCTCAGCGGAGATGTGAACACCCGGTCGAATTTCATCCCTGCGAGAGCCGACAAGACCCTGTCGGCCTCCTCTATGAAGCTATCGTTCAACGGTACATCTGACTGCCCGTAGCACGTTCCGGGCAGTACGTCGACCGATGTGTGGCGTATGAGTGTTATCTTCATGCAGTTGTGAGGTGATGGATTATGACCGCAGCTATGAAGAATGACAGTTCGCCCATCACGAATGTGGCTCCGCAGCAGTCACCGGTATAGCCTTGTATCTTTCTGCGCATCAGTATTATCAATATTGCTGCCACTATGAGGGGCATGATTATGGCCGGAAGATAGCATAGGGGTATGACAAACAGCGGTATCACACCGAATATGAAGCTCAGGATCCATTGTCCCACACCCATCCTTTGGTAGACAGTCTGGTTCTTAGCCTCTTCCTGCTTGCGTGCGTAAGGGAGAAAGTTGATGATCTGTGAGGCGCAGAATTTGCTCCACGGGTCGGCAGCGAAAACCAATGCGCAGCACAGATGTAGCGGTAGAGATGATAGAAGCGACACGATAAATATATAGTAGACGCTTAGTCCGATCACACCATAGGTTCCGATATGCGAGTCTTTTATGATGGCGAGGATCCTTTCTCGCGATGTCCCTCCGCCCATACCGTCAAGAAAATCGGCAAATCCGTCCTCATGAAGCGCTCCGGTGACGAGCAGTCTCACTGCAAAGGCGGCCATGACTGCCGACGGCAGGGGAAGGATCTGTCCGGCCGCGTAGAGCGACAGGACGGTGATCCCGCCGGTTATCCACCCTGTGGCAGACCAGAGATCCACCACACGTCTGTAATATTCTGACGGTACATCGGCTATACGCCAGAATGGCAGGCGGGTGAAGAATATGAGTGCGGCAAGGAGTTTTCTCATTAGAAATATTTGGTGACTGATACTTTTTCAAACGAATCCATATTGTTGATCATGTTGACCGCTGACTGGAGTATGGGATATGCACAGACAGCTCCCGAACCTTCGCCAAGCCGCATATCGAGATGCAGGAGTGCGCGTGCACCGATTGCATCAAGCAGCAGTTTATGGCCTGATTCATCCCCTTGATGGCCGAACACGGCATAGTCAAGCACTGCCGGATAGAATCTTGCGGCTGCTGCGATACAGGCTGTCATGATGAATCCGTCGACTATTATGATCATCCCGTGCTCGGCAGCCCGCAGCATCGCTCCGGTTGCCATGGCAAGCTCAAAACCTCCGAACCAGGCGAGCTTTTCCTCAAGATCGTCTGTGCCGGAGTAGTTTGCCATGGAACGTGTCAGTATGTCGAGTTTATGGCGAACTCCGGGATTATCAAGCCCGGCTCCGGCTCCCACACATTTGATCAGTGGTATTCCGGTGAGAAGATGCATCCATATCGATGACGGGGAGGTGTTGCCGCTCCCCATTTCACCGAAACTCACCACATTGCATCCGTCGGCATAGACCATATCGACCACATCAGCTCCACGTGTGAGGCACTCATCCCATTGTTCGGTTGTCATGGCCGGCCCGCAGAGGAAGTTTCCGGTTCCGCGTCCCATTTTCTTGTCAATGATTCCGCGGCCGGGAGGGATGTCATAGTCTACCCCTGCGTCAACAAGCACGAGGCGGAATCCGTTCTGCTCGCATAGGAAGTTTATTCCGGCTCCTCCGTGGGTGAAATGGCTGAGTTGTTGCCAGGTCACTTCGCGCGGTGACACCGTGACACCTTCACGCTCTATTCCGTGGTCGGCTGCAAATAATATGTTGCAGGGCTTTCTTAGTGATGGGCATAGTGTCTGCTGGACAAGTCCGATCTGCAGTGCGAGCTCCTCCAGACGCCCTAAGGAGCCTTTCGGCTTGGTGAGGTTGTCTATCTTATCAACCAACAGAGGTCTGATAGCGTCATCGGGATGTCTTATGTCAAAGCGTTTCATTTCAATCTGATTTCTAAGCCGGATACCATCATGTAGGCCTCGTCGGCTATGGCTGCGATGTAGCGGTTGATTTTTCCTTGTAGATCTGTGAAGTGTCTCTGCATGGCGTTTTCGCTCACTCCTCCGAGTCCTATCTCATTGGTGACGAATATATATGTGGCATTGTGTGACGTGAACGAGTCAAATTCATCTTTCAGGTGTTCAAGAGCCTTTTCTGTATTCTCTCCGTGCTCGAAGAACATATTGGTGGCCCATAAGGTGACACAGTCCACCAATACCACACGTCCCGACATATCAAGACTGCCGAGATGCAACGGCTCTTCGATATTGGTCCATTCCGGGCCTCTACGGGTCTGATGAGCTTCCACCCGGGTGCGGAATTCTTCATCCCATATTCTTGCCGTAGCCACATAGACCGGTGTAGGGGAGAGCGACAATGCCTTCTGTTCTGCCCACTCGCTCTTTCCGGATCTCTGTCCGCCGGTGACGAATATGATCCGCCGTCCGTTTTCATTCACTTTTTCCACTTATGCTTTAATCCTTTTAGACAAAGTTACGAATTATTTTGGATATTTTGGTTGACTTAGCGGCGTTATCGCACCTTTTCGGATTTCCGGTGATGTAATTTTGCATTTGAAATATCAAAACAACCTCTTAGCAATTGTATGTCATGAATATGTTCTCTGTTTTCCAAGATGCAAGTACCGGATTGTCCTGCCGTTATCTTCACCAATCAATAAAACTTATCAAAATGGGAAAGCGGACGAAGCCATTGTGGCAACGTCCGCTTGTAGAGGTCTTGTCCGGTTCGGTTCGGTGGATCAATTGGCGGGGTCGAGCACTACCACGCGGTAGTTGCCCTGTGCGTTCATATCCTTCATGAACTTCTTCACATCGTCTGTGGTGATTGAATTGACCCTTTCGATGTTTCCGTTGAAGGTATCGACACCGTTCATTGATGTGCCCATGAGCGCGCCGAGCCACATATTGTTCTTTTCTTTATTTTCGGTATAGGTCTTCACAAGATACTCCTTGACGGGAGCAAGCTCATCCTCTTTCACGTCGCTTTCCATAGCTGTGAACTGACCGTGGATATAGTTGAGTACCTCATCCTTCATCTCGGGCTTCATGGGGAACTGGCTCTGGAGCGTCGCGGTCCAGATACCCTCGCGTGAGGGATAGCCGCTCACATAAATGGAGTAGACTGCACCCATCTCCTCGCGGACGGTAGCGATGAGACGGTTTGTCAGTATCTGTCCGGCTATATCGGAAAGAGTGGAGTTCATGGCCGTATAGGGCGCGGAGCTGTGTTCCACGATCAGTACCTGTGTCTGAGGTGTTGCCATAGGTGTGGTGAATGTCTCTGTGCCTTCGCCGGCTTTCTCGAACAGTGCCGGATCATATTCGGGCTGGCCGAGTTTGGTCTTCGCATTGCCTGGAAGTGATGCGATATATGTCTCTACGAGTGGTTTGAGGGCATCCATGTCCACATTTCCCACGAAGAAGAATGTGTAGTTGGCTGCATTGGCTGTCACGTCGTGTGCGAGCTTGATGATCTGGTCGCGTGATGCCCCGTCGATCGATGCGGAGCTGAGTGTCTGCTTGAAGGGACTTGCATAGAGTGCCTTGGTCATGTCACGCTCAAAGATATAATCGGGATTGCTTTCCTGATTGGCGAGGAATCCGGAGTATGCCTTCTGAAGAGCGGTAAATTCATCCTCGGTGAACTGCACGTCTTTGAATCCCATGTAGATAAGCTCCATGAGAGTGGGAAGGTCCTTGGGTGTGGTGGCTCCCGACAGATTGGTGCGGTAGGCATCTATATTGATGGCGAGGGCTGCCTGCTTGCCGGCGAGATACTTTTCGAGGTCGTTGCGGGTATATGATCCGAGGCCGTAGGCTCCCATGAAGAGAGGCATGGATATTATTGAGTTGGCATAGTCGGCCGGACATCCTGCATATCCTCCGAATCCGGTGGCTCCGAAGAGGATCTCATCCTCCTTGAACTTGGTAGGACGGACGATTACTGTGGCTCCGTTGGAGAGGGTCCATACGGTGGTTCCCCATGTATTGTCCTCCTTTGTGGAGGTGATCTTACCGGCCACTGGGGCTGTCGGGATCAGGGGTTCTGACTTCATCTCGTCTACAAAAGGCTCGATGTTTTCTGCATCCACGGCGGCGAAGGCTGCGTCGAGTTCTTCCTTGGTGGGGAGTGTATAGCCCTCTTTTTCAGGCGACAGTACCACTACCGCGCGGTTGTCGGGAGTCACTATCTGGGCAAATGCCTGGTTGATGGCTTCGACGGGAATCATGGCTGCGAGCTGCTGCACAATTTGCCAGTCAATCTCAATTCCCGGAATGCCATCACCGTCGGTGAAGTTGGAGACATATTCCTTGACGTATGCTCCGTTCTCACGGGTAGCGCGGTTGTTATAGGATTTCTCCATCCTTGATAGATATTCTGACTTCGCGCGGTCATATTCTCCGTGGGTGAATCCGCCACGCTGCGCGCGGAGTATCTCGCGGTAGACGGCCTGCATCGGTTCGATGATGTCGTTGCCCTTGGCTGCGATACCTGCACTCATTGCTTCTTTGGCCTTGGCTACGATGAAGTCGTTGAAGTACACACCGGCACCGGCAAACGGTGCGTCCGGCTTGGAGGATATCTCGCTGAGACGGGCGTTGAGCATGGCGCTTGCCATTGACTCCACATAGTCGTTGATGTAGCCCATCATGGTGTTCTTCATTTCCTTGGGCATGGGGTCGGAGAGGAAGTAGATCTGACCCATGAGTGATTCCTGTTCCGGATCGGATCCTATGCCGTAGAGTGTACCCTTATGGTCAGGCACCGGTTCGTATGTACGGGGTTTTGCATTAGCAGGCATCTCGATGGATGAGAACATTTCCTTGATCTTGCCCTCTATACGGTCCACATCAATGTCACCGACAACGATTACGGCCTGCTGGTCGGGACGATACCATGTCTCATAGTAGTCACGGAGTGCCTGTGGTGCGAAGTTGTCCACGACTTCCATCGTACCGATGGGCAGACGACGTCCGTACTTGGTGGTGGGGAAGAGATCCGGGAGCACTTGCTCGAGGATACGCATCTGACCCACATTGGATCGACGCCATTCCTCATGTATCACACCGCGCTCCTTGTCAATTTCCTCAGGATCGAGGGTTAGGTCATTGGCCCAGTCGTGGAGGATCAGGAGACAAGAGTCCTGAACACTCTCACGTGCCACGGGAACATTCGATATGTTGTAGACGGTCTCGTCGACACCTGTATAAGCGTTGAGGTTCACTCCGAAACGAACGCCGACGGTGGCGAGCCAGTCGCGGAGTTGGTTGCCGGGGAAGTTGGTTGTGCCGTTGAAGCACATATGCTCAAGAAAATGTGCGAGTCCGCGCTGGTTCTCTTCCTCAAGAGCGGAACCTACATTCTGGGCTATGTAGAAGTCTGCCTGTCCCTTGGGATATTCATTGTGGCGGATGTAGTAGGTGAGGCCGTTGGGGAGCTTGCCGTAACGAATGGCTGAATCCATCGGGAGTTGTGCCATCATGGGATTCTCGGGCGCACTCTGCTGGGCCTTGGCGATGTCCGGCATCAGCAGCACGACTGCCGCCATGAAGAACATTGCAAGATTGATTAGTTTTTTCATATTGTTGAATTGAATGATTTGATTTATTTCCGGATTGTGTCTATCTGTATTTGACGGATGATTTTTTGAATAGTGACAGTCTGTGAGGATAATTAACAACATTTAACCCTTGCGGAGACTCTCTGCGACATCAGGGTCTCCACTTCGCGCTCGAGATATGGCACCGTGATGATCCAGGGAGTCGCGCATGAAGGATGGAACACTCCAAGCTTCATGCCTGAGACGTGGATCCCGTATTTGTTTTCAAGGATGTAGCGGTAGATGCTTAGTTGAAGGGCATAGTGCCAGTATGATGTGTCGTGAAGATGGTTGAGCGGGTAGTGTGCGCGTTTGTTGAATGGCGATTGCATGATGATGCGGCCGTCTGCCTCGACAAGCTTCTTGGAGCGTTTCCAGTCATAGATGTTGTAAGTGCCGGAGGGTGTACGCTCGAGAAAGTCTATTGTCCCGGCTATCGAATGGTCTTCGTCAAACACACGCCACTCCGTGCGGTAAGGATAGAGGATATTGTGTGCGGCAAATAAGCGGAACAGGCGCAGTGCGTCGGAATCATCGCCGTCATCATTGCCGAGATAGTAACGCTCTATCTTTGCGTGCATCATTGTCCCGAGGTCGCGGGCGCGTTCGGCTTCCCGTGCCCATCGGTCGAGAAGCACTGCCGGTTCCACTCCGTCGCGCAGTCCTATCCGGGTGGCCCAGTATTCGGAGTCGAATTTCGGGAAGCAGCCGTCGACGAGGGTTGTGACTGATATACATTCCGTCCCGTCGCAATAGTACGTATGGCTCCCGGCGTCGAATGACAGGCGGGAGTCCCGCGGATGTATGTTCAGTTCATTGCAGGTCATCCTTCGCGTTCCATCTTCTTGGCTTCATCCCATAGGGCGTCCATCTCTTCGAGAGTCATGTCCTTGAGCCGGCGTCCGGCCTCGGCCGCCCTGCGTTCTATATGGTTGAAACGTCTTATGAATTTGGCATTGGTTTTCTCAAGGGCGTTCTCGGAGTTGATACCGTAGAGACGGGAGGCATTGATTATGGCGAAAAGCACGTCGCCCATCTCTTCCTCCATCTCTGTCGCGGCGGATGTGGCGGCCGCACGGGCGAACTCGTCAATCTCCTCTTTCACTTTATCCCACACATCCTCGCGGTTCTGCCAGTCGAAACCCACATTGGCGGCTTTCTCTGTGATTCGTTCTGCCTTGATCATTGCCGGAAGAGCTGTCGGAACTCCTGACAGTACGGTCTTGTTGCCACCCTTCTCCTTGAGTTTGAGCTGTTCCCAGTTCTGGAGCACTTCATCTGTGGAATCAACGTGTTCGCTTCCGAACACATGGGGATGACGGTAGATGAGTTTGTTGTTGAGTGCATCACACACATCGGCTATGTCAAACGCGCCTTTCTCTTCTCCGATCTTGGCGTAGAAGAGCACGTGGAGCAGTACGTCGCCCAGTTCCTTGCGGATATTGGCATCGTCCTCCTTGATCAGCGCATCGCATAGCTCATATACCTCTTCTATTGTGTTGGGGCGGAGGGATTCGTTGGTCTGCTTGGCATCCCAGGGACATTTGACGCGCAGGATATCAAGCGTGTCAATCACTCTTCCGAGAGCCTCTATCTTTTCTTGACGGGTATGCATGATTGGTTGGAATATTTCATGCAAAGTTACGAATTTTTAGGCTAATCGCAATAAATAACCGCGTGTATTCGGAGCTATACGAAGGCAGTGTCGTTGAGCAGGTGGCCGCTGAGAGCCTGGAAGTGTTTGCGGGCGTCGGATGATGCGAGATAGGCATCTATGCAGTCGGCGTGACGATGGTTGTGGAGATCTGTCCCGAGAAAATCGACATAGCCACGCTTTATAAGCTCCTCGGCCATCTTTTTCTCTGCCTTGGAGTAGGCTCCGGCGAGCGAAAGCACGTTGATCTGGAACAGGTTGCCCGCACGGTGAAGCTCGTCATATCGGGAGGAGTGGCCCTCGAAGTAGTAGAAGTACCGTTCGGGATGGGCTATTATAGGGCGTAGACCTTTGATCTTGAGATCGAACAGGAATTGGTCAAGCTGCCATGGCTCCTGTATGAACGAACACTCCACGAGAATATAATTGTTAGGCATCATTGTGATGAGTCCCTTCTCGAGCTGATCGCGGAAGAAGTCATCGATGCGGTTTTCCGAAGCGCGTGTCACGGGTATCTGTACTCCTCTGCGCTGCAGTTCGTCGTTCAGTTCCTCAAGAGCCGGATCAAGTATGTCGGGAGTATTCTCGAATGTGGCCTCGGTGATATGGGGTGTGGCTATGATGCGGCTGATGCCCCAGCCCGACATTCGCTCAACGAGATCGGCGGAAGTGGCGGCGTCGGGTGATCCGTCGTCTACCCCCGGGACTATATGGCAGTGGATGTCAGTGGAGAAAGGGAGCTTCACAGGCTCTTTCTTACGGAATATATCAAAGAGGCTCATAGTGTTCAACGAAGAATATTGCTCTATTCTAACGTTGCGGGAGCCTGTTTTATTGTAGTTGCGCTTACTTCTTCCAGAATGAGGGTGTGAAGATGACGAGGACGGTGAATAGCTCCAAACGGCCTGTGAGCATGATGAACGCGAGCAGCCATTTCCCCGCGTCGGGCACGATGGCGAACGAGCCTCCGTAGCCTGTGACTCCGGATGTGAGACCCGTGTTGCTGATACAGGTGAATGTGGAGAAGAATGAGTCGATGAGCGGCATCCCCATCGCCGTGAGCATGATGCCTCCCACGATTATTATGAACATATACAGACACAGAAACGCCGTGACTTTCGATACTATTTCGTGAGGTATGACCCTATTGTTGATCCTAACGGTCAGGATGTTGTTGGGATGGATGCAGCGGTCTATCTCGTTGCGGCAGTTTTTGAGCATATAGATGAGCCGGTCGAGTTTTGCGCCGCCGCTCGTGGATCCGGCACAGGCTCCGAAATACATGAGGAACATGGCCATGGATATGGCGAATGTGCCCCAGTTGCCGAAATCGCCGACTTCGAATCCTGTCGATGAGATCAGGGAGACTATCTGGAATAGCGGATCGAGAGTCCATGATTTGACCGATGTAGCCTGGCCTTTGATCAGGATGTTGGCCACGAACAACACATAGAAAAGCGCTATCGTGAAAAGATAGAACCGGAACACATCGTTGCTCCACACGGAGCGGAAGTCGCGGTGGACAGCCCGGTAGATGAGTGTGAAGCTCACTCCGCCGATGAACATGAAGAATGTCGTCACTAATTCAATATAGTCACTATGCCACAGGCTCAGGCCTTCGTCGGATGTGGAGAATCCGCCGGTCGACATGATTGAGAGTGAATAATTGAAAGCGTCAAACAGTCCCATCGGACCTGCGACAAGCAGGAGGAAAAGAGTGACGGTAAGAGCGAAATATATGAGCCATAGGCTTTTTGCTGTCTGGGATATGCGCGGACGGAGTTTATCGTGGGTGATCCCGGTCACTTCTGCATTGAACATCTGCATACCTCCCGAATGGTTGAGCATGGGTATTACCGCAAGTGTGAAGAGTATGATTCCCATGCCTCCGATCCACTGCATGAGCGACCGCCACATCACTGTCCCGTGGCTAAGATGGCTGATGGAGTCCATTATTGTGGCTCCGGTGGTGGTGAAGCCTGACATAGCTTCAAAGAATGAGTCGTGGACGGTCATCGGACTCACCGGGGAGATAATGAAGGGAATCATGCCGAATATGGAGAAGAATACCCAGACGAGTGCCGTGAGCAGAAATCCCTCGCGTTTGCCCATGACCGATGAGCGGGGGCGTATGAGGGTCATGGAGCCGCCACACACGAGTGTGATGCAGAGCGTGTATAGGAATGACTGCCAGTCTTCTTCCCCGTAGTAGAGGCAGGTGGCTAAAGGAAGAAGGAGGAACACAGACTCTATCACAAGGAGTAGGCCGATGACGCGGAGCACCACCGGAAAGTTGATGAACGGGAGATTCAGGGAGTGTCTCATGTGAAAAGTTTCTCCACTTTATGTATCACACCGTTGAGCGTGAAGACTACCACACGGTCGCCCGGGCGGATCACGGTATTTCCGCCCACGAGCATACCCTTGCCGTCGCGGATCAGTCCGGCTATGGTCATGTAGCGCGACAAATGCAGGTCCTTGATGGGTGCGCGGGTGATCTTTGAGTCTTCGCGCGCCACTATCTCGGCCAC
The DNA here is from genome assembly GCA_964552825.1 of uncultured Staphylococcus sp. Classification (GTDB taxonomy): domain Bacteria; phylum Bacteroidota; class Bacteroidia; order Bacteroidales; family Muribaculaceae; genus Duncaniella. Next base: position 5,428 of record CAZKIE010000001.1, on the reverse strand, counting down.
CTCTGCATCGGCAAGCGCGAGACACTTCGATGTGGAGGTGTCGCGGTCGAGCAGCATCTGGAAGATGCGGGAGGAGGCGAGGAGTTTTTTGTTGACGATAGTGCCGATATTCAGTCCCTCGGCCTCGGAGATGAACTGGATATTCTCCACTTCCGCGATAGTTTTTATCACTCCGAATTCTTTGGCCGTCAAGCAGGTGAGGATGTTTGATTCGCTGCTGTCCGAGAGGGCGATGAAGGCATCGGTGTCGGCAATTCCGGCGTCGCGCAGGGCATCGGTGTCGCGGGCATCGGCATTTATTATCAGAGCGTCCGGACACTGCTCGGACAGTTTCAGACACACGTTGCGGTCCGGGTCGAGTATCTTGAAGTTGAATTTGTCGCCGGCGAGGTCACACAGACGTATGGCTATGCGGCTTCCGCCCATTATGACGATGTCACGTATGCGTCGCTCGGTTTTACCGCACAGTGGTATGAGTTGTTTCACGTTGCCCGGCAGGGACATGAAATACACGATGTCGTTTGGCTCTATGCGGTCCTCGCCGCCGGGGATGATGGTCTCGTGGCGACGCTTGATGGCTGCCACGTGGAAGTCGTGGGTGGTACGTCCGAGATCCTTGAACTTGATCCCGATCAGAGGTGCTCCATCGCGTAGTTTCACTCCCACGAGGATCAGCTCTCCGTCGTGAAGTTCAAACCAGTGGCGCACCCAGTTGTGGTTGAGGGCGGAGATGATCTCGAGTGCGGCAAGATATTCGGGATAGATGGTGTCGTCTGCACCGATGGATTTGAAAAATTCTCGGTTGGCGGTGTCCTTGTACTCGAAATTGTCCACTCTGGCCACTGTCTTTGTCGCGCCGAGGCTTTTGGCTATCGAGCAAGCCACTATATTGCGGGTCTCGAAAGGTGTGACAGCAATGAAAAGATCGCAGTTCTCCACACCTGCCTGGCGGAGGGCCTTGAACGATGTCGGACGGCCCTGACAGGTGAGCAGGTTGTAATTGGAGTCGAGCATCGCGAGTTTCGTGCGATCCTCGTCTACCACGGTGATGTCTTGTTCCTCGCGGGAAAGGAGTTTGGCCAGATGGCATCCTACCTCTCCGCAGCCTGCGATGACTATTTTCATTTTCGGGCGGTTACGTTGGCGATAGTGTTGAAGATTCCGTCAGGGTCAAATCCGCATAATCTGTGGAGTTCGCCGGGTTTCCCCTGGGGTATGAACCGGTCGGGGACACCGAGTCGGGTCAGGGATACGGTGTGGCCATTTTCGGACATCCATTCAAGTACGGCTGAGCCGAGACCTCCGTTGACGGTGCCGTCCTCTATGGTGATGATGGGGCAACCCTTTGATGCGATCTCGTCGAGAATCTCCGCATCGAGCGGTTTGAGGAAGATCATGTCATACAGACCCACCGACACCCCAAGCTCCTTCCCGGCTCTGTCAATAGCCTTCAGGGCATCATCGGCCACAGGACCGACGGTGAGGATGACGGCGTCGTTGCCGTCGCGGAGTTTCTCGCCTTTGCCTATGGGAAGGATGTCAGTGGTGTCAGATGGCTTCTCCGCCACGTTCCCTCTGGGATAGCGCATGGCAAACGGCCCGTCGAAACCGAGAGATGTGTACATGAGCCGGCGCAGCATATCGGCATTGCGCGGAGAGGCTACGGTCATTCCCGGAATCGACCGGAGATATGCGAGATCGAACACTCCGTGGTGTGTCGCACCATCCTCGCCTACGAGACCGGCGCGGTCGAGGCAGAACACGACCGGCAGTCCCTCGATGGCTACATCGTGGATTATATGGTCGTATGCTCTCTGCATGAACGCGGAGTAGATGGCCACAAACGGTTTCAATCCGTCCTTTGCCATTCCTCCGGCGAATGTGACGGCGTGGCCTTCGGATATGCCAACATCGAAAGTGCGGTCCGGGAATGTCTCCTGGAGCATATTCATGGATGTGCCGGACGACATGGCGGCAGTCACGCCCACCACTCTCTGATCCTTGCGGGCGATCTCGACGAGAGTGCTGCCAAACACTTCCTGCCATTTCGGAGGTTTAGAGGAGTCGGAGGCGGGCCGCTTGCCGGTGACGGGATCGAATAGTCCCGGAGCGTGCCACACCGACGGATCTTTCTCTGCCGGTCCGAAACCTTTGCCCTTCACGGTGCGCAGGTGTAGGATGCGGGGCCCGTGATAGTCCTTTATGTCGTTGAGGACTTTTATGAGTGTGGGCAGGTCATGGCCGTCAAAAGGTCCGAAGTAGCGGATATTTAGCCCCTCAAATATGTTCTGCTCGCGGGTTATGAGTGATTTCAGACTGTTGTTGAACCTCATTATCCTCCCTTTGCCGTCGGAAGAGAAGTTGAACAGCGAGGCGAGCTTATAGCGCAGATCGTTGTAGGGCTTGGAGGATGTCAGATGTGCCAGATAGGAGTTGAGCGAGCCTACGTTATGGTCAATCGACATATCATTGTCGTTGAGTATTATAAGAAGGTCGCTCTTGGAGTTGGCGGCATTGTTGAGTCCCTCGAACGCGAGGCCTCCGCTTATCGAGGCATCCCCTATCACAGCTACTACATGACGGCGCGGCTCGTCGTTGTGGAGTTTGGCGGCTACGGCCATACCGAGAGCTGCCGATATGGAGTTGGATGCGTGGCCGGCGGTGAATGTGTCATATTCACTCTCCTTGGGTGAGGGGAATCCCGACAGGCCGCCGAGGGTGCGGTTGGTGTGGAACGAGTCGCGCCGGCCTGTGAGGATCTTGTGGCTGTAAGCCTGATGTCCCACATCCCATACGATGCGGTCGTAGGGAGTGTTGAACACATAGTGGAGAGCCACGGTCAGTTCCACGGCTCCCATAGATGAGGCGAAATGCCCCGGGTTGGAAGAGAGGGAATCGATGAGAAACGAACGGAGTTCGCCACACACCTCCGGCAGTTTCCCTAAGGGAAGCCTGCGCAGGTCGGCCGGAGAGTCAATCTGTCCGATCAGCGGGTAGCGGGCTGCGTTATCGTTTTTCTTCTCGTTTTCCATTCTTTATGTATTTCTTATATAAAGGTACCCACACCACAATGCCGGATGCCACGATGATGAACAGCACTCTGAATGAGAATGGCTGTGTGGCCACGACAAGAAAGCACAACACGATCCAGAGGATAGCGAGGAACACGAAGCGTATGGCGGTGGGTGTGTCTAACATGATTCCGGTGGCCGTTTAATATCCCGTATAGGTGTGGGGGGTTATGGTATGCATCTTTTCTTTGACTTCCGGAGCTACGTCGAGGGAGTCGATGAATGTCGCGATGCTTTCGGCTGTCACCTTGGAATTGGTACGTGTGAGGGCTTTCAGTGTCTCGTAGGGATTGGGATAGCCCTCGCGGCGGAGGATGGTCTGGAGAGCTTCGGCTACGACGCTCCAGGTGTTGTCGAGATCCGCGTCAATGGCCTCACGGTTGAGCAGAAGTTTGTTCATACCCTTCATGGTCGATGCGAGGGCGATGAGTGTGTTGGCCATGGGGACACCGATGTTGCGAAGTACGGTCGAGTCGGTAAGATCACGTTGCAGTCGGGAGATGGGCAGCTTGCTCGACAGATGGCGCAACACGGCGTTGGCTATGCCGAGATTGCCTTCCGAGTTCTCGAAGTCGATCGGATTGACTTTGTGGGGCATCGCCGATGATCCTACCTCGCCGGCTTTGATCTTCTGCTTGAAGTATTCCATGGATATGTACATCCACATATCGCGGTCGAGATCGATTATGATGTCGTTTATGCGAGCCAGACCGTCGAATATGGCCGCGAGATTGTCGTAGTTGGATATCTGGGTGGTGTATTCCTCGCGTTCGATTCCGAGACGCGATGACAGGAAGCGGCCGCCGAACTCCCTCCAGTTGATCTCAGGAAATGCACATAGATGGGCGTTGAAATTGCCGGTGGCACCGCCGAACTTGCCGCTCACCGGTACGCTCTTCAGCAGGTCAAGCTGCCGGCTCAGGCGGTAGCTGAACACCCTTATCTCCTTGCCGAGGCGTGTGGGCGATGCGGGCTGTCCGTGGGTCTTGGCGAGCATGGGTATGTCGGCCCATTCGTCGGCACGGCTCTCGAGATGGTCGATCAGCTCCTGCAGGCGGGGATAGTAGACGTCGTTGAGCGCATCGGCTATCGACATGGGGACGGATGTGTTGTTGATGTCCTGGGAGGTGAGTCCGAAGTGGATGAATTCCTTATACTTCTGCAGCCCGAGGTTGTCGAAACGCTCCTTGATGAAGTATTCTACGGCTTTCACGTCATGATTTGTGACGCTTTCGATCTCCTTTATGCGGGCGGCATCGTCGACAGTGAAGTTTCGGTAGATGTCGCGCAGGCTGTCGGCCATTGATGCCGGGAAGTCGGCAAGCGGGCCGAGCGGAATCTCGCATAGCGCGATGAAATACTCTATTTCAACCTTGACGCGATAACGGATCAATGCGAATTCTGAGAAATATTCGTCTAATGACTCGCATTTCGATCGGTATCGTCCGTCGACAGGAGAGATTGCGGTAAGCTCTGTGAGTTTCATTGTAGATTGCACGTAGATTTTTTGAATAAGCGCAAAATTACAAAATCTTTCTGAGATATGTACGATTTTGGCCTCTGATAATGGTGATATGAACGCTGAGAGTGTAAAAATGTGTTAAAAATTTAAGTGTTGCAAAATTGTGTTCTGATTGTAATAAAATTGTAACATCGATGATATACCTTTGCATCGTGAACGAAACAAAGTCACTCTCTTAACGAGATACTTGAAGATATAAAATCAATACCAGACACAGAAAAATTACGGTTGCAAAATAGACTTTAGTAGACAAAAACCGAAAACCATTATCACATTTTAAGAGGGTCTGTCGATCGACAGGCCCTCTATACTTATGTATATATAAAGTTCCGCTTGGGTACGTATGCAAAGCCTAAGCATGGCGGAATTTTTATATCAGCAATATCATTTCTTTCTATCAGCAAATTATTCGCATAGTATTGTGCGAATAAAATAAAAATCGTATTTTTGCCATTGCAGACCGCATCGCAGGAGCCCCGGTCTGGGGGTAATGAGAGGCGGGATGTAATAAAATAGCAAGCGTTTATCCGCGCAGATTCTTGACAGTCTGAGATTCTCGCACAATTTCATATTGATGTCAAGGATTGAGCAACGGTAGATGCCCGTGGATATGTAATTTCATGCATTCGGCAGAGTGCCTTGGGAAAGGTATAGTCGGACGCAATAGTTGCATATACAAGCGTGGGCTTCTGCGTTGTATTTTGGTTGATTTTGTTACCTAACTGATAATCAATGTGTACAAAACATCTTAGCGCATTATGGCACCCAAATAGAACCAATAAAATAAATACTGCCAGTTCTATGCTACAAAAAGCTGTTACCAGCCACCTTTGTT